>JBPYFB010000324.1:0-3646 GCA_051986465.1 Rugosimonospora sp.
TTGTGGGTAGTGCCGAGCACATGCGCATGGCGGTGCGGCTGGACGACCTCGATCGGCTCGCCCGCCGCCATCCGCTGCCGCCCGTCGACGGTCATCGTGAGGTCCGTCGGCGCCGCCAGCATGTCGCCCACGCGGCGCTTCAGGCTCTCCCGCTCGGAGCTGCCCGGAGCGTAGTCGCGTACCGCCTCGTTACGCGGCTCAGGTACGGCGAAAGCGGCTTCCATCAGGCTCTCCTTAACGATCTCAACTGCTGTGTCCATCCTTGCACGGTGAGCGCGGCGCGCCCTGGTGGTGGGCGCCACCCCACACCACCACCTCCGTCCGGACCGATGCCCGACCGCTCGCTACGCTGACAGTCGGCATCAGCGAAGGGGACACGAGATGACCAAGCCCAGCACGGCGCAGGCCGTCGAGGAGGCGATCCCGGAGCCCGCCCCGGCCGCGGAGCAGGAGCATGCTTCGCCGGTACGCACGCTGCCGGTCGACAGCGGTACCGGCGTGCTGCTCGTCTTCGGGTTCGCCTGGCTCGCCACCAGGCTCTGGTCGGCACACGCGAACATCCAGGACGCGACCGGCGGGCTCGGTCGGCTGATCGTCGCCGCGTACCAGCTGCCCGACGTGATCGCCGCCAGTACCCTCGCCGGCGCGGCATGCGGTGTGGCCATCGTCTCCTGGCGCGGGACCCGCCGGCCCGACGGTAAGCGGCTGACCCGCTGGCTCACCGGCGCCCTCGCCGGTCTCGCGGCCGGCCTGCTCGTGGGCGCGGTCGTGATACTCGGCTACGGCACCCGCTCCGCCGACCTGATCCTCGCCCTGTCGGCCCTCGTCGCCTGCACGCTCGGCGGCACGCTGGCCGCGTTCCCGCCCGTGAAGATCACGGCGGCCGGCGTCGCGGCGACGCTCGGCGCCTTCGTGGTGGGCGTCATCCTCAACGTCTTCTCCGGCCGCATCGTGGACCTGTTCGGTCCCGGCGCCACCGCCCAGTCCCATCTCGCCGCGGCCAACCGGGCCGCGCTGGCTCAGTCCCTGCTCTGTGGCCTGGTCGCGGGACTGATCGCATTCCTGCACCTGCGCCGCCGCGCAGGCGACCGGCGCTTCCTGGCTTACCTGGGCGCCGGCGCGGCACCCGGGATCCTGATCCTGGTCGCCGAGGCGGTCACCCGGGTCGGCGGCGCGCAGCTGTTCCACCTGGCCCGCCAGATCAGCCCGGCAGACAACACGGCGGTCGACTACTTCAGCTCGTCGCGCATCAACCACGCGCTGATCGTGCTGTTCACCGGGATGATCATCGCGCTGGTCGCGTTCGGCAGGACCCTGCCCCGCCGCTCGCGGTGAGCCTTCCCGGCTGACGGCCCGATTTGGGTCAGTCGGGGACGATGTGATCGAGCTCGGAGACGTCGTACCAGGCCAGCTCGTGATCCTCAGCGCCGTCGACGGTGAACTGGGCGTCCGGGTCGCCCGCGACCGCCTCCTCCACCACATCCGCCGCGGCGGCCACGTCGCTCTCCGCCTCGGGCGCGTCCACGTGGATCGCCGCGACCGCGCCCAGCGGTATCGGCGCACCCAGCCGCACCGAGCTCGACCCCAGCTCCTGGTCGACCGTTGCCAGCCCGCGTACGGGCAGGTCGGCGGAGACCACGACGCGCCGGCGGGGCGCCGCCCGGTCCCGGCGCAGCAGGCGTAGCGCAGCCTGCGCGGCTCGGGTGAACGCCACGTACTCGAGCTCTTCGTCGTCGCCCTCGGCGTACCACTCGCGGAGCGAGGGAGTGACCGCGTGCGCGACAACCTCGTGCCCGCCCGACGTGTACGGGTGGAGTTCACCCCGATCGCGCAGCCGCGCCAGTAGCGGCAGGGTGGCGGGCAGGTATACGCGTATGACGTCCTCGGTCATGACGACCCCCTAACCCGCGCCTGCGGCGAACCGCATGCCATCGGTGGCAAACTGAAGCAATGGCCCCTCGTTTTCTCCAGATGTCCGATGTCGCCGAGGAGCTGTCGGTGAGCCTCTCGCAGGTCTATCACATGGTACGCAGCGGGGAACTTCCCGCGATCAAGGTCGGTGGCCGGGGCCAGTGGCGCATCGAGCGCGCCAAGCTCGAAGAGTACATCGAGCGCAAGTACGCGGAAACGGCGGAGTGGGTACGGGGCAACCCGCTGGCCGGCCGCGACGACGAGGCACCCGAGTAGCGGCCCGCCAACCCGACGCGTGGCCCCGCCAGTCTTCGACTGGCGGGGCCACTTCGTGTGCACACTCCCTTGACGCGACAGGTGAAGGGTACTACAACGTAGTGGAGGCAAACGAAGGCAAACGTAAGGATTGAGCTAGCGAAGATCAGGGGAGGCCCAGGATGACCAGCGCGCTCGCCGTGCGCACCACGCCCGAGATGTCCCGCGGCACACCGCCGCTGATCCGGCTGCTGCCAGCGCCCGACCTGGAGCCGCCGTACGAAGACGAGGCCGACGCGGGGCAGTCCGTACCGCGGCGGCAGCCCGCTCGGCCGGCGCGAGCCCTGCCGCTGCCCTGGCCCGACGACGCGGGGTGGCAGACCTTCCGCTCGCCGGTACGCCCGCCAGTCAGCGAGGCCCGGCTCGCCGCGCACCGCTACCTCGCGCTGTGCCTGGAGGTATTGGGCGGCTTCCGGCCACTGGCCCACCTGCGGATCCTGACGAGCGCGCCCGCGTACGGCAGGGTCAGCGAGGAACTGACCCGCAACGCGCGGCACAGCGCGCCGCCACCAGCCGCACCCACGGGTCGATTCGCGCCGGGCGGGCGGGTGCTGCTGCGGCACCTGCGGATCTGCGAGCCGCGCGACGGCATCGCGGAGGTCGCCGCGGTACTGGGCCGCGCCGACCAGGTGTGGGCGATGGCGCTACGACTGGAGCGCCATCACGGCGTCTGGCTCTGCAGCCACCTCGAAATGGTCTAAACGCCCCCGGAAGCGAGCGCCAGCACTATGGCCTGGGCCCGGCGGCCTCTGGACTGAGCGACCCCGCCGGACGAAGTCCGGGGTTTCGGGGGCGCGAGGGAAGAGGTCGCGTCTGAGGGCCCAGGCCCGCGCGAGCGAAGCGAGCGCCAGAAACTCACGCCTCGTTGGCGCCGTGGCAACGCTTGTACTTGCGACCCGAGCCGCACGGGCACGGCGCGTTGCGGGACGGCCCGCTGCCGACGACCTGGCCGGGGGCAGGCATGCGGGCACCTGTGGCGGTCGCCGAGGCGGGACCGGTTGGCCGCCGGCCTCCCGGTGCGCCCGAGCCGCCGCGCGCGCCACTGCCACCGCGCGCGCCGTTGGCACCGTTGCCGCCGCCGATGCCGAGCGCGGGTGCCTGCTCGATTTCGACCGAGCCGCTGCCCGCCTCGCCGTCGATCGTCGGCGCCGAGTACTGGAGCGCACGCGGGGTGTTTCGGCTACCGCCAAGGCCCTTCGCCTTGATCTCGAAGGCACTCTCCGATGACGGCAGCGGTACCGCCTGCTCGGCACCCTCGATCTCGCCGGGCGCCGTCGGCTCCGCGACCTGTACCTCGAGGTTGAACAGGAAGCCGACCGCCTCTTCCTTGATGCCGTCGAGCATCTGGTTGAACATGTCGAAGCCTTCGCGCTGGTACTCGACCAGCGGGTCCCGCTGCGCGTACGCCCGCAGGCCCACG
>JBPYFB010000325.1:0-8088 GCA_051986465.1 Rugosimonospora sp.
AGGTTCGCGGCGGCACCGCGCAACTGCGTACGACCGACACCGACGAGACCGTCGAGGCCCTGTACGCCTCCGGCATCAAGGTCCGCGGCCTCGAACTCCGTGGCGCCGACCTCGAAGACGCCTTCCTGTCCCTCACCGGCGACGGCGAACGCGCCGCCCGCTGACCGCCCTTTCCCCAGGAGGGATCACGCGATGCTTCGCTACCTCGCCGTCGAGATCCGCCGGACGGCCCGGGACCGCCGCTTCGTCTTCTTCACCGTCGCCGTCCCGGTCGGCTTCTACCTCCTCTGGTCCAACATCTTCACCAAGAACGGCGGCACCGACGCCGACACCGGCCTGGACGCCCGGACGTACCTGCTGGTCTCCATGGCCTCCTTCGGCGCGATCGGCGCGGCGCTGACCACGACCGGCGCCCGCCTCGCCGCCGAACGCCAGAGCGGCTGGCTCAGCCAGCTCCGGGTCACCCCGCTGCGTCCCTGGGCCGTCATCGCCACCAAGGTGATCGCCTCGATGTGCCTGGCGCTCCCGGCGATCGTGCTGGTCGGGCTGACCGCCGCCCTCACCCAGCACGTCCACCTGTCGCCGGGCCGGTGGGCCGCGATGACCGGGCTGATGTGGGTGGGCACGCTCCCGTTCGCCGCCCTCGGCACCCTCATCGGGTCGCTGGTCGGCGCCGACGCCGCCCAGCCCCTCACCGTCGCCTGCTACTTCGCGCTGTCGATCCTCGGCGGCCTGTGGATGTCGGTGAGCATCCTGCCCCGGGCAATGCGGGCGATCGCGCACTGGTCGCCCTCGAACCGCTTCGCCGACCTCGGCTGGAGCGTCGTCGCCGGCCACGCCCCGTCGGCCTCGGACCTGCTCATCCTCGCCGGCTGGACCGCCGTCCTGGGTGCCCTGGCCGTCGCCGCCTACCGCCGCGCTACGGTTCGACGCTGATGGACACCTGCGAGTACGACGCCGAGCGGACGTTCACCCTCAGCCGCGTGCGGCGGGCGCTGTGGACCACCGCCGGTCTGGTGTACCTGTTCGTGTGGCCGCTCACCGATCTGTTCTCCCACCGGCACTCGACCGAGACGATCGTCGTCGACCTCGCCGCCCTGCTGTCGTACGCCGGGATCTACATCGCGCTCGTGCTCGCCAACAACCCCTGGGCCGGCGTCACCACCCGGCATACGTGGATCTTGCTCGGCGTCACGACGCTGCTCGGCATCGGCTACCCGCTCGTCCTCGGCGGCGTCTGCGCCGGGCTCCCGGTCTACCTCGGGGTGGCGTACGCGATGACGCTCCCGCCGAAGTGGGCGGGCCGCGGAGTGGGGGCCGCGACCGTACTGGCGTTCGCCATCTGCGCCATCCTCCGCGCGCCCGGCACGAGCACCGCGCTGCTGACGTTCGAGACGCTGACCATCGGCATGCTGATGCTGGCCTTCCGCACGAGCCGGATCCTGGTGGTCCAGCTCCGCGAGGCGCGAGGCGAGGTCGCCCGCCTCGCCGCGAACGAGGAGCGCCTCCGCATCGCACGCGACCTGCACGACCTGCTCGGGCACACGCTCTCGCTGATCGTGCTCAAGAGCGAGGTGGCCTCCCGCCTGGCCGACCGCGACCCGGCCCGGAGCCTGGCCGAGGTGGACGACATCCGGTCCGTGGCCCGCCAGGCGCTCGCCGACGTACGCGAGGCGATCTCGGGGTACCGCCAGCGTGGCCTCGGCGACGAGCTCCAGAACGCCCGCAACGTGCTGGCCGCCGCCGAGATCGAGCTGACCACCCGGACCGAGGGCACGCCGTTCCCCGACCAGGTCGACGGGCTGTTCGGCTGGGCCGTACGCGAGGGCGTGACGAACATCGTGCGCCACTCCCGAGCGCGTACGGCCGCGATCGCCGTGTCGCGCCGGGGCGGCGACGCGCTCTTGGAGATCGTCGACGACGGCGCGGGCGCGGAGGACCTCACCGACACGGCGGGCAACGGCCTGCGCGGGCTGGCCGAACGCGTCGCCGCGTCCGGTGGGACGGTCGAGGCCGGGCCGAGGGCGAACGGCGGCTTCCGGCTGAGCGTACGCGCCCCGCTCGCGGCCCCCGCCCCGCGCGAACCGACGGGCGAACCGGCAGGCGAACCGGCAGGCGAACCGACGAACGAACCTGCAGGCGAGCCGGCGGGCGCGCCAGCGGTCGAACCGGCAGGCGAACCGGCGGGTGAATCGGCCTGACGACGGCGGCGTCGCGTGCCTTAGAGTCGCTGCCGTGATTCGCGTGCTGCTCGCCGAGGACCAGGGCATGGTGCGCGGCGCGCTCGCCACGCTGCTGAACCTCGAAGACGACATCGAGGTCGTGGGCGAGGCCGCGAACGGCGAGGAGGCCCTCGCCGTCGCCGAACGCACGCGACCGGACGTCGCCCTGCTGGACATCGAGATGCCCGGCAAGGACGGCATCGCGACCGCCGCCGCACTGCGCACGGCGCTGCCGGACTGCCGGGTCGTCATGGTGACGACGTTCGGCCGCCCGGGCTATCTGCGCCGCGCGATGGAGGCGGGCGCGTCGGCGTTCTTGGTCAAGGACAGTCCGGCGGCGGAACTGGCCGGCGCGATCCGGCGGGTGCTGGCCGGCGAACGCGTGATCGACCCGGCCCTGGCCGCCGCCGCCCTCAGCGCCGGCCCGAACCCCCTCTCACCGCGCGAACGCGACGTACTCGCCGCGTCGGCCGACGGCTCCACGATCGGCGACGTCGCGGCGCGCCTGCACCTTTCGGAGGGGACGGTGCGCAACTACCTGTCGTCGGCGATCCGCAAGACGGCGGCCCGCAACCGCATCGAGGCCGTCCAGGCCGCCCAGCGCCAAGGCTGGCTCTGACCAGCGCGACGACCCGGCAGGCGGGACCCGGCGGGCGTGTTGCGTGCGACCGCTCTCCTGCCCGCCGGCCACTCTCCTTCCCCGCCCCCACCACCCCGCGCCGGCCCACAGCGCTCACCGGACCAGTTCCCTCGACGCCTCGTGGAGGAGACGAGCGCTCCCCTTCTCGTCGCATGCCGCGGTCCAGATCGCGGCGAACGCGGCGTCGTAGTCGGCGATCTCGTGGGGTTTGTCCAGGTAGAGCGGTCCGGTGAGGCCGTCTCGGTAGACCATCGGCGGCTCCGTCTCCCGGCCGTCGCCGATCGTCGGGAAGCGCATCATCACGAACGGGCCGCACTGGAGGCCCGCGTGCAGTCCCGCCGCGAACGGGACCACACGGATCGCCACGTTGGGGTAGTGCGCCACCTCCAGCAGGCGGTCAAGCTGGCCGGCCATCACCCGGCCGCCGCCGACGGGACGCCGCAGGACCGCCTCGCCGAACGCCACGCGCAGGCTCGGCGCGGCCGTGGGCCTCGTCAGCACCGCCTGACGGGCGACGCATGCCCGTACGCGCCGGTCGAGTTCCTCCTCGCTCCGGAGGTCCGGCCCGAGCACGGCGCGCGCGTAGTCCTCGGTCCGCAGGATGCCCGGCACGAGTTCTGCGGCGTACGAGCAGAGCCGCGCCGCGGAGTCCTCCAGGCCGAGGTAGAGATCGAAGCCCTCCGGGATGACGTCGGTGTAGGACTGCCACCAGCCGCGGGCCTTCGTCTCCCTGGCGAGGACGGTCAGGCGCTCGGCCAGCGTCGTCGGCGCGCCGTACATCCGGCACATGGCCTCGACGTCGAGCCCGCGTAACGACGTCTGGCCGGTCTCGATGCGCCAGAGCTTGGCCTCGGACCATTCGAGCGCCTGCGCGGCGGCCCTGGCCGTGAGCCCCGCCCGGTTGCGCAGGTCGCGCAGATGCCGCCCGAGCTGCCGGCGGGGGATCGTCGACCCGGTCGGTCCGTCCGTCATCGGTGCCACCTTTCACTCTTTCAAAGCGAGTGTTTCGATTTGAAAGACCTCAGATTGAAAGACTTCGGAATCCTCGATTCGCAATGCCTCACAACCAATTTCGAGATCGTTTATCGCCGATCCTTGCGAAGCCTTGCATATCCGCTTGCCTTGCTGCTTCACTCAAGCACACCCCCCTGACAGTTCAGCGGCAGGAAAGAGGGATAGGGATGGCCGCCGTCATTCTCGCCTCACTGGACATCGCGGCACGTCCGGCCGAGGTGGCTCCCGCACGGCGCTGGCTGTGCAAACTCCTCGACGAGGAGCACCCGACGATCACCGACGACGCCGTCCTCATGGCGTGCGAGGCGATCACCAATTCGATCCGCCATTCCGATTCCGGCAGTATGGACGAAAAAGGCGAACCCGGAACGGTCACACTCCTGGTGCTCACCCTCGGCAACGCCTTAAGAATCGAGATCATCGACGCGGGCTCGCAGCGCAACAGCCCCGAAATGAAAGACCTCGGTCCCGACGCGCGCAGCGGCCGCGGCCTCCGCATGATCGACCTACTGAGCGAGGGCCGCTGGGGCTCCTACGTCCACGAAGACGGCCGCACCGTCTGGTTCGAGGTCACCCCGTGACCACGGCCGCCCCGGGGGCACCATGACCGCCCCGCGACCGGCGCCATGCCGGACCGCCGGGGTCGCGTTACTCGAAGTGGCGCGCCAGATAGCCCGTGATCAGGCGCTCGGCCTCGGCGAGCAGCTCGGGGTCGCCGTCGCGCACGTCTCGGAAGGCCAGCTTGAGCACCGCGTCCGCCGCCTCCACGGCCACGCTCAGCGCCCGGGCCAGGCCCGCGGTGTCCGGGACCGAGAACGCCTCGACCAGCAGCGACCGCAGGCGTTCGGCGACGACCGCGTTGTTCTCCTCGCCCGCGTCCAGCAGCCGCACGTCCGCGATGTCGCCGAAGCGCAGCACCCGAAAGCCCGCCACCGTACGGTGCATGTCCACGAAGATGTCGATGACCGTGCCGACCGCGTCGTACCAGTGCGCGAAGTCGCCCTCGGCGAGGGCGTGCGCGACCCTGTCGCCGAACATCTCCAGGTTGCGCAGCGCGAGCTGCTGCGCGATCGCCCGCTTGTCGGGGAAGAACTGGTACACCGAGCCGATGGCGACGTCCGCACGTTGGGCGACCTTCGTCGTGGACAGGCCGTCGTACCCCGACTCGTCCAGGATCTCCGCGCACGCGTCGAGCATCCGCTGCACTCGCTCGGCACTCCGCCGCTGGGCAGGTCTGCGGCGCAATGCCGAAGTATCCGTTGTCACATCCACCATCATGCCTTTTGAGAGTCTTCGCCCGCCCCGTAGGATCCGAAACGTCCTCACATTCGTTGGGAGATCGCGATGCGGCCGGGATTTCCGAGTGACTTCCAGTGGGGTGTCGCCACGGCGGCGTACCAGATCGAGGGTGCGACGACGAAGGACGGCCGTGGCGTCTCGGTCTGGGACACCTTCTGCCGCGAACCCGGCAAGGTCCGCGACGGGCACACCGGCGACGTCGCCTGCGACCACTATCACCGCTGGCCGGAGGATCTCGACCTGATCGCCGGCCTGGGCGCGAAGGCGTACCGCTTCTCCATCGCGTGGCCACGCGTGCAGCCCGAGGGCAGCGGCACCGTCAACGGCAAGGGCCTGGACTTCTACGACCGGCTCGTGGACGGGCTGGCGAGCCGCGGCATCGCCGCCGCGGTCACGCTCTTCCACTGGGACCTCCCGCAGCCGCTCGAAGACCGGGGCGGCTGGCTCAACCGCGACACCGCCGCGCGCTTCGCGGAGTACGCCGCGATCGTGGCCGAGCGCCTCTCCGACCGCGTCGCCCTGTGGCTCACCCTCAACGAACCGATGGTCGTCATGGCGTGGGGCTACGCCTTCGGCGTCCACGCGCCCGGCCGCGCGCTCATGCTCGACGCGCTGCCGGTCGCGCACCACCAGCTCCTCGGCCACGGCCTCGCGACGACGGCGCTGCGCGGCGCGGGCGCGCGGGCGGTCGGGATCGCGAACCACTTCATGCCCGCACGGCCGGTGAGCCCCGCCGACGCGGGCGCGGCCGAAGCGTTCGACAACCTACTGAACTGGCAGTTCACCGACCCGATCCTCCGCGGCGCCTACCCGGACCTCGGCCGCGACCTGCCCCACGTACGCGACGGCGACCTCGCGGCCATCGCCGCGCCCATCGACGTCCTCGGCGTCAACTACTACAACCCGATGAACGTGACCGTGCCGCCCGAGGACGACCCGCTGCCGTTCGCGATGGCCGAGATGCCCGGGGTGCCGGTGACGGGGATGGGCTGGCCGGTCGTCCCCGAGGCGCTCCGCGAACTCCTGCTCACCCTCAAGGAGAGGTACGCCGAGGCGCTCCCGCCGATCCAGATCACCGAGAGCGGCTGCTCGTACGACGAGTCCCTCGACGACCCGCAGCGCATCGACTACCTGGCCCGGCACGTCGCCGCCGTACGCGCCGCGCGGGAGGCGGGCGTCGACGTGCGCGGCTACTACGTCTGGTCGCTGCTGGACAACTTCGAGTGGAACGAGGGGTACGAGCCCAGGTTCGGCCTCGTCCACGTCGACTACGAGACCCAGATGCGCACGCCGAGGGCCTCCTACACCTGGTACCGCGACCTGATCGCGCGCTCAGGGACGTGAGTCGAGGCCCGTACAGGCCCGGAGGGAGTTCCAGTGCGCCACGGCCTGTACGCGGGAGGCGCCGGTGAGCAGCCGCGGCACGCCGCCGGAGATCGTCGCGGGCCGCCACACCGCCTTGAGCACCTTGCGCCCGCTCAGCTTCAGCTCCAGGACCCCGGACTCGGCCGTCTTGCCGCTGGCCGCGTAGAAGAAGAAGTTGCCCATGCCGTAGTCGATGTATCGGCCGCGGAAGTACCCGCCGCCGAGCGGTACGTGCGCGTGCCCGCCGACGATCACGTCCGCGCCCGCCCGTACGAGCTGGTTCGCCAGGTGCTTCTGCCGCGGCAGCGGACACGCCCGCAGCTCCTGCCCCCAGTGCAGGTAGACGATCACGGCGTCCGCCTGCCCACGCGCCTCGCGTACGGCTTTGATCAGGCGTGGCGCGTTCTTGGCCGAGGCGAGCCCGGCGTGGTGGTCGGTGGCGGTCCAGCCCGCGATCAGGTTGTCGTCGAGGACCTGCGTCGCGCCGATCACCGCGAGGCGGGTGCCCTTGACGTCCGCGTAGTACGGCCGGTACGCCTCGTCGGCGTTCCGGCCGATGCCCACGACCGGGAACCCCGACCGCTTGATCGCCGCCAGGGAGTCGGCGAGCCCGATGCGCCCGAAGTCGACGCCGTGGTTGTTGGCCATGGTGACCACGTCGATCCCGGCGGCCTTGAGCGCGGTGAACGCGCTGTCCGGGGCGCGGAAGTTGAACTTCTTCGGCTCCTTCACGCCCCGCGTCGTGATCGCGGTCTCCAGGTTGACCATCGTGAAGTCGGCGCGCTTCAGCAGCGGGATCGTCGGCCCGAGCGCCGTACCCGGGTTCGCGAGACGCGCGGCGAGCTGGGCGTAGAAGTGCGTGTCGCCGGCGAACGCCAGGATGATCGGTTCCTTGGCCGCCTCGACGCGGGCCGACGGCGAGCCGGCCGACGCGGGCGGACTCATGCTGAAGGGCGGCATCTTGGCGTCACCGTGGCCACCGCAGGCCGCCGCGAGCACCGCCAGGCCGGTCGCCACGGCTCCGACGACCGGCAGGTACGTTCGCCGCATCCCGATCACCACCTAGTGGGTAGATCGCACAGAATGCCATGTCAGGGGGCTTGTCCGCCTCATCCCGGCGCTGGGAAATTCACGCCGGTCGCTCGTCCGCGACCATGGGGTGACACGCCCCGCCCCGATCGGCTGGAGGTACGACATGCTGGACCTCGCCCGGATCCGCGCTGAAACGCCGGGATGCGCGAGGGTCGCGCACTTCAACAACGCCGGAGCCGCCCTCCCGCCGCGGCCGGTGATCGACGCGGTGCGCGACCACCTGGAGGCCGAGTCCCTCGGCGGCGGGTACGAAGCGGCGGACGCGGCGATGGACCGGCTCGTCGGGGCGTACCGGTCGGTGGCCCGCCTGGTCGGCGCCGCGCCCGAGGAGATCGCGATCACCGAGAACGCCACGCGGGCCTGGGACCTGGCGTTCTACGGCATCGCCTTCCGGCCGGGCGAACGCGTCCTGACCTCGGCGAGTGAGTACGGCAGCAACGCGATCGCCTTCCTGCA
>JBPYFB010000326.1:0-14606 GCA_051986465.1 Rugosimonospora sp.
CGGGTCGCGCCAGATCTCGTACCCGGCCGGTACCGTCGGCTCCCGGTGTCGCGCCACCATCGCGACGTCCACGCTGAACTCGTACAGTCGCCAGTCCGCCTTCGGTTCCGCCCGTACCGCCCTCGCCAGCCGGCTGACCCGGCCGGCGTCCGTGACCTGGCGCGCGGTACCCGCGAGGTACGCCTCGTCGTTGCTGTCCTCGGGTGGGAAGGCGTGCAGCGCGTACCGGCCGTCGCGGTCCAGGTCGGTTCGCTTCGGCGAGTTCATCACGAAGCAGTACAGCCCGTCCTCCATGATCACGGGTGACACCGGGTGTATCCGCGGCCCACCGTCCTGGCGCACCGTCGCCAGGTACGCGAGGCCCGGCCCGTACTGGTGCACCAGGTCCCGGATCGCGGACGCGAGTCGAGGCTCCGCCGCGGCGAACTCCGACCACGACGCCACCCCTCAACTCTATCGAACACATGTACTAGGCCGGAAGGACGGTACTCTCCTGGGGTGCTGCTGTCTGACCGCGACCTGGTCGCCGAGCTCAAGGGCGGGCAACTCCGCCTCGACCCGTTCGAGCCGGCGCTGATCCAGCCATCCAGCATCGACGTACGCCTGGACCGCTGGTTCCGGGTCTTCAACAACCACCTGTACACCCACATCGATCCGTCGATCCAGCAGGACGAGCTCACCTCACTCATCGAGGTAGCCGACGGGCAGCCGTTCGTCCTGCACCCCGGGGAGTTCGTACTCGCCTCGACGCTCGAGCTGATCACGCTCGGCAACCAGCTGGCGGGGCGGCTGGAAGGCAAGTCGAGCCTGGGCCGCCTCGGGCTGCTGACCCACTCCACGGCGGGCTGGATCGACGCGGGCTTCTCGGGACATGTGACGCTCGAACTGTCCAATGTGGCCAATCTGCCGATCACATTGTGGCCCGGCATGAAAATCGGCCAGCTGTGCATCTTCCGGCTGTCCTCGCCGGCCGAGCACCCGTACGGCTCCGAGGTGTACGGCTCGCGCTACCAGGACCAGCGCGGGCCGACGCCGAGCCGGTCGTTCCAGAACTGGCGAGTATGGCCGACGGGTCAACCCGACCGGCCGTGAGCAGCCAGGCCGAGCCCCTCAAGCAACACCGCCGTCGAGCACCTGGAGCAGGTCTGGACGCCCGACCGAGCAACAGCCAGACCAAGCCGTTCAGCAGTCAGCCTGCGGAGCTTCAGCAAACAGCCAGGCTGGCCAACTCTGCCGTAGCCTGAGTTCATGAAGATCGTTGTCATCGGTGGAAGCGGGCACATCGGCACGTTCCTCATCCCCAGGCTGGTCCGCGCCGGTCACGACGTAGTGAACCTCAGCCGCGGACAGCGATCCAGCTACATCGACGACCCCACCTGGCAGCACGTGCGCCAGGTGACCGCCGATCGAGCCGCCGAGGACCGCGACGGCACCTTCCCGAACCGGGTGGCCGACCTGCAACCCGACGTCGTCATCGACCTCATCTGCTTCACCCTCGACTCCGCGACCGCGCTCGTCGAGCGGTTGCGCGGGCAGACCGGGCACCTGGTGCACTGCGGCTCCATCTGGCGGTGCGGTCCGAGTCTGAAGGTGCCGATCACCGAAGACAACGGGGCGCCGCCCATCGGCGAGTACGGCATCGCAAAGGCCGCCATCGCCCAGATGCTGCAGGACGAGACCAGATCCGGCGGCCTGGTCACCACCTCACTACACCCCGGCCACATCGTCGGCCCCGGCTGGCACCCGATCGGCCCCCTTGGCAACACTGACGCAGCCGTCTGGCACAAGCTCTCGGCGGGACAGCCGATCGACATGCCCGGGCTCGGCGCCGAGTTCATGCATCATGTCCACGCCGACGATGTGGCCCAAGCCTTCGAGGCCGCCGTCGTGCACCGCGAGGCCGCCGCCGGTGAGGCATTCAGTGTCGTCGCGCCCTCCGCGCTGAACGTGCGCGGCTACGCCCAGATCGCGGCGGCGTGGTTCGGGCAGACCGCGGTACTGCGCTCAGTGACGTGGGAGGAGTTCCGTCGTACCACCGATGCTGAAGCCGCTGCGCAAAGCTGGGACCATCTCCTCCGCGACCACTACTTCAGCATCGACAAGGCGCGCACGTTACTGCGATACAACCCGCAATACGAGCCAGAAGACGCGGTACTGGAGTCGGTACGCTGGCTCATCGACCATGAGCAACTCGAGGTCGCCAACCCGCTGACGGTTTAGCCACCCCTAGAAGGCGGTTTAGCCACCGGTAGAAAGGGTCACACCGGGATCCCGCCTGGGGATCCCGGTGACCGTCACCGACCGGTCAGCTCGGCCGGCCGTAGCTGTTGATGGGCGACGAGTTGATGGGTTTCATCCGCACATGGTCGCCGGTCGTGGGCGCCGACATCACCCAGCCATTGCCGACGAATATCGCCACGTGGTGGACGTCGTTGTAGTAGAAGACAAGGTCGCCGATCCGCAGGTTCGCGGAGCTGACCCGGGCGGTGGCGGACTTCTGTGCGGCCGCGTTGTGCGGCAGGGACACACCGGCGCCGTGCAGCCACGCCTGCTGGGTGAGGCCAGAACAGTCGAATGTGGACGGTCCGGCGCTGCCCCACTCGTACGGCTTGCCGGCCTGCTGGCACGCCCACCTCGCGGCCCGCGCGCCCGCGCTGCCGTCGTACTTCGCCGGGCAGGGCGCCGGCCGGTAGGTGCCGGTACCGCCGGTGCTCCCGTACGCGGCCAGACGCAGCTTGTTCAGGTCGGAGATCTGCTTGTTGATGGCGTCCCGCTTGGCGGCCAGCGCGGCCTGCTTCTGGGTCAGCTGCGCCACCATCGTGTCGATCGGGGCCTTCTGCTTGTCGTACTGATCCTTGAGCGCCTTGGCATCGGAGACCGCCGCGGTTTGGGTTACGGCGAACTGATTCAAGGTGGTCAACTGATCGACGAACGTGTTGACTTTGCCGGAGGCCATGAGTGCGGAGATCGTGGAGCCGGGGCCCTGCATGTACATCCGGGCGGAGATGACCCCGACCCGGGCCCGGGCGAGATCGACCTTTACCGCGAGCGGGCCGATCTTCTTCTCGAGCTCGGTCACCTTGGCCTGCTCGGACACCAGCTGGTCGTGCACCGCGTTGTACTGCTCGATGAGGGGTTCGACCTGATTCCACGCGGTATCGATCTGTGCCTCCAATTGTGCCGGAGACGGCGTGGCATGGGCGTTACCCATTGTCGCTAGTACGAGACCGAATGTGGCAAACCCACTCAGGACAAGCGTCCTAAAGACGCGTGTGGCATATCCTCCCACGGGAGGGTACCCCTTCTTCCCTGGCCGCCTACCGGGTTAGCTGACGGGTTCGGGTCTGGGAAGAGCCCCTACCGCGATGTGCGCGGATTCACCCCAGTGGGGATTTGGGTCCCCGGTTCGCAGGTGCACGATTCGGCGGTGCCACCGGGGCCTCCCAGGCTGGGTGACCGACTTCCGACGGCGACGCGATAAACGTTAGGGAACCACAGCATCTGTACGCAAGCTGACAGCACAACTACTTCGCGCCGTACAGGGGATCTTACGGTCTGCCGTACGAAGGAGTTTCGCCGAAGTTGCTGATCTTCGCCTCGCGTACGTGGTCGCCTGTGGTGGGCGCGTGCACCATCCAGCCATTGCCGATGTAGATCCCGACGTGGTGCGCGGGGCTGCCGAAGAACACGAGGTCGCCGGGGCGCGCGCTGGACGCGCTGATCCGGGTGGAATCGGACTTCTGCACCGAGGCCTGGTGGTAGAGCGAAACGCCGGCGGAGGCCCAGGCGGCCATGGTGAGCCCGGAGCAGTCGAACGAGCTTGGCCCGTCCGCGCCCCAACTGTACGGGGCGCCGATGTGCGCACACGCGTACGCGACGGCCTTCCCGGCCGCGCCGCCGATGTAGAGCTGCGGGCACGGCACCGGCTTGAGTACGCCGCCGGAGCCACCGCTGGAGCCGTACGCCTGCTGGCGCAGCTTCTGCAGCGTGGCGAGTTGCGCGGTGATGGTCTTCTTCTTGGCGGCGAGGTCGGCGTCCTGCTGCGCGAGCTGGTTGACGAGTGCGTCCAGCGGTTTGCGCTGCGCGTCAAAGGCGGCGACCCGGTCGCGCACCGAGGAGATGGCGTCCTTCTGCCGCTTGGCCAGTTGGTCCAGTGTGGTCAGTTGGTCGGCGAGGTTCGCCGGGGTTCCGGCGGTCAGCAGCGCGTTCATACCCGACGCGGGGCCGCGCATATACAACTGCGCGGACATGGCACCAACCTGGGTATAAGCCAGTTGTACCTGCAGTTGTAGCGGGTCCATCTGCTTCTTGAGGTCGGCCAGCTTCTTCTGGTTGTCCAGGAGCTTGGCGTGCACCCCGTTGTACTGCTCGATGGTTATCTCGGACTGATTCCACAGATCATTGATCTGCTTCTCAATCTCCGCGGGCGAGGGCGTGGCCATGGCGCTCGTTGCGGGCAGCGCGACGGCGAGCCCGGCGCATGCCGCGACCAACACGACCATGCGACGCAGATATCGTTGCAGCACGGTCCCTCACATTAGGGATAACGAATGCGAAGCGGCAAGCCGCGAGTGCCGCCAAATTCGCTACGCGTTCAGTGAGCGACGCTGTGTGCCGAGGTACCCGGCGCTCCAGTGCGATCGGGTGAGACGCCAACCACGGCCCGCAGTACATCGTCGAGCGCGAGCACGCCCAGCGGTACCCGCCCATCGCTGACGAGCACGATGTGCCGGCGTTCCCGGCGCATCGCGAGCAACGCCTCGGCGAGCGTACGGTCCGGCGGGATCACCGGCAGTTGCCGTACCAGATCCGGCGGTACGGGCGCCCGCCGGTCCGGCCCTTGGAAGCCGATGACGTCCTTGATGTGGATGAAACCCCGTACCCGCCGGGATTCGCGCTCGACCACGGGAAAGCGCGACCGGCCGGTACGGTTGGCGAGCACCTCCAGCGCGGCCGGCGAGATGTCCTCGGTCACGGTTGTCACCGAGGACCATGGTCGCAGCGCGTCCGCGGCGGTGCGCTCGTGTAGCGCCAGCGCGCCGGTGATGCGGGCGTGCTCCTCCTGGTCGAGCAGGCCCTCGGTGCGCGATTCGGCGACCAGGCCGGCCAGTTCCTCGGCGGTGTAGACGGTCTTCACCGCGTCGGCCGGCTCGATGCGCCAGATGCGCAGCGTCTGCTGCGACAGCCAGCGCATCGTCACCAGCAGCGGCTTGGTGGCGAGGCAGAACCACAGCATCAGCGGGCCCAGCCAGAGCACGGCGCGCTCCGGCCCGACGAGGGTGAGGTTCTTCGGCACCATCTCGCCGAGCACGGTGTGCGCGAACACCACGACGATGAGCGCGAGCACGATCGCGACGGGGCGCGCGGCGCTCCCCGGCATTCCCATCGCGTGGAACGGCCGGACCAGAAGGTGGGCGAGCGCCGCCTCGGCGACAGCGCCCAACCCGAGCGAGCAGACCGTGACGCCGAGCTGCGCGCCGGCGATCATCAGCGGTATCTGACCCATCGCGCGCAGCGCCAACCGGGCCCGGGCCGAGCCGGTACTGGCCTGCGGTTCGATGGCCGTACGGCGGGAGGCGATCAGCGAGAACTCGCCGGCCACGAAGAACGCGTTGCCCAGCAGGAGTACCAGGGTGATGAGCAGGTTACCCATCGGCGTGCTCCGGTGGCGTCACGCGTACCTGGGCGATGCGCCTGCGGTCGACCTCGACGACGGTGAACTCCCAGCCATGCTCGGTCACCGTCTCACCCTCGACCGGGATGTGGCCCAGCCGCGCCATGAGGAAGCCGGCGAGTGTCTCATATGGACCCTCGGGCAGCCGGAAACCGGTCACCTCGGCCAGTTCGTCCTCGCGCACCACGCCGTCGACGAGCATCATCTCGGACGGCCCGGCGGGAACGGTTATCTCGTAGGCGGCCGGCTCGATGTCGTGCTCGTCGGCGATCTCACCGACGAGTTCCTCGGCGAGGTCCTCGAGAGTCACCACCCCGTCGGTGCCGCCGTACTCGTCCAGCACGATGGCGATCTCGTCGCCGGCCGCGTGCAGCGCCTCGAGAACCCCGTCCAGGTCAAGGCTTTCCGGGACATAGACGGGCTCGTGCGCGATGGCGGCCACCGAGGTGGTCGACCTTTGCACGGTGGGTACGCCCAGCGCGCGGGTAAGGCTGACCACGCCGGTGACAACGTCCACAGTGGACTCGTACACGGGGAACCGGCTGTACCCGGTGGACCGTACCGTTGAAAGAAGCTCGACCACCGTCGTGTCGGCGCGCAGCGCGATCACGTCGATGCGTGGCGTCATCGCCTCCGCCGCCCGCTTGTCCCCGAAGCGGATGGTCCGCTGCAACAGCTGGGCCGTGTCCTCGGGCAGCGCCCCGGCCTTCGCGGAGATCGCCGCGAGCAACCCCAGCTCCTCCGGGGAGCGGGCGCTGGCCAACTCCTCCTGCGGCTCCACGCCGAAGCGCCGCACCACAAAGTTCGCGGTTCCGTTCAGTCCCCGGATGAGCCAGGAGAAGACCCGAGAGAACATCTGCTGCGGCCCGGCCGTGGCGCGGGCCAGCGGCATGGGGCGGGCCAGCGCGGCATTCTTTGGTACGAGTTCCCCCAACAGCATCGAGAACAGCGTGGCGACCGCGAGCGCGAGGAAGTGGCTCAGCCCGGCCCGGTGCCCGGTGAGCGGGTCGAACAGGTGGGACAGGGCGGGCTCGGCCAGGTACCCGGTGAGCAGCGCCGCGATCGTGATGCCCAGCTGCGCGCCGGACAGCTCGAAGGAGAGCCGGCGCAGCGCCCTGCGTACCGTGCGCGCCTTGCGGTCGCCCGCCTGCGCCTGCGCGTCGATGGCGGCGCGGTCGACCGTGACCAGCGAGAACTCGGCCGTGACGAAGAACGCGTTCACGGCGGTAAGCAGCACGAACGCCAGCAACGGCAACGCGGTCAGCAGCGTGGCGTCTATCTCTCATTCACCCCGGCACCATTGTGCCTGATCAGGCAAGCTCGCTTGTCAGCGATCGCAACAGGACGGTCGCCACATCGACAACCTCCGCCTTACCCGGTGCCGTGGTGTTCATCCCGTCCGACAGCATGGTCATGCAGAACGGGCAACCCACGGCGACGGTACCGGCACCGGTCGCGACCGCCTCCTCGACGCGCTCGGTGTTGATCCGCTTACCGATCCGCTCTTCCATCCACATCCGCGCGCCGCCCGCGCCGCAGCAGAACGAGCGCTCCGAATTGCGGGGCATCTCGGTGACGCCACCGGCGGCGGCCTTGCCGAGCACCTCGCGCGGCGGCGTGAAGACCCGGTTGTGCCGGCCGAGGTAGCACGGATCGTGATAGGTCAGCCCACCGTCGACCGGCTGTACCGGTACCAGGCGCCCCGCCTCGACGAGCGAGGCGAGCAGCTGCGTGTGGTGCAGCACCTCGTACGCCCCGCCCAGCTGGCCGTACTCGTTGGCGAGGGTGTTGAAGCAGTGCGGGCAGGTGGCGACGATCTTCTTCGCGCCCACCTCGCCGAGCGACGCCACGTTCTGCTGCGCCAGCATCTGGTACACGAACTCGTTGCCGAGGCGGCGCGCCGGGTCGCCGGTACAGGTCTCGCCGTTGCCGAGGATGGCAAAGGAGACGCCCGCCTCGTGCAGCAGCGTGGCGACGGCCCGGGTGGTCTTCTTCGCGCGATCCTCGAACGCGCCCGCGCAGCCCACCCAGAACAGGTACTCGAAATCCCCACCGTCGGAGGCCCGGGGCACCTCGAACGGCAAGCCGCGGGTCCAGTCCTCCCGGGTGGCCGGCGGCGCGCCCCACGGGTTGCCCTTGCTCTCCAGGTTGCGCAGCATCGCGCCGGCCTCGGTCGGGAAGTTCGACTCGATGAGCACCTGGTACCGGCGCATGTCCACGATGTGATCCACGTGCTCGATGTCCACCGGGCACTGCTCCACGCACGCGCCGCAGGTGGTGCACGACCACAGCACGTCCGGGTCGATGACGCCGCCGTCGGCCGCACCGCCGACCAGCGGCCGGGCCGCCTCCGCGAGCGCCAGCGCGTCGACCTTGCTGTGGTCGGGCTCCGCCCCGCTCATCAGGTACGGCGCCTTCGCGTACGCGTGGTCGCGCAGCGAGAGCACGAGGAGCTTCGGCGACAGCGGCTTGCCGGTGTTCCAGGCCGGGCACTGCGACTGGCACCGGCCGCACTCGGTACAGGTGGTGAAGTCGAGCAGGCCCTTCCACGTGAACTGCTCGATTGTGGCGACCCCGAACTGGTCCTTCTCGGGATCCGCCTCCTCGAAGTCCAGCGGCTTGCCGCCGCTCATCATCGGTCGCAGCGCGCCCAGCGCCGGTCCTGCCGAGGCGGAGCGCTTGAAGAAGATGTTGAAGAACGCGGCGAACCGGTGCCATGCCACGCCCATGGTGACGTTCGAGGCGACCACGATCAACCAGGTCATCGAAATGATGATCTTCACGAGACCGATCGCGGTGACGGCCGCGCCGCTGGCCGGCAGCGCGGCGCCCAGCGCGTGGCTGACCGGCGCGGCCCAGGTCGGGAACCGAAGCTCCCCGTTCGCCGCCTTGAACCCCCGGATCAGCAGGCCGCAGGCGAGCACGAGCAGGATCACCCACTCGACGAAGTACGCCTGCCACATGGTCGACCCGGTGAAGCGGGACGGGCGCGTCGAGGTACGGGCCGGCCGGTTGGCGAGCCGGATCGCCATCAGCACCAGGATCGCCGGTATCCCCAGCACCGAGAAGACCTCGGTGGCCAGGCCGAACACCGACCAGTGCCCGAGTACGGGCAACTCACCGCTCGGGCTGAAGACCTCCCAGTACGCCTCCAGGACCAGCGAGGAGAGCAGGATGAACGAGACCATGACGAACCAGTGGGCGGTACCGACGACCCCCCACTTGAGCATGCGGGTGTGTCCGGCGATCTCGGTGAGCATCACCCGCAGCCGGGTGCCCTTGCGCTCGAAGCGATCCGGGGCCGGCTGGCCCAGCCGGACCACCCGCACCATGCGCCGTACGGCGAGGGCGAACACGGCGACCGCCACGACCGATACGGCGAGCGCGACCGGGGCAGCGATCCACTGCAGCGGTCCCATCCGTTACGAACCTCCCGTTTGCCCCCGGCCAATTCCCGAAGCTTACGCGACGAGTTACTGGCTAGTAACGTGATCTGTGCCGCAGGGGGGAGGTTGGGGGGTGCCGGTCAGCGCCAGCGGGAGAGCAGGCCGAGCGAGGCGACCATGGCGCCGAAGCCGACCGCGAGGTTCCAGTACCGCCAGCTGGCCATCGGGTACAGGCCGCCGGAGAGGTAGTAGGTGACGAGCCAGCCGATACCGACGAAGATCAGCACCAGCGAGGTCACCGGTACCCACGTTGGGCTGGGCTTCTTCCGGCTCGCGATGGCGGCTCGTGGCGACACCTCGACGGGCGGGGTGTACACCTTCTTCGTACGGACCTTGGACTTGGGCACGGCTGCTCTCCTGGGAGGGGAACGTCAGTGAACGGTACCCCTGCGAGCCAGGCGGTGACCAGCCGGGTACGGGCGGGATAATGTCCGGAAGCAAGAGTAGTCCGAATCGCGGCACGGAGGGGACCGGTGGAGTACACGTCGGGTGGCGCGTCCTGGGGCAAGGCGCTGCGCCGTGCCGGCCTGGCGCTGCTACCCCGCCCGCAGCGGCGCCCGACCGGCTGGGCGGTGCTGGTACCCATCGTGGCTCTCATCGCCGGCCTGCTCTTCACCACCAGCGCGACCACGGCGCGTGGCACCGCGCTGCGCGATGACCGTACCCCCCAACTGACCAGCCTCATCGCCGACCGCAAGGCGCAGATCGCGCAGGAGGAGGCGCAGGACGCGGCGCTGCGCAAGCAGGTCGACACGCTGACCCAGACCGTCGGCGGCGCCGACGCCGACACCGCCCAGGCCGGGCGGCGGGCCGACCAGAGCCGGCCGGCGGCCGGGTTGACCGCCGTGCACGGGCCGGCGTTGACCGTCAGCCTCAACGACGCACCGCGACACGCCGATGGCAGCCGCCCTGCCGGCGCAACCGCCGACGAACTCGTTGTACATCAGCAGGACGTCCAGGCAGTCGTCAACGCGCTGTGGGCCGGCCACGCGGAGGCAATGTCGATTATGGGGGTACGGGTGATTTCCACCAGTGCGGTACGCTGCGTTGGCAACACGCTCCTTCTCAACGGGCGGGTGTACTCGCCACCGTTCGTGATCACCGCGATCGGGGACCGGCGGGGTATGCACGCCGCTCTCGACGCGTCCGACGGTGTCCAGGCATTCCGCCAGGCCGCTAACGCCTTCGGACTGGGCTACCAGGTGGAGGATCGGGCCGATGTCACGGTGCCCGGCTACGACGGCTCAACGGCGCTGCAATACGCCCAGCCGGTCGGCTGACCGACCCCGGTTGTCATGACCGAGCGGCACCTACCGCGCCACCGCGCGAATGAGGACGACGAGACCACGGTCCTGCCCCGCGTAACGGACGGTGACGTACCCGACGACGACGTCGCGGGCGAGGATGCGGGGCGCACCGGGATCCTGCCCATCTTCCTGCCCTCGACGCACCTACCCGTCACGCCCGCGGCCGACGACGATACGCAGGTCGCCGCGTACAGTGCCGTCCCGGCGTCCGACGCAGACCCGGATCCAGACCCAGCGCCGGTACCGTCGCGCACGCGCGGCGACGTCGTCCGGCTCTTCGCCCGCTCCGCCGGCGAGCTCCTGCTCACGTTCGGCGTGGTCGTCCTGCTGCTCGCCGCGTACGAGATCTGGGGCAAGGGCGCGATGATCCACGCCCACCAGAACGACCTGAACAACCAGCTCTCCCAGGACTGGGGCAACCCGACCGTGGGACCCTCGGCGGACACCGCGCCGGGAGCGCCGCCGCCCGGGTGGGCGATCGGCCGGCTCTACATCCCCAGGCTCAACCTGCACCTGGTCGTCGTCGAGGGTGTCGACCTCAAGGACCTGCGGTTCGCACCCGGGCACTACCCGGGCACCGCCCTGCCCGGGAAGGTCGGCAACTTCGCCGTCGCCGGGCACCGGGAGCCGGGCATGTTCTGGGACCTGGACAAGGTACGGGACGGCGACTACCTGATCATGGAGACGCGCACGACCTGGTACGTGTACCAGGTCTTCCAGACCCACATCGTCTCGCCGAACGCCGTCCAGGTGGTGGCCGCCGTGCCCAACCAACCCGGGGTCCAGCCGACCCAGAAGGACATGACGTTGACGACGTGCAACCCGAAGTGGGACAACTACCAGCGGCTTATTGTGCACGCGCAGATGGTCGCGACGTACCCGCACAGCCAGCGCCCGTCCCAACTCGGCGGAGGTACCTGACGTGTACGGGTGGATCTGGCGTCACCTGCCCTTCGGCCTGCCCGGCCGGATCGCCGGCTCGGTCCTGCTCGCCGCCGCCGCCGCTGCCCTACTCTGGTTCCTGGTCTTCCCCGCGGTCGATCCGCACCTGCCGTTCAACAACGACGGCCAGGTGACCAACCCGACCCAGCAGGACCAGCCGAACCAGCCGAACAACGACAACGTCGTAGCCTCCCCGACCGGATAGCGGTGCCCACAGTGCGCGTACTCGTCATCGACAACTACGACTCCTTTGTCTACAACCTGGTGCAGTACCTCGGGCAGCTCGGCGTCGACTGCGACGTGCGGCGCAACGACGAGATCTCGGTCGCCGAGGTGGGGCGCCTCGACCCGACCGGCATCCTGCTCTCGCCCGGGCCGAGCACACCCCAGCGCGCCGGTATCTGCATGGACGTGATCACCAGGTACGGCGGCAAGGTCCCGATCTTCGGGGTGTGCCTCGGCCATCAGGCGTTCGGTGCCGCGTACGGTGCCACCGTCACCCGCGCGCCCGAGCTGCTGCACGGCAAGACGTCGCTGGTGCGGCACGGCGGCGACGGGGTACTCGCCGGCCTGCCCTCGCCGTTCACCGCGACCCGCTACCACTCGCTCGCCGTAGTGGAGTCCACGCTGCCGCCGGAGATCGAGGTCACCGGCCGCACCGAGTCGGGCGTGGTGATGGCGATGCGCCACCGCTCGCTGCCGATCGAGGGCGTGCAGTTCCACCCCGAGTCGGTACTGACCCAGGGCGGACACCTCATGCTCGCCAACTGGCTCGCGATGTGCGGGTACCCGGCGGCCCTGGAGCGGGCGCCGGAGCTCGTCGACGAGGTCGAGGCCCGGCGCCGCTCCGCGTTCGCGGCCTGAAGCGTTCGCGCCTGAACGACCCGCGCTCAGCCGCCGGGCGGCGGTGACGACGGTGGCGCGCTGGACGCGGGCGCCGGCGTCGGCGACGCGGGCCCCTGGGCGGCCGTGCCGACGAAGATCTTCACAACGGTGTCGAACTTCTTGACGGATCCCGCACTCGGGTCCTGCCCGGTGACCTGTCCGACCTGCGCCGGATCCGTGGCCGTTACCGGAACGACCTTCGGCTTCGCGGTGAAGCCGGCGTTGGCCAGCGTCGCCCGCGCCTCGTTCGCGGTCTGCCCGGAGAGATCCGGCACCTTACCCATGTTGTGGGACGACAGGTGCAGGGTGACCGTCGAGTTGGGCTGGACGGTGGAGCCGTTGTCCGGACTCGTATTCACCACCGTGTCCTGCGGCTTGTCGCTGTCGACGTGATCGGTCGCGACCTTCAGCCCAAGTGCCGTCAGCTTCGCGGCCGCGTCCGCCTCCTTCTGGCCGGTCAGGTCCGGAATCTGTACCGTCCCCGGGCCCTCGCATACCTGGTAGGTGACGAAGCTGCGCTGCGGTACCTTCTGCCCCGCCGGCGGGTTCTGGTTCGTCACCTTGCCGGTGTTCTGGCAGCCGGTCACCGACTGTGGGCTGCCGCCCAGGTTGACGCCCTGCAGGCTCCGATCGGCCTGGTCCTTCGACAGGCCGACCAGTGGCGGTACCGCGACCGTCGGCTGGCGCTTGGCGAGCCAGAGGCCGGCGCCCAGGGCTATGACGGCGAGCACGCCGAGCAGGGCGAGACCGGCCAGCGCCCACGTGGAGGCCCGGCGGCGCTGCGGGTTGCCCACCCGCGCCGCGACCCCCGTGTTGTACGGCCCTGCCACGCGAGGCGGCGGCGGTACCGGCATGGTCCGCTCCGCCTCGCGCATCACCGGGGTCGCCAGCACCTGCCGGCCGGCCGCGGCGCGCAGCAGGTCGGCGCGCATCTCGCCGGCGCTCTGGTACCGGTTCATCCGGTTCTTCGCCAGCGCCTTGAGCACGACCGCGTCGACGTCGGGCGGTACGTCCCGATTGGACTCGCTCGGCGGCAGCGGATCCTCCCGCACGTGCTGGTACGCAACGCTCACCGGGTTGTCGCCGACGAACGGCGGGTGACCGGTGAGCAGCTCGTACAGCACGCACCCGGTGGCGTACACGTCGGAGCGCGCGTCGACCGCCTCGCCGCGCGCCTGCTCCGGCGACAGGTATTGTGCGGTGCCGATGACCGCGCTGGTCTGTGTCATCGTGCTAGCGCCGCTGGCCAGGGCGCGGGCGATACCGAAGTCCATCACCTTGACCTGGCCGGTCTGGGTGAGCATGACGTTGCCCGGCTTGACGTCCCGGTGGATGATGCCGTGCCGGTGGCTGAACTCGAGCGCCGCGCAGATGTCCGCCGTGATCTCCAGGGCGCGCCGCGGCATCAGCCGCCCCTCCGCGGCCAGAACCTCTTTGAGGGTACGGCCGTTGACGAACTCCATGACGATGTAGGGCAGCGTCTCGCCGCTCGGCCCCAGCTCCTCGCCCGTGTCGTAGACGGCGACGATCGCCGGGTGGTTCAGCGAGGCGGAGTTCTGCGCCTCCCGCTTGAAGCGCAGCTGGAAGTTGTCGTCGCGCGCGAGGTCGGCGCGCAGCATCTTGATCGCAACGTCCCGGCCCAGCCGGAGGTCGCGCCCGCGGTGCACCTCGGCCATCCCGCCGTAGCCGAGCAGCTCGCCGACCTGGTACCTGCCCCCGAGCAGGCGGCCCGCACTCATCGCGTCAGTCGTCCCTCGTCATCGATGTTCGTCATCTATACCAGCCCCTGCTCAGTTCGCCGCGGGCGGGCTGCTGGTCGGCGTGTCTTTCGGGCTCTCCTGCGGGCTGGGGCTGCATAGCACCGGCGCACCGATCACCCCGCAGACCAGTGACGGCGGGGTGTTGCCCGGCGATTCGCCCGAGTCGCCCCTGCCCGCGTAGACGGAGACCGTGATCGTGGATCTCGGCGCCGCCTGGCACGGGCTTACGTCCGCTACCTTCCCCTTCTTGCCGCCGGCCTGATGATCCTCGACCACGTTGAACCCCTGCGCCCGCAACTGTTCCTCTACCGATTGAGCGCTCTGGCCCCGCAGGGCGTTGCACTGCAGGTCGACCATTTTCGGGGTCGGGCTCGTCGTGGTGGCCGGCGGTGCGCCGCCGCCGCCGTTCTGCTGGCTGGTCGCGGCGTTGGGCGAGTTGTTGGGCGGGGTGTTGTGCTTGTTCATCAGCGCTAAGGTGCCCAAGGTCGTGAGGACCAGCAGCACGGCGAGCCCGACCACCACGCCCGCGATGACCAGGCCGCGGCGGCTGGACTGGTTCGTCGACGGGGTCGACGCGGTGGGTGTGAAGTAG
>JBPYFB010000327.1:0-6627 GCA_051986465.1 Rugosimonospora sp.
GCGCGCTTCGCCGTCCCGATCGACGGCAACCGGTTCACGCTGCGGTGGCTCATGGCCCACATGACGAGCGAGACCGCCCGGCACGCCGGGCACGCGGACATCATCCGGGAACAGCTCGACGGCACGACCGGCCGCTGAGCCGCACGCCCGGGTCGACCGTCACGCGGGAACGCACTCGATGATCGCGCGACGTCCCGTGGCGCCGTGGACCGCGACGACCCGCAGTCCCGCGCCGGCGGCGAGGGCCGAGTAGTCGTCGATGGTGCGCTCGCGCCCACCGGTCAGCACGAGCATCCGCAGGTTCATCTCCGCGAACGCCGCGGAGTCGTCGTCGGCGGCGGTTTCGATCATCAGTACCCGGCCGGTGGTGCCCCCCGCCTCCGCGCAATGGCGCAGGATCGCGGTGGCCGAGGCGTCGTCCCAGTCGTGGATGACGCGGCTGAGCAGGTAGGCGTCGGCGCCGGTGGGCAGCGGATCGAAGAAGCTGCCGTCGACGACCTCGCACCGGTCGTCCAGGCCGAGCCCGGCCAGGTGCTGCCGGGCGCGGGCCGCGGTTTCCGGCAGGTCGACCACGGTGCCGCGCAGCCACGGCTTGCGCCGCAGCAGTTCGGCGATGAGCGAACCGGTCCCGCCGCCGATGTCGGCCACGTGCCGCACCGCCGTCCAGTCGTAGCCCTCGGCCACCGCGGCGGCACCGGCGTCGACCGCCATGGTCGCGTCGAACGACGCGCTGAACGCGGGGTTGGCGTCCAGGTAGGCCCAGAACGGCTGGCCGAAGACCCGTTCCCAGGCCGGCTCGCCGGTGCGTACGGTGTGCGCCAGGTCGGTGAACACCAGGTCCATCCGGCCGCCGAAACCATCCAGATCCAGCCACAGCGCGGCCGGCTGGTCGCTGCGCAGCAACGCGGCCGGCTGGTTGACGGCGAAGTGCCCCGGACGCGGCTCGGTGAACACGCCGTGCCGCACCAGGTGGCACAGCATGCGGGTCAGCGCATCCGGGTCCGCACCGACACGCTCGGCCAGGTCGCCGGCGGCGACACCCTCGCCGGTACCGTCGTCGGGCAGGTGATCGGCGAGCCGCAGCGTCGCGGCGACCCGAAGCGCCATCGGGGTCACCAGGTCCATCAGCGGACCCACCACGTTCCACGCCGCCATCACCGCCCGGTCCTCCGCTGGTGTCGAGTCGTCCGGGGCCATCGGCATCCCTCCCTGTGAGAACCGGAACTACCGGTGTGACGATAGCGGCCGGCACGGAACCGACGGCCGCGCCCGCGAGTCCAATGCCCGTGAAGAAGGCATCCGGACCGACAGGGCTCCTGACGTTCATCCTCGCCTGCCTGCTCGCGGCGTGCTCGCCCGCGCACAGCGCCGGGCCGCCCGGCAATCCCCCGCCCGCGCACAGAGCCGGCCCGGCCGGCAGTCCGTCGCCCGCGCGGACGACGCGGGGCGGCATCGTCCTCACCGACGCGGACGGTCGGCTGGGCGATCCGCGTACGGTCACCGTCACGGTCGGGCAGACCATCACCGTGGTCCTCGCGATGAGGCACGACACCAGCCGTGGCGTCTTCGTGTCCACCTGGACGCCGGGCGCCGCCTCGCCGCTGCCGTCCAATCCCGGGCAAGCGGTCAACATCCCTCCGCTGACGGCGTTGGGCGGCGACAGCTTCCGGGCCGCCGCCGCCGGCCGCGCCGTCCTCGCCGCCCAGTCCGTCGACACCAGCGGCTCCGCGGCGCTCATCTGGCGCGTCGACGTCGTCGTACACGAGTGAGCGGCTCACTCCTCCACAGTGGACAGTGCCGACGCGGGGAGCCTGAGCGCCTCGAAGTTGTCGTCGATCCAACGCGCCGTACGCAGCCAGCTCTCCTCGACCAGCTCGAGCTCCCGTACGAAGTAGTCGAACAGCCCGAGCGCGGTGACCAGCGCCAGCGCCGGAAGGTCGTCGTTCTCCCGCGGGGTGAGGGCGGATACGGCGTGGTAGCCGGTCAGCAGGTGCCCGGCCTCGTCGACCGGCCGCGAGGGCTGGCCGGCATCCAGCCACCAGTGCACGGCGAACGCCAGGTAGTAGCCCAGGTCGTACCCGCGCGGAGCCATCGGCAGGTGGTCGCAGTCGATGATGCCGGTCACCTCGCGGCCTTCGGTGAGGAGGTTCCCGCCGTGTACGTCCCCGTGGACGCGCTGCGGGGTCGCGGACAGCGCCCGGACGATCGAATCCCATCGGGGCCGTACCCGAGCCGACAGTTCGGTGACCGTGGCTGCCGGGAGCCGGTCCTCCACCGTCTCCCATGCCCTCGTGAGCATCTCGGGTCCGACCTTCCAGGACTCGATGTCGAACGGGCAATCGGCGAGGGCGACATGCAGCCGGGCGACGGCGGCGCCGATATTCCGGTACAGGGCCGGATCCGGCACCTCTCCGTTGTCCGGGCCGCCTCTGGGGAGCATGGGGAACACCGCGTGCAGAGCACCGTCGTCGTCGGTCGTGAATGCCCGCCCGTCGTCGCACAGCACCGGAACCGCGACCGGAACACCCCGCTGGAGGAGGTGGGTCAGGATGCGTGCCTCGTCGGTGAACCGGCGCGCCGGATCGGGCGCGTCGAACGTGGAGACCTTCTTCAGGACGAAGCGATGTCCACGCCGCGTCGCCACCGCCCACACCCTGCCGGGCGTCAGCTCGGTGACGACCGGCGAGCCGACGGCCTGCGACCACGCCTGCAGAACTCGAGCGGCATCGATGGTCACGCGCCCGACCCTACTGGCGCGTCATCCGGCCTTCACCTGCATATTGGTCGTGATGAACTGCGCCGTCCCCGGCTTGACCGACACCGGATCCGGTACCGGCCCGGTCGGCGTCGGCATCTGCGCGGGTGTCTGGACGTTGAACTTCGCGGTGAAGGTCGCGCCCTTGATCAGGATCTTCTTGCCGTTCTCGGTCTGGATCGTCTTGTTGGTCGGCATCAGCGTGAGTTGCAGCGTCCCGGTGCCGGGGGTGACGTACGGCGGCGCGGTGTAGGGCATCGGCGCCTTGAGAGCGGGAGGCAGCTCGTCGCCCTCGAGGCAGATCAGCTTGCCGCCGATCGAGACCTTCTGGCTGGTGCCGACCAGCGGTACCGGCGCCATGAGCTGCGGCACGATCGCCGGAGGCGAGATCGTCACCTGGATCATGTCGCCCGTAACAATGATGAAGTCGTCGGGCACGGGCTCCTCCTCGGTGGTCGGCGACCGTCCGGCCGTCATCGCCATCCTGGCCCGCGGCCGGATTCCAGGCAAAGTCGAGTGCCCGACAGCGGCGCGCCGGTGGTCAGGTGGTGATGAAGTCGGCCATCATGGCCATGTCCTCGTGTTCGAGGTTGTGGCAGTGCAGCAGGAACGCGCCCTGATAGTCGGTGAACCGGGTGAGGATCTCGACCGCCTCGGACGCGCGCACGTCGACGGTGTCCTTCCACCCCGCGTCGTACGCCCCGCGATCGCCGCCGTTGCGGGACAGCACCTGAAAATGGTCCAGGTGCAGGTGTACCGGGTGGTGGAAGTCGGTGACGAAGCGCCAGAGCTCGACGGTTCCCAGCTTCGGCCTCGCCAGCGCGCGGCCCGGCCGGTAGGCGAGGTCGTTGATGGTCCAGGTGCCGCCGCGGCCCTGCCGGAAGGCGAAGGTACGGGTGGCGGTGGCGGCGCGTGGGGACAGCGCGACGACATCGGCGAGCCGGTCGGGTACCGCGGGGTCGTCGCCGCGGTCCTGGCCCGTGACGTCGAACCGCATCACCTCGGCGGTACCGCCGGAGCCCAGGCGGTTGACCAGACGTACCCGTGCTCCGGGGCGGTACCGGGAGAAGTCGACGACCACATCGAAGCGCTCGGCCGGGGCCATTTCCAGCGTGTCGTGGCCGACCGGCCTGGCCAGCAGGCCGCCGTCGCTGCCGATCTGGACCAGGGCGGAGCCACCCGATGGCTGCGGATCGAGTTCCAGTCGGTACCGGCGTGCGTTGGAGGCGTTGAGCAGGCGCAGCCGGTGCCGCGCCGGGGCCACCCGCGCGACCGGCCAGGGCGCCCCGTTGACCAGGATGACGTCGCCGAGGACTCCGTTCATGTACGGGTCGGTCACGCCGCCGCCGGGAGCCTGCGGGTACCGGAAGGATCCGTCCGCGGCGAAGGAGCGGTCGGCGATCATCAGCGGGATGTCGCGATCTCCCCGGGGCAGCGGCAGCGCGTCGGACGCGTCGTCATCGACGAGATGGAACCCGGCCAGGCCGCGCCACACGGCCGAACCGGTGTGGCCCATACGATGGTCGTGGTACCACAGGGTCGCGGCCCGCTGGTTCATCGGATACGTGTACGCCCGCTCGCCCATCGTCACGTCGCCCTCCGCGCCGTCCATGCCCATGCCGTCCATGCCAGCCATGTCGTGCCCGGCGGGCATGGCACCGGACGCGGGCAAAATGAGGTCGATGGGGTACCCGTCGCTGTCGGCCGGGGTGTGTCCGCCGTGCAGGTGCACCACGACCGGCTGCGGGAGCTCGTTGCGGTGGCGTACCACGGTGCGCCGTCCGGAGCGTGACACGATCGTCGGCCCGGGAAACGTGCCGCCGTAGGTCCACGCCGCCGTCGGCAGTCCCGGCAGGATGCTCAGCTGCGCGACCTGCTGGGTGATTTCGTAGTAGTCGGTGGTGGCGTCGACGCGCACCGGATCCAACCGGCGCGGCACGGGCAGCGCGACCTGATAGGGCGCGGGCAGGGCCGTCTGGCTGGGCAGCAACCGGCCGGGCTGGCCCGGTCCGATCAGCCTGCCCGCCAGCGGCCACCCGCCACCCACGACGCCGACGCCGACCGCGGCCGCACCCAGACGCAGCACGCCACGGCGATTCATGACAGCGCTCCGACCGGCCGCTCGGGGCGGACGGAGTCGGCCATCGTTGCCCGGGCGGGCAGCGGCGTGCGCCACACCCACGCCGCCAGCCGCAACAGGCCGACCACGGCGAGCACGGCGAGCGGGACATGCAGCGCTACCACCCGCGTCATTCCGAGCGCGGTAAGGCCGCTCAGGATCACGGGAAAGGCCAGGCCGAACAGCAGCACCGACCTCGGCCCGCCGGCGCGGCGCAGCACGACCACGCCGACGGCCTGCACGACGGCGACGGCCACCATCACGAACGCCGTCGTCAGGTGCAGCGCGAGTGCATCGTAGTGCCCGCCGAGGAAGCTGCCGGCCAGAAACGCCTGCGCCACACCCAACAGGCCCAGGGCCGCCGTCGTGCCACGACACAACAGGTGCGGCCACCGCCGAACCCGTCCAGGGCTCCGCGCATCATCTTCTGCCACGAACATGAACACGAGTGTTCCGGTTACTGGCAACCACGGCCAGCCTCTGTGAGCCACGCCATAACGCGAACATGAGAGTACGAGTTGATGCTAGCGTCCAACCCGTACGCGGCTGTACGGATTAGCGGGAGGTACGGGTGGTCACGGTACTGACCAACGCGAATGTCATCACCTGCGACACGCGGGGCAGCGTGGCGCGGGCGGTGGCCATCGACGCCGGTCGCGTCGTCGCGGTCGGCGACGAGGACAGCGTCCTGTCCCACGCCGGCGCCCGCGGCCGCCGGGTGGACCTGCGGGGAGCCACCGTGCTGCCGGGCTTCGTCGACACCCATCCGCACCTGATGCACTTCGGGGTGCTGGCCGAACCGCTCGTCGACCTGTCCGACGCCGCCTCGCACTCCGAGATCGCCGACCGGGTGACGCTCAGGGCCCGCGACACGGAGCCCGGCGAATGGATCATGACGACCCCGGTGGGCGAGGCGCACTACTTCATCCGCCGCTCCTACCGCGACCTGGCCGAAGGCCAGCTTCCCGACCGCACCGTGCTGGACCGCGCCGCGCCCGACAACCCCGTCCTCATCCAGGCCTGGGCACCGGTCACGCCGAACGTGTGCGCCATGAACAGCCTCGCCCTGCGGGCACTGGGCATCGACCGGACGACGCCCGAGGTGGTGGACAACGTCTGGATAGAGAAGGACGCCGCGGGCGAGCCCACCGGCCGCCTGTCCGGGTCCGTCACCAACTACTACACCGACAGCCCGTTCATGAACCGGCTGCTGCGGCAACTGCCCCTGCTGCAACCCAGCGCCGTCGCCCCCGGTACCGAACGCGCCATGCGCGAGGCCAACGCCATGGGCGTCACCACTGTCTACGAAGGACACCTCATGGTGTTCGAGCTCATCGAGCTGTACCGGTGGCTGCGCGCGGAGAACCGGCTGACGCTGCGCGTGCTGTGCTCTCCCGAGGCGGAGCCGTTCGGCATCCCCTGGGCCGAGGAACCGCTGGAGCTGCCGGAGTACCTGAACCGCCTGGCCCGGGCCCGCGACCTCGTGGACCGCACCGACGACCTGTTCCGCGTCGACGGCGTCACCGTCTCCCGGTACGGCCCGTGCGGCCCCGGGTTCACGCTGATGCGGCAGCCGTACCAGGGGCCGTACGGCGAACCGACCACCGGCCGGTCGTTCGTCAGCCCGGAGAAGATCGAGCGGGCGATCGCCTTCTGCCAGGAGGCCGGGCTGCGCCTGAACATCGTCACCGCCGGGCTCGCGGAGACCGACACCCATCTCGACCAGCTCGAGGCGCTGGGCCGGGCGCCGCTG
>JBPYFB010000328.1:0-5376 GCA_051986465.1 Rugosimonospora sp.
GGCTTGCCACCACCCTTGCCGCCCAGCTCGGCAGCGGCGGTACGTACGAGATCGCCGGCCGCCAGGCCGCGTTCGCGCGCGCCGTCGTTGGACGCGATCACGATCGACGCCTTGCCGTCGCCGCGTACGGCAATGGCGACGACCGCCGGCCGATCAGTGATGCGGCCGCGCACGTCGTTGACGAGCCGCTGCATCGCCTTGCCGTCGGTGCCGACAGGCGCTTCGGCGAGGACCGTCGCCACCCCGCCGACGTCCTTGGCTTCCTGCGCCAGCCGGCCGGCGCCGGCGAGAACGGCTTCGGCCCGCAGCCGCTCGAGCTCCTTCTCGGCCGCTCGCAGTTCGGCGATCGTCGCCTCGACCCGCTCGGCGGCCTCCTCCGGAGGCACCCGGAACAGTCCCGCGATGCGGGACAGCAGCACGTGCTCACGCGCGAGGAAGTGGAACGCGTCGATGCCGACCAGCGCCTCGACACGCCGGACTCCGGCACCGATCGAGGACTCGCCGAGCAGCTTCACCCCGCCGAGCTGTGCCGAGCGGGCGACGTGGGTGCCACCGCACAGTTCACGGGAGTAGTCACCGATATCGACCACCCGCACCTGATCGCCGTACTTCTCCCCGAACAACGCCATCGCGCCGATCCGGCGGGCCTCCTCCTGAGAGGTGACAAAGGCGTGCACCTCGAGGTCGTCGAGGAGCACTTCGTTGACCTCGGACTCGACGTCCTCGAGGACACTGGGCGGTACCGCCGCCGGGTTCGCGAAGTCGAACCGCAGCCGCCCGGGTGCGTTCTCGGATCCGGCCTGGGTCGCCGACTCCCCCAGCGCGCCGCGGAACGCGCGGTGTACGAGATGGGTCGCGGTGTGCGAGCGACTGATCGCCCGGCGCCGGTCGACGTCGACGACCGCGCGCACCTGCGCGCCGGGGCGCAGTTCGCCCCGCAGCACCTTGGCGCGGTGCACGATCAGGTCCGGTACGGGTCGCTGGACGTCGAAGATCTCCAGCTCGCCGCCATCGAAAAGAATGCGACCGGTGTCCGGCTGCTGGCCGCCGCCCTCGGCGTAGAACGGCGTGATGTCGAGGACGACCTCGACCTCGTCGCCTTCCTCGGCACCGGTGACCCCGCCCTGGTGGCCGAGGATGCTGCGCACGACCGAATCACGCTCGAGCTCGACGTACCCGGTGAAGACCGACTCCCCCGCCTCGTCCAATGCCGAGCGGTACTCCGACACATCGGCGTGGCCGATGCGGCGCGACTTGCGGTCCTCCTTGCCGCGCTGCTGCTGCTCGTCCATGAGCCGGCGGAACCCGTCCTCGTCGACGGCGAGTCCCTGTCGGGCCGCCATTTCGAGCGTCAGATCGATCGGGAAGCCGTACGTGTCGTGAAGTTGGAAGGCCTTGTTCCCGCTCAGCGTCGTGCTGCCCGACTGTCGGGTCTCGGCGACCGCGTTGTCGAAGATCGTCGACCCGGTACGCAGCGTGGACCGGAACGAGTCCTCCTCGGCCACGGCGTACCGGCTGATCCGCTCGAAATCGCTGACCAGCTCGGGATAGATCGGCCCCATGACATCGCGGACGACCTCGAACAGCTCGCCCATGATCGGCTCGGTGCCGCCGAGCAGCCGGGAGTTGTAGATAGCCCTGCGCAGCATGCGGCGCAGCACATAGCCGCGGCCCTCGTTGCTGGGGGTGACGCCGTCGGAGATCAGCATCGCCGCGGTACGGGTGTGGTCGGCGATCACCCGCAGTGCCACGTCCGCATCGTGGTCGGCGCCGTACCGGACCCCGACGAGTTCCCCGGCCCGGTCGAGCACCGGCCGGGAGATGTCGATCTCGTACAAGTTGTCGACGCCCTGCAGGATCGTCGCCATCCGCTCGAGACCCATGCCGGTGTCGATGTTGCGGGCCGGCAGGTCGCCGAGGATCGGGTATTCGTACCCGGCGCCCTCGCCCCGCTCGAACTGCATGAACACGAGGTTCCAGACCTCGAGGTAGCGCTCCTCGTCGGCGGCCGGGCCGCCCTCCTTGCCGTACTCGGGCCCGCGGTCGAAATAGATCTCGCTGCACGGACCGCAGGGGCCGGGCACTCCCATCGACCAGTAGTTGTCCTCCTTGCCGCGCCGCTGGATGCGCTCGGCAGGCAGGTGTTCGAGCCAGAGTTGCGCGGCCTCGTCATCGTCGTGGTAGACGGTCGCCCACAACCGCTCCGGGTCGAAGCCGTACCCCTTGTCCTTGTCGGTCAGCAGCTCCCAGGCGAACCGGATCGCGCCCTCTTTGAAGTAATCGCCGAAGCTGAAGTTGCCGCACATCTGGAAGAAGGACGCATGCCGCGCCGTCTTGCCGACGTTGTCGATGTCGACCGTGCGAACGCACTTCTGCACGCTCGTGGCCCGCGAGTATTCCGGGGTCTCCTCACCGAGGAAGTACGGCTTGAACGGCACCATCCCGGCGTTCACGACCAGCAGCGTCGGGTCCTTCGCGATCAAGCTCGCGCTGGGCACGACAGTGTGCCCCCTCGCCTCGAAGTGGGCGAGGAAACGGCGGCGGATCTCGGCGGTGTCCATCCCTTACAGGGTGCCTGACGCAGCGGGATCTTGGCCCGCAGCGCCATCCGGGTTGTACTCGAGCGCGGTGCGTAGCTGCGCCTCGCGCTCGGCCATGCCTTCCCGCACGTCATCGACGAAGCTGCTGATCGCCGCGGCCGCCGACGCGGCCACGCTGTCCGGCGAGAGCGACTCCGCCAGCTTGGTGAGCCGGCGCACGGCGATGACCCCGACCGTGACGCCGAGAGTGATGTAGAAGATGCGGCGCATCAGCGTCCCCTGCGGGCGGCCTTTGCGGCCTTGCTCGCCGCCCGCTCCGCCCTCAATTGGTCTCGAACCTGAGCCTCGATCTCACCGCGGGCGCGCCTGGCCGCCGCACGGCGTACGCCGTAGCTGAACGCCGCCACCTTGACCACGGGACCACCGAGCGTCGCGGCGAACAGGGAGGTCAGTGCGGCGACGTTGGTAGACATCGCCTCGACGTTGTTGGTGATCGTCTCGACCTTGGCCAGCTCGACGTTGACGTGCGCGAGGACGGTGTTGACCTCGTCCACGGTCTCGCCGGCCTGCTTGACCCGGGCGGTTCCCTCGTCGATGGTCGCGGTCGTCTGGCGCACCCGGGCCGCCGTCTCGTCGAAGATCCGGCCCATCTTGAGCAGCACGTAACAGGCGACGAGAACGAGAACGGCGAAGGCCCCAGCCGCGATCAGGCCAGCGATCTCCCCACCAGACATACGTACGTCCTCCCCGGTCGGGGCTCGGATGGCTCTGCCGGCTCGTGTCGGCTCAGGTGTTGGTCAAGTGCCCCGTGTCGTCGCAGAACCCTACCGAGTCCTGCGTGCTGCACCCGGCCGCCCGCAATGACTACGGCGTGCCAGGTCGGTTAGGCCGATCGAGGTAACGCAAGTGACGTCCTTCGGGGGCGTAGTCGCAGGTGTCTCCCGACGATCACTTTCCTACGTACTGCCGAAACCGGCGGGACGAGGGGAAACAGAGGGGGGCGCGCCATGATCCGGGCGAGCCGTACTTGGACGATGAGGGCCGGCGCCGTCACGGTGGCGGCGGCGGCAGTGCTGGCGCCGGTTGCCGTATCCGCGCCGGCCATGGCGGCACCCGCGAAGCAGGCCCAGGCCTCGCCCGCGGGCACGTACGTGATCCGCTATGCGGATGGCGCTGCGGCCAAGGCTGCGGTGCTCGCGGCCAAGGGCAAGGTGACGCGGTCGCTGGACGCGCTCGACACGCTGATCGCGAAGCTGCCTCGTGGCGGCGCGGATGCCCTGAAGGGCAACCCCGCCGTTCTGGCCGTCACCCGCGACGCGGCGGTCCACTTGGACACGTCGAGCAGCACGAGCGCTCCCGCTGCGTACGACGCCAAGAAGGACCCCGGCTCGATGTACAACGTCGAGAAGGAAGTCGGCGCCCAGACCGCGTACGCGATGGGCATCACCGGCAAGGGCATCGACGTTGCCCTCATCGACTCCGGTATTGCTCCCGTGGCTGGTCTGAACGCGCCCGGCAAGGTCATCAACGGCCCCGACCTCACGCCGGAGTCGCAGAACCCGCAGCTGCGTGGTCGCGACACCTTCGGGCACGGCACGCACATGGCGGGCATCATCGCCGGCCACGACACCGGCGTGGACCCGCGCAAGGCGTGGGGCAACGCGGACTCCTTCATCGGCATGGCGCCGGATGCCCGGCTGGTGTCGGTCAAGGTGGCCGATGGCCACGGCAACACCGACGTGTCCCAGGTGATCGCCGGCATCGACTGGGTGGTGCAGCATGCGCACGACCCGGGGTTCAACATCCGGGTGCTCAACCTGTCCTTCGGGACCGACTCGGCCCAGAGCTACGTCACCGACCCATTGGCCTACGCCGCGGAGATCGCCTGGCGCAAGGGCATCGTCGTCGTGGTGTCCGCCGGCAACAGCGGAACTGCGAACGGTCGCCTCACCGACCCGGCGATCGACCCGTACGTGATCGCGGTCGGCGCAAGCGATCGCAAGACGACCTTCGGCGAGGGCGACGACACGATTCCGGACTTCTCCAGCCGGGGTGACGGCGTACGTAACCCGGACGTCGTGGCGCCCGGTACCCACATCCAGAGCCTTCGGGTGCCCGGCTCCTACATCGATGCGCAATTCGCGAGCACCGGCGCCATCAACGACAGGTACTTCCGCGGCAGCGTCACCTCGCAGGCCGCCGCGTGGACGTCGGGCGCCATCGCGTTGGCCCTGCAGTACCGTCCGACGCTGACTCCGGACCAAATGAAGTACCTGCTGACGTCCACAGCGATGGTGCTGCCGGCCGCCGACAAGATCGGGCAGGGCCACGGCCTGGTGCAGCTCGCAAAGACGATGCTGGGCAAAACACCGAGCCTGGTCGTCGCCCAGCAGACCTTCACGCCGTCGAGCGGAACCGGCTCCCTGGACGCCTCCCGCGGCTCGGCCCGGCTCGTGCTGGCGGGCGTCACTCTCAACGGCGAGATGGACCTGCACGGTCAGGCTTTCGATGCGGCGGCGATGGCCAAGGCGGAGGCAGCCGGGACCGCATGGTCCGGCGGCAGCTGGAACGGCTCCGTCTGGGCGGGCGATGGCTGGTCCGCAGACGGTACGAACTGGGCGACTGGGGTGTGGACCAGCCGCACCTGGGCCGGCGACGACTGGGCCAGTCGTACCTGGGCAACTGGCACCTGGACCGGCACGAGCTGGGCGGACGGCAGCTGGAACAGCCGCACCTGGGCCGGTTCCGATTGGGACAGTCGCACCTGGGCCAGCCGTACGTGGGCGGACGGCTACTGGGGCTGAGCGTAGGTACGAACGACCGGGCCGGAGCCGAA
>JBPYFB010000329.1:0-23077 GCA_051986465.1 Rugosimonospora sp.
ACTCAGGGAACTGCGGCGCGGGAGACGAGCCAGCCGTCCGAGAAGCACCGCGGCCGCGGCGGCCACCAGCGTCAACACCACCACCGACGCCAGCGCGACCACCTCCCAGCGGGCCGCCGGCCGGCCCCGCTCGGTGGCGTCCTCGGCTACCGCCGGATCCTCATGTGACGCCACCCACGAGGTGCCGGGCTCCTGCGGTGGCTCGGGTACGGGCACGCGGCAAGTCTGCCAAATCAGCCCGTCGCGCACCTGCCCCACGTCAGGGTCCCCGCCGCGCGAGCCGCGTACCACGCCTGCCCTGGACGCGGGTTTATCGGGTGATGGCTGGGTAGGTGGCGCTTTGTAGTTGGGGCGCGGCAGCGCCCGGCTCGCCGGGTCAGGAACCCGGTCAGGCCAGCGAGGAGCACGTTTATGCCGCCGACGAAGGGCACCGCCGGAGAGCTGCGCAGCCAGGCCTGGTGGAACAACGGGGGCAACCCCGAGATGACGGCCCTGTATCTCGAGCGCTTCCTGAACTATGGCCTCACCCCGGCCGAACTCCAGTCGGGCCGGCCGATCGTCGGTATCGCCCAGACGGGTAACGACCTGGTTCCCTGTAACCGACATCACCTCGCCCTCGCCGACCGGGTCAAGGCCGGTATCCGCGACGGCGGTGGCATCCCGTTCGAGTTCCCGGTCCATCCACTGCAGGAGACGGGCAAGCGCCCAACCGCCGCGTTGGATCGCAACCTCGCCTATCTCGGGCTGGTCGAGGTGCTGTACGGGTACCCGCTTGACGGCGTGGTCCTGACCACCGGCTGCGACAAGACCACGCCCGCGTGCCTGACCGCCGCGGCGACGGTGAACATCCCAGCGATCGTGCTGTCGGGCGGCCCGATGCTCAACGGCTATCACCACGACATGCAGACGGGCTCGGGACTGGTGATCTGGCAATCGAAGCGGCTGCTGGCCAGCGGCGAGATCGACTACGACGAATACATGGCGCGGGTCGCCGCCTCCGCGCCCAGCGTCGGCCACTGCAACACGATGGGCACCGCCCTGTCGATGAACAGTCTGGCCGAGGCCCTGGGAATGTCCCTGCCCGGCTGTGCGGCGATCCCGGCACCGTACCGCGAGCGGGCGCAGATGGCCTACGACACGGGCCGTCGAGCGGTGGCCATGGTGCGCGAAGACCTTTCGCCGCGGAAGGTCATGACCCGTCAGGCTTTTGAGAACGCGATCGTTGTCGCGTCAGCAATCGCCGCCTCGACCAACGTGCCCATCCACATCAACGCCATCGCGCGGCACGTCGGGGTCGAACTGTCCAATCAGGACTGGCAGCGCGTCGGATCCAACATCCCGGTACTGGTGAACCTCGCTCCGGCGGGGGAGTACCTCGGTGAGGACTTCTACCGCGCCGGTGCCGTGCCCGCCGTCATGCGGTCGTTGCTGGCAGCGGGGTGCCTGCACGGCGATGCCGTGACGGTCTCCGGTCGTACCGTGGCCGAGAATCTGGCGGCTGCCCCGCCCGTCGATCCGGCCGTCATCCGCCCGTTCCACGATCCGGTCGCCGCGCGCGGCGGTCTTCTTGTCATGACCGGGAACCTGTTCGACTCCGCGGTGATGAAGACATCGGTGCTGACCGACGAGTTCCGGGCGCGCTATCTGCCACACCCCGACGAGCCGCAGGTGTTCGACCTTCGCGCCATCGTCTTCGACGGACCCGAGGACTACCACGCCCGCATCGAGGATCCTGAGATGGGTATCGACGAGCACTGCATCCTCGTCATCCGCTACGTCGGCCCGGTCGGCTATCCGGGTTCGGCCGAGGTCGTGAACATGGAGCTGCCCGCCGCGCTGGTCCAGGCGGGCGTCGCCTCGCTGCCCACGCTGGGCGACGGTCGGCAGAGCGGTACCTCGGACGCACCATCCATTCTCAACGCCAGCCCGGAGGCCGCGGTCGGCGGCAACCTCGCCATCCTGCGGAGCGGTGACCGGATCCGGATCGACCTGGCCGGCGCGCGGGTCGACGTCCTCCTGTCGGATGACGAGATCGCCGCGCGGTGGGCTCAGTACACACCGCCGGCGTTCGAGAACCAGACACCGTGGCAGGAGATCTACCGCGCCACGGTCGGGCAGCTGGACAGCGGAGGCTGCCTGGAACTCGCCGTCTCGTACCAGGATCTGGTCCATAGCAAAGGAATTCCCCGTGACTCGCACTGAATCCAACGGTACCGTCCTGATCGCCGACTTCGACTTCGGCAATGTGGATATCGAACGCGACATCGTCGAAGGCGCCGGGTTCCAGCTCGTTGCCGCGCAGTGCAAGAGCGAAGACGAGGTGATCGATGTCGGCCGGGACGTCGACGCCGTGCTGACCCAGTACGCCCGCGTCGGTACCCGCGCCATCGACGCGTTCACCCGTTGCCGGGCCATCGCTCGCTACGGTACGGGCGTGGACATCGTCGACGTCGACGCCGCGACCCGAAGGGGCATCCAGGTGACGAACGCGCCGAACGAGTGGTGCGCCGACGAGGTCGCCGATCACGCCGTCACGCTCTGGCTCGCCGCCGCTCGAAAGGTCTGCGAGTACGACCGCGCGACCCGGCGGGGCGAATGGCACTGGCAGACCGGAGCGCCGATCTGGCGGCTGCGCGGACGGGTCCTCGGGCTGCTGTCCTTCGGCTTCATCGCCCGGCTCATCGCCGAACGCGCGCAGGCGTTCGGCGTGGAGGTCTGGGCCCACGACCCGTTTCTCGACGAGTCCGAGATCTGGGCCCGCCAGGTCCGGCCGGTGACCTTCGACGAGCTCGTGGAGGGCGCGGACTACCTGGTGATCCAGTCGCCGCTCACTCCGCAGACACACCACACCTTCGACCGCGCGACCCTGCGCAGGATGAAGCCGAGCGCCATCCTCGTCAACACCGCGCGTGGGCCCATCGTGGAAGACGCGGCGATCTATCAGGCACTCTCCGAAGGATGGATCGCCGGCGCGGCCCTCGACGACCTGGAGGAGGAGCCCGCGAAACAACGCGACTGGCGCCCCCGCAACCCCCTCCTCACCCTCCCGAACGTGGTCATCACACCGCACGCCGCCTACTACTCCGAGGAAGCCATCACCACGGTGCGGCGGATCGCCGCGGAAGAGGCCGTGCGGGTGCTGACCGGACAACCGGCACGCTTCCCGGTCAACGACGCGCGAGTCAGTACCCGCTCGTAGCCCTGGCGAAAGCGTTGCGCTGCACAGCAGAAACGAGGCGGCATGCTTGATCTCAATCCGGCGTTCCGGTCGGTACACACCCGTGACGGGTACCTGCCGCTGGAGGACTACGGCCTGATCGGGGATGGCACGACGACGGCGCTGGTCGGTCTGGACGGTTCCATCCCGTGGCTGTGTCTTCCCCGGTTCGACTCCGAACCGCTGTTCTGCGGCCTGCTCGACCACGCGCGCGGCGGACACTTCACCGTGACGGTGGAGGATCTGGTCGAGGCCCGGCAGCGTTATGAGCCGGACACGGGGGTACTGACGACCGAGTTGCGCAGCGGCACCGGCGTCGTAGCGCTCACCGACGCACTGGTCCTGCGCTCTGGCGCGGATCTCACCGACGATGCTCCCGTCGACCGGGCCGAACTGGTCCGCTCGGCCGTTGTCCTGACGGGGAACGTCCGCCTGCGGGTGGATGTGCAGCCGCGTGGGGGCGGGCACGCCCAGGCCCGGTTCAGCGGGCTGGAAGTAACGGCGTACCGGCGGCCGGACCTGCGCCTGCACCTGCGCGCCAGCCATCCGCTGACCGGCCTGTGCAGCACGCAGGACCTGGCGCCCGGTGACCGCCTCGATCTGGTGCTGTCCTGGGGCCGGTTCCATCGCCACCATCGCTTCGACGCGGACGCGATGCTGCGGGAAACGGCCAGCGCCTGGCGCCGCTGGATGGCGAACTCAACTACGACGGTCCCGCAGAACCGTTGGTCCGGCGGGCCGCGATAACCCTGAAACTCTGCGACGACTGGGCCAACGGCTCACTGGTCGCGGCGCCAACGTCCGCGTTGCCCGCACCGGTCGGCGGGGTCCGCAACTGGGACTACCGCTACACCTGGATCCGGGACGCGGCCTACGCCGTGTTCGCCATGCGCCGCATCGGCTTTCGTGGCGAGGCCGCCGCCTTCCTCGGCTGGGTGCTGGACGCCTTCGAGCAGAGCCAGCGGCCCCGGATCATGTACGACCTCGGCGGCAACCCGGTACCCGATGAGGTCGAGGATCCCGAGTTGGAAGGCTACCGGCGTTCCGCTCCGGTGCGATGGGGAAACGGCGCCGCCGACCAGCGCCAGCACGACGTGTACGGCGAGATCCTGGACTGTGCCGACCAGTGGCTGCGCGCAGGCGGTGAGCTCCAGCCCGAACTGTGGGGCGCCCTCACCGGGTTGGCCGACGCGGCGGAGCAGGCGTGGCGCCAACCGGATCAGGGCATCTGGGAGGTACGCGGCGAGGGCCGGGTGTTCACGTACTCGGTCGGCATGTGCCAGGTCGCGTTGGACCGGGCCGCCGCGATGAGCGAGCGGCTCGGCCTGCCCGGCCGGGTCGCGGAGTGGCGAGCCCAGGCCGACAAGGTGCGGCAGCTCATCCTGGACCAGGCCTGGGACGAGGATTCGCAGACGCTGAGCGAGCATCTCGACGGCGGGGGCAGCCTGGATGCCAGCCTCCTCGCCCTTCCGCTGCGGCACGTCATTCCGGCCGACCACCCGCGGATGGTGGCGACCACCAACGCCATCGCCGAGCGCCTGTCGGCCGGCGGTGGCCTGCTCTACCGCTACCTGCATGACCAGTCACCCGACGGCATCGCCGGGGACGAGGGCGCCTTCGTCCTGTGCAGCTTCTGGCTCGTCGACAACCTGGCCGCGCAGGGCCGGATCGACGAGGCCGAGGAACTGTACGCCTCCCTGTGCGCCCGGGCGAGCCCGCTCGGGCTGCTGTCGGAGCAGATAGCCCCGGCGACCGGCGAGTTCATCGGCAACTTCCCGCAGGCGTTCAGCCACATCGGGATCATCGCCAGCGGGGTGAATCTCGCGCGGGCGAGGGCCGGTACGCGATGATTGCCGCCACCACATCCGGGACGCTCCACCCGCGTGTGAGGTAGATCTTCCGGAAACGGTGACAGGATGCTGTCGCGGACGGATGCGACGGTCTCGGCATGACGATGACAGATGAGGACTGCCGCACCGAGACGGTGGCGTTCAACGCCGAGTTCGAGGCCGCGGCTGCCCGCCGCCCGGCCCGGGAGAAGGCACCGGACACTGCGACGCTGGCCGCCTTGCGGCGCAACCGGCTGGGCGGCGACACGCCGCCGGTGCGGCTACCACAGGGACAGGACCGTGTGGTTGCGGGCGGGGTCAAGGTGCGGGTGTTCATACCGGACCAGGTTGACGGGGTGTACCTGCACATCCATGGCGGAGGTTGGGTGTTCGGCTCTGCCGATGGCCAGGATGAGCGGCTGTGGCAGTTGGCCGAGCAGGCCCGGGTCGCCGTGGTGAGCGTGGAGTACCGTCTCGCGCCGGAGCATCCGTACCCGGCCGCGCCCGACGACTGCGCAGCGGCCGCCCGGTGGCTGGTCGATCGCGCCGCGGCAGAGTTCGGCACCGAACGGCTGTTGATCGGTGGTGAATCGGCCGGCGCCCATCTGAGCGTCGCGACGCTGCTGCGGCTGCGTGACCGGGACGGGATCACCGGCGGCTTCCGGGCGGCTCACCTGCTGTTCGGCCCGTACGACCTGTCGATGACGCCGAGCCAGCGGTCGTTCGGGTCGAGACGGCTGCTCAGCAACACGGATACGCTGCGGGTCAGCTACGACCTGTTCACCCCCGGGCTGGACGCGGAGCAGCGCCGCGATCCCGAGGTGTCGCCGCTGTTCGCCGATCTGACTGGCCTACCGCCGGCGAGGATCGTGGTTGGCAGCGAGGATCCGCTCCTGGACGACTCGCTGTTCTTGGCCGCTCGCTGGCAGGCGGCGGGAGCGCCGGTGCGGCTTGATGTCGTCGCCGGCGCGATGCACGGTTTCACCCTGTTCCCGTTGGCCATCACGGATCGGGAACTGCGGCGCCAGTGGGACTTCCTCGCCGCGGCGTGACGGTACCGTCGACTCTCATGAACCGCACGGATCGGCTGTATGCACTGGTGGAGGAGTTGCGCGCGGCGGCGCCACGAGCGGTGACCGTCGCCGCGCTCGCCGCCAGGTTCGAGGTCGCCAACCGTACGGTCCAGCGTGACCTGCAAGCTCTGATGGAGGCCGGGGTTCCGGTCCGCGCCATACCCGGTCGCGGCGGGGGCTGGTCGATCGACCCCGCGATGACACTGCCCCCGATCCGGTTCACCGCGGATGAGGCGTCGGCGTTGGCGATCGCACTCGCCAGTGCCGACTCCACTGCCCCGTACGCCGGCGCGGCACGCTCGGCCGCCCAGAAGATCGCGGCGTCATTGACCGGTCCCGCTTCGGCCGCGGCGCGGGAACTCGCCGGACAGATCGTGGTGTTGCCGTCGCGGATCGACTCCGCAGTCCGCGCGAGCGTCGAGCGAGCCCTAGCCGGACGTAGTGTGCTGCGGTTGTGCTATGTCGATTCGGCGGGCCGGGAAAGCCATCGCGAGGTGGAGCCGGCCGGGCTGCTCACCGCCAATGGCCGGTGGTATCTCATCGCCTGGTGCCGGACCAGAAAGGCGGGGCGTGGGTTCCGCTTCGACAGGATCCGGTCGGCAACCCACACCGGCGAACGCGCGCGAACCCACGATCTGACCGAGTTGCTCGGACCGGCCGCCGCGGGCGCCGCGCAGCCCACCTCGCTCGATGCGCTGATATAGGTTCGGCGTTCGTGGAGGCGATCGTCGCGACCCTGGCTACGGCGGCGGGACTGTTCGCGGGTACCAACGTCGACGACATGGTCGTTCTCGCGGTGCTCAACGTGTCCCACCGCACGGACGGGCGACCGAAGGCGTGGCAGATCTGGACCGGGCAAGCCACGGGCATCGCCATCCTCGTACTGATCTCATTGCTGGCCGCACTTGGGCTGCGGGTGATCCCCACGGGCTGGATCTGGCTACTCGGACTGATACCGCTCGGTCTCGGTGTCCGCAAGCTGGTCGTCGCGATCCGTGCCCACGCCACCGGTGCGCCGGTATCGGCGGCGGTGGCCACCGGGTTGCCCGGGGTCATCGGGTTGACCGTCGCCAACGGTGGCGACAATATCGCCGCCTACACGCCCGTGTTCGCCACCCTCACCCCGGGCGCCGTCGCGTTGACCATCGGCGTGTTCGCGATCGGCGTGCCGCTGTGGTGCTTCATCGGCTCGGTGCTCGTGTCGCACTACCGCATCACCAACGCGATCCGGCGCTTCGGCCACTGGATCGTGCCCGCCGTGTTCATCGCCATCGGCCTGTACGTCTTCCACAAGGCCGGTGTCCTCGGCCGGTAGGCGAGGGTCGGTACGCGATGATCGACCGATGCACGCTGAAGTGGAGCCGGTACCGTGATGCCGCGGGCAACGGGCGGCCAGCGGATCAGCTGGACGCAGGTACCGGTTGAGGTAGCCCGCGCGATCGGCCGCATGCTGGGCAGCGAGGTCGTTACGGCGGACAGCCAGCCGGGCGGGTTCTCCGAAGGGCTGGCTGCCCGGGTCCAACTCGCCAATGGCGGCCGAGCCTTTGTCAAGGCCGCCTGCGCGGTGAGCGCGCCGGCCGTTGCCGAGTTTCACCGGCGGGAAACGGCAATCAGCGCGGCCCTGTCCGGTACCGGCTTGGTACCACGGCTCATCGACGGGTACGACGACGGAGTCTGGGTGGCGCTGGCGTTCGAGGAGATTGCCGGACAGTTGCCGGCCCAGCCGTGGCAGCGCGCGGAGTTGGACCGAGTCCTGGACATGGTGAGCGTGTTGGCCACCGCGCTGACACCGGCGCCGATCGACCCCGCGCTCCTGGCCCCGCCCCGGCTTGGCGGCTGGCGGGAGCTGGCCGAGCGCGGCCCGAGGCAGGCGCTGCGCCGGGTGGCACCGTGGGCGGACACGCACCTCGACCAGCTCGTGGCGTTGGAGGAGCAGGCCGCGCAGGCCATCGCCGGCCGTACCCTGCTCCACGGCGACCTGTACCCGTTCAACCTCCTGCTGACGCGGGAGCGCGTGTTCGCCGTGGACTGGCCGCACGCGTGGATCGGTGCCGCGCACTGCGACCTGGTAACGCTGTTGTCCAGCACCGCGCTCAGCGGTATCGACCCGCAGCCGCTGGCCGAGCGCCACCCGCTGACCCGCGACCTGGACCCGATGCGCATCAACGTGCTGCTGGCCCTGCACGCCGGATTCCTGTTGCGGGTAGCCACCTCCGCCGGCCCGGGCACCGACCGCCACCTCGTCACCATGATGATTGCACTGGGCAACGGTTCATTGAGTTGGCTGCAGCGCCGGTGGTGATCGCGCGGCCGCGCCAGGCTTCCCAAACCGGCCGACGACCAGCACCCCACAGGGGAAGCCCTGCGGGGTGCCGGAAAATGTCGCCAGTAGTCAGGCCGCGGCGCGGGTGCCCAGCGGGCGGCGGCGCAGCCGCGGATCGGTCAGGGCCGGGGGTTGGTAGGCCTGGTCGAGGGTACCGATGTCGGTGCCCGGCGGGACGATTTCGTCGATGCGGTCGAGGATGTCGTCGGTGAGGGTGACGTCGAGGCCGGCGAGTAGGGCGTCGAGGTGTTCCATGGTCCGTACGCCGATGAGGGCGCTGGTGATGGCGGGGTGCGCGATGGTGAAGGCCATCGCGAGGTGGGTCATGGGTAGCCCTACCTCGTCGGCGAGGGGGATGAGCTTTTCGACGGCGTCGAGGCGGCGTTCGTCGTTGAAGACTTGGAGCATGCTGGCGCGCCGTACGTCGTTGTCCTGGTTCTTGCGGACCCGGCCGGTGAGCATGCCCTGGCCGAGCGGGCCCCACACCACGGTGCCCATGCCGAAGTGTTGGATGGTGGGCAGGATCTCGCGTTCGATGCCGCGGTTGAGGATGGAGTAGGCCGGCTGTTCGGTGTGGAACCGGGCGAGGCCGCGCTGCTGGGCAACCCATTGGGCTTCGACGATGCCGGCGGCTGGGGTCTGCGACGCACCGATGGCGCGGACCTTGCCGTCGCGGATGAGGTCGGTCAGGGCGGAGAGGGTCTCCTCGATGTCGGTATGCGGGTCGGGGCGGTGGAGTTGATAGAGGTCGATGTGGTCGGTACCCAGGCGACGCAGTGAGTTCTCCACGGCGGTGACGATCCAGCGGCGTGAGGCGCCTTGGTGGTTGGGGTTCTGCCCGACCGGGCGGCTGAACTTGGTGGCAAGTACGACGTCGTCGCGGCGGCCTTCCAGGGCCTTGCCGACGATCTCCTCGGAATCGCCGTAGGCGTCGGCGGTGTCGATGAAGTTGATGCCGGCGTCCAGCGCCTTGTGGATGATGCGGGCCGAGTCCTCGGGCGCGTTGCCCATGACGGTGGCGAACATCAGGGTGCCCAGGGCGTACGGACTGACCTGGATGCCGGTTCGGCCGAGGGTGCGGTACTGCATGGAATCTCTCCTGTGCGTCCGGAAGGTCGTACCTGTCGGTGTCCTGTCTCACGTTCGCATCTGTGGCGACCGGCCCGCGTCGGTGAAAGCCACCTAGGTCGTCGCCGACCTATCTGGGAAAAGCCGGCCTACCAGGGAAGTTCGTGGTCGTCCTCCTGGAAGGTGCCGGTGGGCCCGTCCCTGCCGATGGTCGCCATGCGCACGACGACCTCGGCACTCTCCTCGACCGGACGCCCGCCGGCGAAGTCGGTGGCGGTGAAGCCGGGCTCGACGGCGTTGACCCGCCTCGACATCACCCGCCAAGACATCACGGGCCAACCACAAGGACCGGCACCGTAACGGACTCACTCCCGGGTCAGGCGCTCGGCGTGAGCGGCCTCGTCCGCGGTCACCTCGCTACGGCCGCTGCTGCGTAGCTGCCAGCGGGTAACCACCGCGTCCGGACCCGTCAGCTGGCCGCCCGATAGGGCGTGCTCGATGCGCTCGCGCACCGTGTCTTCCGTCTGGGGATCGGTGGCGAACAACGTTCGGAGGCGTACCTGGTCATCGACGCGCTCGACCCGGGTGTGGTGCGCCGCCAGCGGGCACGGCGGCTGGTGATCCCAGTGCCCGCACAGCGCCACCGTGATCGCCGCTCCCGGCGCCCGCATGTCGCCGTCCGCCGCCATCGCGAGGACCGCCTCGTGCGCGAATGCCTGCCGCATCACACCAGTGTCGCATCACGGTATGGCCGCGCTGAGCCGCGCACTCGGCGATCGTGTCGAGCAGCCGTACGCCGTCCACAGGCCGGCGCCGATTGACCGCACTACCGCGACGTCCGACTGAACCTCTGCTCGCCGGCTTGACCGATCCTCCTGGGCGCGCGGCACACTGGGAGCCGTGATCGGGTCGATCGGAAGGTACGCCGGGTGCGGCGGATCCTGCCAGGAGGGTGTGCGGGTCTGATGGCCGGTACGGCGGACGGGGCTGCGGACACCCTGCGCCAGTTCAACCGGCAACGCGTCCTGGCGGCCCTGCGTGACCTGGACGCCGCGAGCCGGGCCGATCTGTCGCGGGTGACCGGACTGTCCCGTAACACGGTGGCGAGCATCGTCGCGGAGCTGCAGCGCGATGGCGTGCTGCGGGAGGCTGGCCGGCCGGGTCCGCGAACCACCGGTCCGGGCCGGCCGGCGTCGCTGCTCACGCTCACGCCGGCCGCGGGATTGGCGGTCGCGGTGGACGTCGGCAACGCGCACGTACGGGTCGCGGTCGGCGACGCTACCGGCGAGATCGCGGAGGAGCGCGTGCGCGACCTGCCGGAGGGGCTCGCATCGGCAGACCTGCTCAGCGCCGCGCGGGAGGTCGTCGCCGAGGTGGTCGCGGCGCAGGAGCTGACCGCCCGCGAGGTGGTGGGCGCCACCCTGGGCCTGCCCGCGCCCATCGACCGGCACGGGCGTACCGTGACGCGCCGCTTCGCCGGGCTGGACCTGGTGGAGCACTCGGGCCTCGGCGCGCTCACCGACCGTATCGCCATCCGTAACGACGCGGATCTCTGCGCGATCGGCGAGGGGCTGTACGGGGCCGCGCGCGGGATCGGCGACTTCGTCTTCGTCAAGGTGTCGCACGGCCTCGGCGCCGGGCTGGTACTCGACCGGCGGCCGTACCACGGAAGCCGGGGGCTGGCCGGCAATCTCGGCCACGTACGGGTCCGCGAGGATGGCGACGTGTGCCTGTGTGGCAACCGGGGCTGCCTGGAGACTCTCGTATCGGCGCGGGCGCTGGTCGCCGCGCTGCAACCCGCGCACCCCGGTCGCGCGCTGACCGTCGCGGACCTCTTCGATCTGGTACGGGAGGGCGACGAGGGGGCGCGGGTACTGGTCACCGATGCGGGGCGGGTGATCGGCCGGTCCCTCGGGGAGATCATCAACATGCTCAACCCGGCCGCGATCGTGGTCGGCGGCAGCCTCAGCGCGCTGGATGAACCGCTGCTGGCGGGGGTACGCGAGTCGATCGTCCGGTACAGCCAGCCGGCCGCGCGGGTCGACCTGCGCGTGGTACGGGCCGAAACGGGGGAGCGGGCCGCGGTGCTCGGCGGCCTCGCGCTCGCGCTGGGGCTGGTGCTCTCCGGCTAGTTCTGACTATAGATTGTGCATAATCAGCCCGGCCTCTATTCGCCGCCGTGTATTGACCATGGCTAACTTTCCGGCATAGTCTCGCGTTACCAGGCTGGATCGCACCCCACTACGATCGTCGCGCGCGATCGGGGCGACGCGCCGCGTGAGTCGCGCGGTACGCCATTAAGCACGCTCCACGGCTGCAATATGCGCGAGAGAAGGCTGATAATGCGCAAAGCATGGCGCTGTCGGCACCTGTCTGTCCTGGCCACTGTGGGCGCTCTGGCGCTCGGCACGGCCGCCGCGACCTCCTTGACGGCATCGGTGCGCGCTGGCGCCGCGGGTGGCAACGGTGTGGTCAAGACCGCCGACGGCTGGGTCCGCGGCACGGAACGGACCAACCTCGTCGAGTACCTGGGCATCCCGTACGCGGCGCCGCCCGTTGGCGCGCTGCGTTGGCAGGCGCCGCGGCCGGTCACGCCGTGGTCCGGTGTGCGGGACGCCTTGACGTTCGGCAACCGCTGCGTGCAGGGCTCCGGTTGGGATCCCGGGTACGAGACGCCGAAGCTGACCGAGGACTGCCTGTACCTCAACGTCTACGCGCCCCGGGACGCCCACCCGAACGCGCCCGTCCTGGTATGGATCCACGGCGGCGGCTTCACCGGCGGCGCGGGCCAGGACACCGACCCGCGCAGGTACGTCGAGCAGACCGGCAGCGTATACGTGACGATCAACTACCGGCTCGGCGCGCTCGGCTACCTGGACCTGCCCGACCTGCGCGCGGGCGGCGCCGCCGGCGCGGGCAACTACGGACTGCTGGACCAGCAGGCGGCGCTGCGGTGGGTACAGCGCAACATCCGCGGCTTCGGTGGCGACCCGGGCAACGTGACCATCGCCGGGCAGTCGGCCGGCGGCAGTTCGGTCTGCAACCAGCTCGCCTCACCGGCAGCGGCGGGCCTGTTCCGGCAGGCCGTGATCGTCAGTGGCGGCTGCAGCATGACCGCGCAGTCCGCGGCCGACACCGCCGGTGCCGCGTTCGCCAAGACGCTCGGCTGCACCGACCCCGGCACGCTGCTGGCTTGCCTGCGTGGCAAGAGCTCCGCGGAGGTCCTCGCGGCGCAGCAGGTCGTGGCGATCCGTCCGGCCGTTGGTGGGCAGGCGTTCCCGCTGGACCCGGCGACCGCCGTCGTCCAAGGCGCCATCAACCGGGTACCGGTCATCAACGGCCAGGTACACGACGAGCGGCGACTGTTCGTGTTCTCGGGCAACGACTACGTCGGCCACCCGGTCACCGCGGCGAGTTACGAGGCGACCGTGCGCGCCACGTGGCCGGCGGCCGCGGACGCGATCCTCGCCGCCTACCCGGTTTCGGCGTACTCGAGCCCCGGCATCGCGCTGGCTACGGTGCAGAGCGACGCAGCCTCGTACACGCGGCTGCAACTGGACCAGTCGCTGGCGCATTGGGTGCACACCTACGCGTACGAGTTCGCCGAGGAGCAGACCCCGCAGTTCTACTCCATCTACCGGCTGCAACAGGCGGGCGGAGCCGCGGCGTCCTTCCAGTTCGGCGCGACACACGTCGACGACCTGGGCTACCTGTGGGAGTACCTCGGGCACACCCTGCCGTACTCGGACGACGAGCTCGCCCTGTCGGATCAGATGGTCACGTTCTGGTCCAGGTTCCAGAACGGCGGCGACCCGAACGCCGCGAACGTTCCGCCGTGGCCGCGCTTCGGCACCTCGGGCGGTTCGTGGATGGAGCTGAAGGCCTGCGACACACCGGACTCCGGCGGGCAGCCGCCGGCCGCGTGCTCCGCCGCGAGCAACGGCTACCTCACCGACCACAAGCTCGCCCTGTGGGCAAGCGTGGTCGGCTGACACACGGCACCAGGGGGCGCTCCGGCATCGGGGCGCCCCCGCTCCGCCCACTGTGGAAGGACCAGGCGTGAGACTCACCCGATTCGCCATGCGCGGCCTCGGCGCCGCCGCCGGTACCGCCGCCGCGCTCACCGCGATCGTCACCGGATTCGCCGGTACCGGTACCGGCACTGCTCCGTCCCATGTGGACAGTGCGACGGTCCGTACCGCCACCGGCTGGGTACGCGGTGCCTCCGCCGCTGGCGCCGACCGGTTCCTCGGACTGCCGTACGCGGCGCCACCGTTGAAGGACCTACGGTTCCGGCCACCTGCGCAAGCGGCGTCCTGGTCCGGGGTGCGCGACGCGACCAGGCAGGCGCCCGCGTGCCTCCAGTTCCAGCCCACCGGCGTACGGGAAGGTCAGGCGGTGAGCGAGGACTGCCTCTACCTCGACCTCTACCGACCCAGCGATGCCCGCCCAGGCAGCCGGCTGCCCGTCCTCGTCTGGTACCACGGCGGCGGCTGGACCCAGGGCACCGGCGTCATCTACGGCGGCCAGACCATGGCCACCCTGACGCATTCGATCGTCATCAGCATCAACTACCGGCTCGGCGCCTTGGGCTATCTCGCGCTGCCCCAACTGGACGCGCAGGACCCGGCGCTCGGCTCCGGCAACTACGCGACCCTCGACCAGATCCAGGCGCTGCGCTGGGTACGGGACAACATCGGCGCCTTCGACGGCGACCCGCAAAACGTCACCATCGCCGGCCAGTCGGCCGGGGCCGGATCGGTGTGCACCCTGATGACCTCACCGCTGGCCGCCGGGTTGTTCCAGCGGGCCGTCATCGAGAGCCTCGGCTGCGGGCTCGGTACCCAGCCGCTCGCCAAGGCGCAGCAGCAGGGGCAGAGCTTCGCCGCCGCCGCCGGCTGCCCAGATCCGGCGACCGCCGTGGCGTGCCTGCGCACCGCGTGGGCGCCCAACCTCATCACGGCCGAGCAGAAGGTCGTGGTGCGCGGCGAGGCGTACGGGACAGGTGTGCTGCCGGACGAGCCGAGCAGCGCCATCCAGCACGGCAACTGGAACAGGGTCCCGGTCCTCATCGGTGGTGTGCGCGAGGAGGGCAAGCTGTTCATCATCGCCCAGGCCAATCTCACGGCCGCGCAATACGTCCAGCAGATCCAGGCGACGTACGGTGCCAACGCGCCCGCGGTGCTGGCCCGCTACCCGCTCGCGAACTACCCGGCGCCGTTCTACGCCCTCGCCGCGGTGACCACCGACTCCGGTATCGCCTGTGCCGTGAACGCCACGGCCGAGCTGCTCGCCGGCCGCACACCCACCTACCGGTACGAGTTCAACGACCCGACATCGCCCACGCTGTACGGCTTCGCGCCGGCCGGCATCGACATGTCCAACGCGCACAGCGCGGAACTGGCCTACCTGTTCGACTTCACCCTCGGGGAGCGGCCGCTGACGCCGACCGAATCGGCGCTCTCCCGCCAGATGATGCGGTACTGGGCGGCGTTCGCCAAGGGCGGCGATCCGACCGTCGCCGGCCAGCCAGGGTGGCCCAGGTTCGACACGGCGAAGAACACCACGCTGGTACTGCGGCCCACCGGGAACACCCTCGCAACCGACATCGCCAACGAGCACAACTGCGCCTTCTGGGCTAGCCTCGCTGGCTAAGTGAAGCCTGCCAACGCCTCGAACGAGATCGAATCCGGAGGAGTCCACAATGGAGATTCCGATCAGCCGTCGCACCTTACTGACCGCCGGGGCGGGCGCCGCCGCCGGCCTGGCGTTGCCCGCGGGCGCCGCCTACGCCGGTGGTCGGTCAACCACCAGCGTGGGGTTCAGGCTCGACGCGCAAACGCTCGACGGTGGCGAGCAGGTCACCTCGGTCACCCTGAACACCGCCCAGCTCGGCCCGATCGATCCGGCCAGCCTGACGACCGGTACCTTCAGCGTGCACGCCAAGGCCACGAGCCCGATCCCGATCGCGCCCGGGGACATGATTTTCAGCGAGTACGACCTCGACCGCCCGGTGACCGCGATCCGCGTCGACCACCAGGGCAACATCGTGCTCGACCTCAGCTACGCGGAGGGCCAGCTCGGCGGCGGCACGCTCGGCTACATCCTGAGCGTGGGCCGCAACGTGCGGCTCAACCTCGAATACACCATCACGCAGAACGCCCCGATCGCCCTGCGCGGCGGTCACTCGACCACCATCTCGAGTTTCGTGCAGGGTCGGCTGGCCAACCCGGAAGTGGACGCCTTCAGCTACGGCAGCACGGCGTCGGGCATGAAGTACCGGCTCTATTCGCCCGCAGAGGACGGCGACGACCAGGGTGGGCGGCACCCGCTGGTCGTCTGGCTGCACGGCGGGGGTGAGGGCGGCCTGCTGTCCGCCAACTACTACGACAACGAGACCACGCTGCGGGCCAACCGCGGTGCGCTGGGCTTCGCCACCCCGCAGGCACAGCAGATCTTCTCCGGCGCCTACGTCGTCGCACCGCAGAGCACGTCCTTCTGGCTGGAGGATGGCGACCGCTTCGCCCCCCTCATCGATGAGAACATCCGCGAACTTGTTCGCCGGTACCCCATCGACACCGCGCGGATCTACGTCGTCGGCTGCAGCAACGGCGGCTACATGAGCCTGAAGATGACCACCGTGTACCCCGACAAGTTCGCCGCGTCGGTGCCGATCTGCGGTGTCGTCGCGCCGCTTCAGCCGGGCGGCCCGGTGCTCATCACCGACGCCGAGTTGACGCACATCCACACCCCGACCTGGCTGGTCGCCTCGCGCGACGACCCGACCGTGCCGCCACAGGCCAACACCGTCCACGCGCACGAGCTGATCCCCGGTTCCCTGATGTCGCTGTACGAACACGTCATCTGGAACGGCTACCAATTCGCCGGCCACTGGTCGTGGATTTACGTCGCCCGCAACGACCCGAGCGTCAACGGAACCCACATCTGGCAATGGATGAGCCAACAGCACCGCTGACCTGGTAAGCGGTTGCGCCGGCCGGGTGGCAGGACCCCAGGCAAGCTTCGGGTCCTGCCACGGTGTCGACGGTTACCGGTACGGTTTGGCCATGTGGCTGCGGCGCCGAAGGCTCAGGTTCATCCGGTCGGCTCCCACCTCCGCGGATCCGGTCGGTGACGCGATCGCCGCGGCCGGGCCGGTCACGTCGCGCCATCCGGGCGAGGTGTTGAACCTTCAGGATCTGCGCAAGCTCATCGGCGTCGATGAGGTCGAGCCGCGGGATGCCGCGGATCTGGAGTACGGGTTCACCACGCAGGTCGCCATGTCCGACGAGGTGCACTCGTACGCCGACATCGGGTGGGACGGGTTGGAGCTCGCCCTCGCCGACCAGCCGGGCATCGAGGCGGTCGAGCATCCGGACCGGGAATGGTTGCTCGTCCGTACCTTCCTGTCACTACCCGATGTGCATGCCGCCGTGATCCGGGCCTTGCTCGACGTCAACCGCCGGCCCCGGCCCATACCGCGCGATTGGCTCAGTGCAGTCGAGTTGAGCGAGCTGGCCGTCGGTGTGGCGGCGACCATGACCGAGCACGGGTTCACCGGACGCCTGCACATGAGCCTTGAGGATGAAGGGCCAGCCAGCGCCGACAGCGAGCCGACGGGCCTGGGCGGCTTCTACCGGGTCGGTGACGGCGTGGTCCTGATCGTCCGGATCGGGCGCGGCTACGGCGAACACTCGGCCGAGTGCGTATCGTTGCGCCTCAACGTGTTCGACGCCCCGGACGGGGACCCGCACGCCGTGCACTGGATCGGCAGCCTCGAGTTCCCGGGCATCGGAGACCACGTCAACGCGCGCGACTGGTACGACGTGGCCGGCACTGTCGAAGCCATCACCACCGCACTGCTCGCCGAGGTCCTGCCCTGGGCGGACAGCGCTTCCTCACGAGCGGCCATTGTGGACGGTTGGGTGCGCCAGCAGGGCCGGGGCTCGCTCGGGCCCCTCTGGAGTCTGGCGGATTTCGCCGCCCGCTGGGGCATGCGTGATCAGGCGCGCGTGCTTCTCCAGTACGGCCATCGCAAGTTCCCGCAGCACCGCCAGCGCCTCATCGCCGTCGCCGAGAAGCACCAGTTGTAGCCGCCGGGGCTCAGCGGCCCCACGGGGAATGCCACGGCCCCACCGTCGCGAACACGATGGCAGCCGCCGCCACCGCCGCGGCCATGGTCAGCAGGATCGCGCCGCCGCGCCACAGCCGACCGGGTGCGGCCGGCGCCTTCGACGGGAGGGTCAACCGGAGTGCCGGTACCAGTCTGCCGAGTACGTGTAGCGCGGTCACGCCAAGCCAGATCACGAAGGTGGCCTTGTGGATCATCACGGCGTCCACCGCCGCGCCGGCGGTGCCCAGGAGCGGGCGGCGACTCGCGTGCGGACCGAACACGATCAGCGCCGTTCCGGAGGCGAGGACCGCGAGCGTGGCTACCACCACGAGTGGCCCGAGTACGCGTAGCGGCATCGGCGGCGGACCGGCCTGCCGGTACGGCCGGCTGCCTGTGTAGTACCGCAGGATCCGCCACCCGGTGCTCGCCGTCTTCAGGAGCACCGGTGGGATCAGCACGATACCGACGACGACGTGCCAGGTGAGCAGGCCGCTGATGTCGAGCACCGTCACACCTTCGACCGCCAGGAGCACGAACAGGACCGCCCCGGTCCAGGCCGTCAGTCGGGCGTTGCCCGCGGGGCCACCCGCGGCGCCGACTACCGGGTCCGTACGGTGTGACCGCCCGACCGCCTCATTCACGGTATCCGTGGTCATCTGGCGCAGATTCATCTCAGACATTCGGTCCAGGTTCATGAGGCTGTGCGAACCTGCCCGTCGACGACGGAAACCGCGATCGGCTGCAACGGTCCCCGGGCCGGCCCGCCGGTCGCGTTGCCGGTGGCGTCATATGTGGCTCCGTGGCAGGGGCACTGGAACCCGCCCCCGGCCCACTGGACCGGACAGCCCTGGTGCGTGCAGACCGCGCTGACCGCGGTGAAGGTCGAAGTAGTGGGGTGCAGCAGCCAGGCCGGCTGGCCGTTCGCGGTGGTGAAGCTCTTGGCGCTGCCGACGGCGACGTCCGAGACGCTGGCGATCGCCTGGCCCGTGGGGGCCGCCGTGCCGGCATCCGGGGTCGGTGCGCCGGTACCAGGACTCGGCGCGCCGGAGGACGGGGCGGTGTGGCGGCGTCCGAGTGCCAACGCCGAGCCGCCGAAGGTCACCACCACGCCAACGGCGGCGGCGATGCTGCCGTTGGCCAGCGCGGTCCGCCGCTCAACGCGGGCGGTGCGGCCGGCCGGCTCCCGGCCGGCAGCCACCGCCGGCAGCCGCATCCCCTGACGCACCCGCCGCCGCACCAGCGTTTGCAGCGAGAGCAGGCCGCCGTCCCCGGCGAGCAGCAGCGGCGTCCACGCGAACAGGAACACGATGTCCGAGCCGAAGTAGTACGGGGTGGTGCGCCAGCTGACCGTCAGGAAGAACGACAACGCCAGCAGCATGCCGACGGCGGCCGCCGCGCGGGGAAACAGGCCCGCCAACGCGCCCAGCCCGGCGGCCAGCTCGCCGAAGGCGATCAGCAACCCGGTCACCACGGCATGGTGGGCGCTGAACGTCACCAGGGCGCCGATCGGCGAGCCCGCCGCGGCGTGCAGCATCTGCGAGTGCACGCCCAGCGACGAGGACGCGTCGAGGTAGTTGGGGTCGAAGAGTTTGGACAGGCCGGCGTAGAGGAAGGTGACGCCGAGGAATGCCCGCAGCGGCAGCAGCACCCAGGCCGCCTCGCCGAGACGGGGGTCGCGGCGCAGCCGCTGCCACGCGCTGGCGGGCAGTGGCGGAGGCGGTGGAGCGGGCGCCCGGGTCGCCTTCTTCGCCGGGTGGGACGCGCGTTTCGTGGGCATCGATCAGTCTCGCCGCCCGCCCCGGTCGCGCTCGTCCATGCGTCGGTCCAAATGCCCAGTCATGCACCCCAGCCCTACGCCGTGTCGGATCGACCCAGTATGCGTCGAGTTCCTCAGCCGTTTCTGAGAGCCCACCCAGCGCGGTACCCGGCTCAGCCACCGCCCGACGCGAGTTGGGTGAGGGGAACCGTGTTGGGCGACCAGGTGACCTGGTACCGGGGGTCGGCGGCGCCCTGGCGGTACGCGGCCGCGGCCGCGGGGTCACTGACCACCCGCCAGTCGAGCTCCTTGACCGCCTCGAACCAGATGACGCCGATGATCTCCGAGTGGTGCGGGAGTTCCTGGAACATCTGCTGGATCCAGGCGGCCTTGCGCCCGGCGGAGTCGGTGGCGCCGGTCTCGGTGACCACGATGGGCTTGTGCGTGAAGGTGCCCAGCTCGGTCAGGGTGAGGTTGAAGATGCTGTCGAACGAGCGGTAGTTCTTCATGCCGGCGGTGCCGTAGTAGCCGGACAGGCCGATCCAGTCGAGGTACGCGTCGCCGGGGTACAGCTCGGAAAGCGGGGCCGCGCCGGCGTACGTGACGTTCGGGCTCCAGATCCAGATGACGTTGGTGGCCCCCGCCTGGGTGAAGATGTCGTGCACGTGTCGCCATGCCTTGACGTAGTCGCCGGGCCGGTTGCCGTTGGACTGCTCGCACCACGGATACCAGAAGCCGTTCATCTCGTGCGCGAAGCGGATCGCGACCGGGTAGTCCAGCCCCTTGATGCCCTGGGCGTACGTGCGGATGTAGTCGTCGAACCGGCCGGCGGTGATGTTCGCCAGCCGGTACGTCGGTTGGTCGCCATGGCTGTTCGCCGGCCCGGATTCCTGGTAGTTCCACGGTTCCCAGCTCATGACCGGCAGCATGCCCCGGGCCGCGACGCGGTCGAAGCCCCGGCGGTCGAAGCCGGGGGTCGCCCAACCCTGGGTGAACTGCAGGACGCTGGGCCGGTACCCGGTAGCCGTGCTGAACGCATCGACCGGCGCGAAATCGTACCCGCCCTGGTTGGTCTGCAGGCCAAGGAAGACGTGGGCGGACGGCGGGAAGGGCCGCGGCGGCGCGGTGCGGTGCGGCACCGGGCTGCTCGCCGGGGGACGCCCCGCCGCGGGGGCCCGGCCCGCCTGCCCGGCGCCGCCACCGGCGACGTGCCGGGTGACCACGAACGCGACGTAGCCGACCAGCGCGACCACCACCACGACGATCGCGAGCTTGGCCGGGGAGGGCCGGGTCATGACCGCCCCGCCTGATTCTTGCCGCGGCCCGAGCCTTTCCTGGCCGGCCGCTTGGGCTTGGCGCGGCCCGTCGCGCGGGCGCGGGTGGCGGGGTCCGCGTCGTGTTGCCGGGTCGTCAGGTTGCCGGTGTCGGCGTCCTCGACCGGGGCGCCATCGTGGTGGCCGGGATGGTAGGTGGCGCTGGGCCAGCGGGTCTGGTTGAGGTCGAACCCGTCGGCCGCGGCGAGGGGGGCGACGGCCGGGCTGCGCGGCGCCTCGACCGCCGATGCCGGGGGCGGCGCCGACACCCGGCCGACCGCCCGGGCGGTGGCACTGGCGCGTACGGTGGGCGCGCCGCCGCGGACCGCCCCGCGCAGCCGGGACACGCCGGCGAGCACCGGCGGGCCGAGGCCGACGGCGAGGGTCAGGCCGCACCAGGCGCGCAGCGCCAGGAAGTCATGGTGCAGCGGGAGACTGATCGCCAGCAGGGCGGCGGCGACCGCGGCCCACGCGAAGTGCAGCCGGAAGGTGGACAGCGAAGTACCGCGGCGCAGCCGGCCCTTGGCCGTCACCGCGTAGGTCAGCGGCCGGCGGGCGAGGGCGGCGATGGCGGCGGCGACGTAGACCGGCCCGGCGAACAGGGCGGAGAAAACGCCTGGCATACCGAACTCCTCCCGCTCGTGCGGGGCGATGTTGAACCGGCGCAGCCAGAACCAGAGCAGGAACCAGCTCGCGAGGCTGGCCGACCAGAGGGCCAGCCAGGTCAGCGAGTGCAGCTGGATGGAGGCGATGCCGAACAGCAGGTACATGGCGGTCGCGAGGTTGCCGAGCAGCAGGCCGGCGGCGACGCTCGGGTAGTAGAACTGCACGCAGCCGTAGAGCAGCCGCTGGCGGAAGGTCAGCCGCTGGCGTACCGCGCCGAGGCGGCGCAGCAGGATCTCCCAGATGCCGTACGCCCAACGCTTCTGCTGGTTGAAGTAGTCCTGCCAGGAGGCCGGGCCTTCGCCGACGGCGAGCACATCGGGTGTGTACACGCCGCGCCACCGGTTGCCGGTCGTCGGGTTGGTCTCGGACAGCATGCGCATGCCGGTCAGGTGGTCTTCGATGATGGAGTCCTGGTAGCCGCCGATCTGGCGCCAGGCGGCCGGCCGGTACAGGTGGTTGGTGCCGATCAGCAGCGGCGCGCCCAGCCCGTTGCCGCCGCGCTCGACCGTGCCGCTGAAGATGTACTGCTGCACCGAGGCGCCGTGCGTTATCCAGTTCTCGTAGGTGTTGCCGTACACCTGCGGTGCGACCACGAACGCCACGTCCGGGTCGCGGAAGTAGCCCAGGGTGCGCTGCAGGAAGCAGGACAGCGGTACGTGGTCGGGGTCCATCTGCGCGACCACGTCGTAATCGTGCTCGTGGTCGGTACGCCAGGCGTTGTGGTTGCCGGCCTTCGTACGGGCGCGCAGTGGCCCGTCCGGCTGGTTGTACTCCGGTCGGCCGCGCCGGCTGAAGTGGCGCACTCCCAACCGCTGCGCGAGGGTCTTGACCCGCGGGTCGTCTCCCTCGTCGAGGATCCACACGTCAACCTGGCCGGAGTAGGCGATCTGGCGCATGTGGCGCAGCGTGCGCTCGGCGAGGTCCAGTGGCTCGCGGTCGGGCACGATGGTGGTCAGCATCGCCACCCGTAGCCCAGTCGGCGCCTCGACCGGTACCGGATCCTGCGCGTGGTAGGCGAAGACCCACATCGCGACGTTCTGGGCGAGGCGGATCAGCTCGACGCCGATCACCAGGCAGAAGCCGAACAGCGCGGCCAGTAGCGGTACGCCGTGCAGGTTGCCGGCCCAGCCGGGCACGTGCCAGGGCAGCAGCAGCCAGCCGATGAACGCCAGGGCGGTACCGGCGTTCAGCAGCACGAGCAGGGCAAGGACCAGGCGTTCCCGGCGAGTCGGTACCGGCCGGAACTCGACCGGCTGATCGGCTCGCTCGGCGTCGCGCAGCGGCCCGGCCACGGTCGAGCAGTCGGCGTAGATCTGGCGGGTGCGCAGATTGCGCCGGAGGGTGGACATCGGTTCTCCTTCGGGGTTTCGGCCCGTACTCGGCTGCTTGTCACGGCCTGCGGGTGTTGAGTACCAGCAGCGCCAGCGTCATGTTTCGCAGGCGCCAGACATGGTCCTCGCGGTACCGCTGCCGCAGCAGGGCCTCCTTCTGCTCGCCGAGCCCGTGCAGCGGATCGTGCTGCTCGCCGAGGCGCACGACCCAGACGCGCGCCGGGCGGCCCAGGCACTTCGCCACGTCCGTGCACTCGCCGGCGAGCAGTTGCCCGTCCGTACGTGGCGGTCGGGTCAGCAACACATCGCGCGGCCGCCGGTCGGCGGGTATGTAGTGGGCGGCCAGATCCCGGGTGGTCCAACCGCCACGCTCTTCGTTGGTCGCGTA
>JBPYFB010000330.1:0-3500 GCA_051986465.1 Rugosimonospora sp.
GTCATACCCTGCGTAAAGATCCAGGCGCGGAACGGGCAGCGCGGCGGTGACAGCTCCGCGACCTGGGCGCAGGCGTCCAGGTACTGCCGCACCTGCGCCGCGATCGCCGGCCGCGCCGTATCCCGCAGGGCAAGCGTGAGCGCGGGCGCCTGGCTCGTACCGGCGACCACCGTCAACGGCGCGGCCTGATAGATCGGGTTCTCCGGTGGCGCGATCCCGTATCCGCCCGGGAAGACCCCCTCGATCTCCGTCTGGTTCGTGGCGACCCGGGTACCGGCGACCATCAGTGACTTGAGGAAGTATGCGGGCGGCAGCGGCAGCGAGAGCAGGTCCTCGCGGATACGCCACCGGTGCGGTACCAGGCCCCCGGCTCGTACCAGCGTGAGCGGCAACTGGTACGGGCGTCCGTCGACCTCGTACCCGGCTGTCACGGTGGCGGTCGTGGCGGTGACCCTGCCGGTGTGTACCTCGGTCAGGCGCGGCGGATGGTAGCCGGGGTTGCCCACCACCTCCGCGCTGAGCAGATCGGAGCCCCCGGTGGCAAGCAGCCCCACGGCCGTGGTCGCGTCGCGGCGGCCCAGAGCGTTCAGGTAGTCCCGTACGACGGCGTCCGGCGGCGCCGTCATGGTGCCACGGATGAGGATGACGGCGAGCGGGGTCGCCACCGCCAGCACCATCACGGCGGCGATGGCGAGCAGCCACCTCGACTTTAGCCTTGAGCTGGCAAGGGGATGAGCCACAATACAGCCTCATGTCGGGGAAAACGGACCAGCGAAGCCTGCCGCAAAGTCCGAACGGTCGCTGTCCCCCGTGACAAAACGGACACGCTCGATACGACACCGAACCGGCATCACCTATTAACTGTCTACTAAGGACTGTGATACGCCCGGCGCGGCTATGACCGCAGTTGCGCGATGGTCGCGCGGACCGCCTCGGCGTCGGGATGGTCGAGTTCGGTGAGAATGGACAGCGCCTGCTTGTAGGCGTCCCGGGCCTCGCCGGCGTTGCCCACCGCGTCGTGCGTATCGCCGATCCGGGTCAGCGCGGTGGCTTCTTCGTATTTGTCACCGACCTCGCGGACCAGGCGGAGGGTTTGCTCGTAGCAGGCGAGGGCCTGGCTGAGGTCGCCGAGGCGGTGGTGCGCGTAGCCGAGGCTGTCCCACGCGCCGGCCTGCCCACCGCGGTCGCCCAGCTCCTGTTGCAAGGCGAGAGCCTGCTCGCAGAAGGTGAGCGCCTGCTGGTATTCGCCCAGTTGGCTGTGGCACCAACCGAGGTTGTTGAGGGCGCTGGCTTGTCCGTGGCGGTGACCGGCGGCCTCGAACAGGCGCAGGCACTGGCGGCTGTGGTCCAGCGCCATGCGCGTCTGGCCCCGCCGGTCCCAGACATTTCCGAGCGACAGGTGGGTCTGCGCCTGCCCGACCTGATCGCCGATCTCGGTGTATATGTCGAGGGCGCGGGTGAGTTGGGCGTGCGCATCCTCGAACCGGCCGAACCGGCTGTCGGCGGTCGCGATCTGCCGGTGGGCGAGGGCCTGCGCGACTGGATCGCCGAGCCGCCGGGCGGCGGCGAGCGCGAGGTGGCCGGCGGCGGCCTGGTCATGCCAGTGCCCCTGGCGAAGCAGGAAGGTCCGCAGCGCCCATGCCAACTGCCAGGCGTGCGTGTCGAAACCGGTGGCGGCGGCGTGCTGCATGGCGGCGAGCAGCACCGGGTGCTCGGCCGAGAACCAGTCGAAGGCCCGCCCGTGATCCGCGTGGTGCTGTGGATTGGCGCCGGGTTGCGGCGGGGTGAGGACGATCGGGTCCCGGGTCGGGTCCAGCAACCGGTCCGCGGCGCACGCGGTATGCAGGTAGTGGTCGAGGAATCGATGGCTGGCGGCGTGCCGCTGCTCGTCGGATTCGGTCTGCTCGGCCTGCTCGGCGGCGTAGAAGCGCAGCAGGTCGTGCAGTGTGTACCGGCCCGGAGTGTACCGGGTCAGCAGGTTGGCCCGGGTCAGCTCGGCGAGCAGCCGCTCGGTCTGCGCGATCGTCAACGCGGCGAGGCTCGCCGCGGCGGCCGTGGTGATGTCCGGGCCGGGGTGCAGGCCGAGCGACCGGAACAACTGCGCGGCGTCGGGACTCAGGCCCTGGTAGGACCACGAGATAACCGCGCGCACGTCGCTGCCTGGCTCGTCACCGGCGAGCGTGTGCCAGCGGTACTGGGTATCGCGCAGGTTCTCGGCCAGGACCCGCAGTTGGACCGGTTCGTGGACGGCGGCGTGCGCGGCGATCAGGGCCAGCGCCATGGGCAGCCGGGCACAGCGATCCACGATCTCGGCCACGGCCTCGGGCTCGGCGGCGATTCGTTCGGCGCCGAGCCGACTGGCGAGCAGGTCCACCGCTTCGTTGTCGGTGAGCAGGTCAAGGGTGAGTGGCGTGGCGCCGTGCGTGGCGATCAGGCTGGTGAGCTGGTTGCGGCTGGTGACCACGACCATGCAGCCGGACGAGCCGGGCAACAATGGACTGACCTGGGCGCTGTCGCGGGCGTTGTCCAGCACGATGAGCATCCGCCGGCCGGCCAGCACGCTTCGATACAGCGCGGCCTGCGCGTCCAGGTCGGTGGGGATGCGTTGCCGGGGCACCTCCAACGCGTCCAGGAACCCACGTACCGCGGCCGCCGGATCCATGACCTGGCCACTGGGATCGAAGCCGCGCAGGTTGACGTAGAGCTGCCCGTCGGGGAACTGGTCGGCGACCCGGTGGGCCCAGTGCAGAGCGAGAGCGGTCTTGCCCACGCCGGCGGTGCCATCGATGGCCGAGATGACCACGGTGGCGGCCCGGCCGGCGGCCTCACCGGAGACGAGCTTGTTCAGCTCGGCCAGGTGCTCGGTCCGGCCGGTGAAGGCGGGTGGGCTGGCCGGTAGTTGGGCGGGGGCGGCGAGCTGGCGGCGGCGCCGCGGTGCCGCCGTGCGGCCGGCGGCCTGTTCCTGTTGGGCGGCCTGGTCGGCCAGCCTGTTCTCCATGCTCCGGTACTCGCTGTGCCAGCGGTCCAGGTCCAGCAACTGCGGGTCCACGCGAATGGTCCGGGCTTTCGCGTATCGGGCGCAGGCACGTATGTAAGTTTCTACCGTGTCCCAGCGGGGCGTTGTCGACCCGTTGAGCAGGTCACTGAGCGTCGAGATCCGAAGCGCTCGGCCATCTTGGTCGGCATGCGCCTCAAGGCTGCGGTACGTCGGGCGACGCACCTGGATGAACAGGTCCTGCAATCGGCGGCGGAACTCCGCAAGCGGGTCTGCCGCATGGTCGGCGACGGTCACGCCCATAAGAGGACCACAAGATCGGCTGCCGGAAAAGCGGGCTATACATCCACTATGCCCGATGTTCGATTGCGTTCGGTACCGAACCCACGGCCGTCTCCGCAGGTACACCATGATCGGCAGGGGAGCTGCGCGGGTCACTGGCGACGACGGAGAGGCGCTGGTCCTCTCCGGCGGTACCGAGATGTGGGACTCGACGGCGGAACGG
>JBPYFB010000331.1:0-8732 GCA_051986465.1 Rugosimonospora sp.
GGTCGTCCATGTAGCCGGACCAGGACGTGTAGAAGCCGGAGGCGCCGCTGATGCAGGCGTCGTACTTGCCGCGGAACTTGTCCGCGAAGTCGTACAGGGTCTTCGCGTGGCTGAGCAGAGTCGCCGCGTACGTCGCGTCGCTGGACTGGAAAAGCATGGCGGAGGCGGCCAGCGCGGCGGCGGACTCGCCGGTGAGGTCCGAACCGGGGCAGGATTCCGTCACCGCGTAGGACGGTCGCGATGAAGGGTTGACCTCGGGCGGTCCCCAGAAGGCGTGGTCCGAGCCGCCGTCGCCGACCTGGCCATAGAAGACGTGTGCGGAGGGGTGTGCCTTGACGATGTAGTCGTCACCCCAGCGCACATTTCGCAGCAGGTACTGGGTCTGGTTGGCCTTGGTGTATCCGGCCGCGTTGGCGAGACCGCCCCAGGCCAGGGTGGTCATCGCGTAAGCGCCCGGGAAACCGAACTTCACCTCGTCGCCGGCGTCGTGGTAGCCGCCGGTGAGGTCCAATCCGTGATCCGCGCCGTCCGTGAGGTCGGAGTCGCCACGCCACGAGACGCGGTTGTCGGCGGGTAGCTTGCCGGAGCGCTGTGACTCGTAGAAGAGCATCGACTCCTGCAGTGCCTCGGCGTAGTTGAACTCGCCCGCGGGCGAAGGCGCGGCGATGGCGGAAGGTCCAAGGGTCGCGATCGTGACAGTAGCGGCGGCTATAAGCGTGGCCGCGAGGGCCACGCGGGTTAAGCGGCGCGCAGGGGCAACACCCATCCTGCGGCGGGCGGTCATCCTGATCTCCTGAAAGTGTATGAAAACGATCAAGGCGCAGAGCTTCGGCGATCAGGACCGAGAGAGTGACTGTCCGATCGATAGACTGTGGTTCATGACGGCGTACCGTGGGGACGAGGAGGGCAATCCCCGTCCCCACGGGCTGTTCCGATGGCCCACCACGCGTGGCTGGCAGCTCGGCGTGGTGTGCCTTGGTGCGGGAGCCGGCGCATCGCAGTGGTTCTGGCGACCACCTCCTTCCGCACCTCTGCTGTTGAGCGACCGGCGACGGTGTCCGGGCTGGCCCGTCGCCGGTCACGAGGCTCTCCGTCCAGGTGGACGGTTCTGGCTTATCTAGTTACCTCGATGGGAGCGCTTCCATCGATGTTGGTTGTGGACTGTAGTCCCCGTTTCCGATTTGTAAAAGCCCCCTAGCAAGATCGGACTCGCGTGTTACCGGGAGATGAACGCCTCGCGCCCCTAGGACTACTGGCATGAGCAGCGAGGAGTTTGTCGTGTGCATCGACAAACTTGTCTAAAACCAGGCCGCGCGCGTCGACCTTGCCATGGGAGCGTTTCCATGTGACGATGTCGGGGCGGATTCGCGAGAGCCGATGCGACGCAGCGCGACACCGGTGGGCACCCGACATATCGGTCGGGACGGTGTCGCTTGAGGGTATCGACCCCTGTGCGCAGCGCGAACCACCTTCGCCCGCGTCCGGCCGGGCAACACACCCCTTTCTCGTGGCGCACCGACGCGCACCCACTCAGTGCCGTCCCCGCTCGCCACGCTGTCCTAGGAGTGCTTAGCCCATGACATCACTGATAGCGCAGGCGCCGCCGGCGGGCCCCCGGCCGGCGAACCCGGCGCGGTGATAGCGCCGCGGGCGGCGACGCGCCGACGTCGCCCGTACCGCCACTGATCGATCCCATCGGCACTGTCCCATCCGGCCCCGGCCGGAAGCTCCCAACCCCATAGGAGGGTTTGTATGTCCCGCATCTCCCGCAGACGGTTCGTGGCCACAGTTGGTGGCGCGGCGGCCGGGTTGGCGGTGGGTACGAAGATCGTGGCCGGCTCCAACTCTTCAGCGTTGGCCGCCACGGACGCGTATGCGCAGAAGTTCCTCGACCAGTACAACAAGATGAAGGCGTCTGGCAGCGGATACTTCCACTCGTCCGGGGTGCCTTACCACTCGGTCGAGACGCTGATGGTCGAGGCACCCGACCACGGGCACGAGTCGACCTCCGAGGCGATGAGCTACCTCATCTGGCTGGAGGCCGTCTACGGCCGGGTGACCGGCGACTGGACGCGGTTCAATGCCGCCTGGGCGACGGCCGAGAAGTACATCATCCCGACCAGCACCGACCAGCCCACGAACAGCTCGTACAACCCGAGCTCGCCGGCCACCTACGCGCCGGAGTTCCCGGACGTCTCCAGCTACCCGGCGGCGCTGGACTCCTCGGTCAAGTCGGGCACGGACCCGATCGCGAGCGAGCTGCAGTCCGCGTACGGCACGGCGAACATCTACGGCATGCACTGGCTGCTGGATGTGGACAACGTGTACGGGTACGGCGGCACGGCCGGTAGCGGTGGCGAGAACGGCCCGTCCGCCTCCGGCCCGTGCTACATCAACTCGTACCAGCGCGGTTCCCAGGAGTCGGTGTGGGAGACGATCCCGCAGCCCTGCACCGACCTCATGGTGTACGGCGGCCCCAACGGGTACCTGGACCTGTTCGTCAAGGACTCCAGCTACGCCAAGCAGTGGAAGTTCACCAACGCGCCGGACGCTGACGCGCGGGCGATCCAGGCGTCGTACTGGGCGCTGCGCTGGGCCACCCAGCAGGGCCAGGCATCCGCCGTTTCGGCGTCGGCCGCCAAGGCCGCGCAGATGGGCGACTACCTGCGCTACTCCTTCTTCGACAAGTACTTCAAGCAGATCGGCAACTGCACCAGCCCCACCGGCTGCGCGGCGGGTAGCGGCAAGAACTCGGCGCACTACCTGCTCGGCTGGTACTACGCGTGGGGCGGCGCGGAGCCGGGTGGCGGCTGGGCATGGCGCATCGGTGACGGCGCCTGCCACCACGGGTACCAGAACCCGGTGGCCGCGTGGGCACTGTCCACTGTGTCCGGCATGGCGCCGAAGTCGGCGACCGGCAAGTCGGACTGGGCGACCAGCCTCAGCCGGCAGATCGAGTTCCTCACCTGGCTGCAGTCGGCTGAGGGCGGCATCGCCGGTGGCGCGACGAACAGCTGGAACGGCCAGTACGCCGCGCCGCCGGCGGGTACCCCCACGTTCCACGGCATGTTCTACGACTGGGAGCCGGTCTACCACGACCCGCCGTCGAACAACTGGTTCGGCATGCAGGCGTGGGGCATGGAGCGCTGGATGGAGTACTACTACTTGTCCAAGGACGCCACGGTGAAGCCGGTCCTGGACAAGTGGATCGCCTGGGTCAAGCCGCTGATCTCGTCGACCCCGAGCACTGGCGCGTTCTCGATCCCGTCCACGCTGAGCTGGTCGGGCCAGCCGGACACCTGGAACCCCACCAGCCCCGGCGCCAACGCCGGCCTGCACGTGAGCGTCCAGGACTCCGGCTCGGACGTGGGCGTGGCCGCCGCGCTCATCAAGGCCCTGCTGTACTACGCGGCCGCGACCGGCGACCAGTCCACGCAGACCATCGGCAAGAACCTGCTCGACGCGGTGTCGTTCAACACTGACACCGTTGGCATCGCGCTGCCCGAGCAGCGCAAGGACTACAGCCGGTTCGGCGACCCGGTGTTCGTGCCGTCCGGGTGGACCGGCAAGATGCCCAACGGCGACCCGATCAACAGCAGCTCGACGTTCATGTCGATCCGGTCCTTCTACACGAAGGACCCGCAGTGGAGCAAGATCACGGCGTACCTGGCGAACCCGACCGGTCCCGCGCCGTCCTTCACGTACCACCGGTTCTGGGCGCAGGCCGACATCGCCATGGCCCTCGCGCTCTACAGCGAGCTGTTCCTCGGCGGCTCGTCGCAGAGTCCGAGCGCCCCGTCCTCCTCGGCGGCGCGCGCGTCGGCGAGCGCGGTCGTCTCCACGTCGCCCAGGACCTCGCCGAGCGCGCAGATCTCGCCCAGCACGCAGATCTCGCCCAGCGCGGCGCGGTCCTCGGCGGCCGCGTCCTCGTCTCCTTCGAGGGCGAGCGGCGGGGTGACCGCCAGCTACCACATCGACAGCGACTGGGGCGTCGGCTTCGTCGTCACGGTGACGGTGACCAACAACTCGACCGCCGCCATCAGCAACTGGAAGGTCGGCTGGACCTTCGCGGGCAACCAGAAGGTCACCAACGCCTGGAACGTGACGTGGACGCAGTCCGGCGCCACGTTCAGCGGGAGCAACATGCCGTACAACGGCTCGCTCGCACCGGGCGCCAGCACCACCTTCGGCTTCCAGGGCACCTACAGCGGCTCCAACGCCGTGCCCAGCCCGATCACCGCGTCGGGAAGCTGAGACAACGCCGGCCCTAGGTCGGCACCACCGCGGAACGACAGCTGGGTGGGCGGGCAACCGCCCACCCAGCTTCTGCTTTGCACAATCCGCATTGTGGGTACGCTGCGGACATGATCGGGTCGCAGTACGCCGAGGAGGCCGTTGCCCGGTTGCGTCTGGGCCGGCCGCCGCGCGGGTTCTTCTTTGACTTCGACGGGGTGCTGGCGCCCATCCAGGACGACCCGGATGCGGCGGTACCCGACCCCGACCTGCTCGAGGCGGTGTACGCGTTGGCCGCGCACACCCGCCGGGTGGCGATCGTCTCCGCCCGCCCGGTCTCGTTCCTCGCCCGGCACATCGCCAACCGCCGGCACGTGACGCTGTTCGGCCTGTACGGTCTGGAGTTGCGGGACGCGGGACGGGACCCGGTTACCGACCCGGAGGCCCGGCAGTGGGTGCCACTCGTCCGCGAGCTCGTTGCCCGGGCACGCGCTGCGCTGCCCGAGGGGGTACGCGTGGAGAACAAGGGGCTGTCCGTGGCGGTGCACTACCGGGAGGTGCCGCAGGCGCGGGACGCCGTCGAAGCGTGGGCGCAGCAGACCGCGATGGTGACCGGGCTGGCCCGCGTCACCGGGCGCATGGTCGTGGAGCTGCGCCCGCCCGGGCACGACAAGGGGACGGTCATCGCGGAGCAGACGGCCCGGCTGCGCTCGGCGTGGTACTTCGGCGACGACGTGTCGGACCTGGAGGCGTTCGCGGCGCTGGACCGGCGCTCGGCGCGGGATCCGGCGTTCGTGGGGGTACGGGTGGCGCTGCCGAACCCGGAGACCGGCGCGCCGCTGCGGGCGGCGGCGGACCTCGTACTGGAGTCGCGGGCGGAGTTGCGTACCGTGCTCGGCGCGCTCTGCGACGAGCTGTCCGGGCTGGGGCGGGGGTCGATCGGGCCGTGAACTCACCGCAACAAGTGACCGTGTACGGGGCGCCGTGGTGCCCGGACTGCAAGCGGGCGAAGAAGTTCCTCGCCGAGCACCGGGTGCCGTACCGGTGGATCGACATCGACAAGGACACGGACGGGCTCGGGTACGTCGAGCAGTTGCAGGGCGGCGGCCGTACCATCCCGACGATCGTCTTCCCCGACGGCAGCCACCTGGTGGAGCCGGGTGACGACGAGATCGCCGCAAAGCTCGAGCTGCGCGTCGCCGCCGAACAGACCTGCTACGACCTGGTGATCATCGGAGGTGGCCCGGCCGGGTTGGCCGCCGCGATCTACGCGGCCCGGGAGGGCATCGACGCGCTCGTCGTGGACAAGGCGGGGCTGGGCGGCCAGGCCGGGGTGACCGAGAAGATCGAGAACTATCCGGGCTTTCCGGAGGGCATCGGCGGAGCGGAACTCGCCGAGCGGTTCGTCGCGCAGGCCCGGCGGTACGACGTGGAGCTGCTCTCCGCGGTCGAGGTGGCCCGGTTGGCCACCGAGGACGACGCGGTCACCGTGACCTTCGCCTCCGGCCAGCGGGTATCGGCGCCGGCCGTGCTCGTCGCGACCGGCTCGGCGTACCGGCGGCTCGGGGTACCCGGCGAGGAGGACCTGACCGGCGCGGGCGTGCACTTCTGCGCCACCTGTGACGGCCCGTTCTACAAGGGCGCCGAGGAGCTGCTGGTGGTCGGCGGCGGCAACTCCGGGCTGGAGGAGGGGCTGTTCCTCGCCAAGTTCGCCGATCGCATCCGGATCGTCGAGCACGGGCCGGCGCTGGGCGCGTCCCGGCTGTTGCAGGACAAGGTGCGCGGCGACCCGCACTTCACCATCCACCTGAACACCGACATCACGTCGCTCTCCGGTACCGGCGGGAAGCTGACCGAGGTGACCGCCACCGATCGGGAGTCCGGCGAGGAGTACCGCTGGCACCCGGATGCCGCGTTCGTGTTCATCGGGCTCGACCCGACCACCGGTTGGCTGGGCGACACGCTGCGACTCGACAAGTGGGGATTCGTGGTCACCGACGACACGTTCGCCACCTCGATGCCGGGCGTGTTCGCGGCGGGGGACGTGCGCTCCGGCGCCACCAAGCAGCTCGGCGCGGCGGTCGGGGACGGGATCGCGGCGCTCATCGCGATCCGCGGCTTCCTCCAGCGCCACCGCGACGTGCCGACGATCGAGATCAACGCCTGACTGGTCGATCAGTCAGTCGGAGTCGGCCTCGGCGGGCGCGGGCCGGCGGTCCAGCGGGCGCTGGGGCGACAGCGGCCGGCTGGGCCAGTCGCGCGTACCGCTCCACAGCGCGGGTACCGCGTCGGTGAGCCGAGCCACCTCGTACACGATGTTCTCGTAGTTGACCCGCCAGCCGCGGAAATGCGGCCACGACTCGGCGGCGTCGCGTTGCGTCATGAACCCGGCCTCCCGGACGTGCCGCACGCCCTCCGCGTACTCCTCGAACGTCAACCGCAGCGGCGCGTCGGGCTGCGGGTCGGGATCGAACGGGATGCCGGTCACCCGCGCGATGTCGCGCAGCCCGGTGAAGCTGGCGCGCACCATCAGCCGGGCGGCGGCCACGTGCTCCCCGGTCGGTACGAGCGCCATGTGCATGGCGGCCGCGTCCATCACGGTGCCGAGGGCGATGATCCAGTGGCGGTACGGGCGGGGCGAGCGGAAGGACAGCAGTACCGGATAGTTGGCGTGGCTCTCCCCGATGTCGGCGGCGAGCCGCTCCCACCTCCGGTACAGCGTGGCCAGTTCATCCATGGTCCCGACCAGCGCCTGCCGCGCCAGCAGCTCCGGACCCCAGGCCGGCTCCGCCGCGCGGCTCTGCAGCAGGGTCACCTCCACCTCGCGCCGGTTGTACGAGGAGTACAGGGTCGGCAGGTACGCGATCTGCAGCGCGATGACCAGCGGCCCGCTCGCGGCGGCGAGGAAGTCGACGACGGTCAGCCGCAGCCGGGCGGTGGAGGCGAAGCCGAGCGTGAACAGGCTGGAGCCGGCCTCCCGTAGTGCCGAGAGCAGCGGCAGCCCGGAGACCGCGTGCAGCAGCAGCCCGTACGCGAGGAGGAGGGACAGCAGCCACCAGGCGAGGGTGCTGATCAGGATCAGCGGGGCGTGCCACGCGAGCACCGCGTCCAGCCGCTCGTAGCTGCGCCAGGGTCGCACCAGCGCCCGCAGTACCGCGCGCCACGCGCGCCAGAGGGTGTGGTTGAGGACGGAGCGCAGGCCGCGCGGGACGATCAGGGCGCGCAGCATGCTGGTGAGGGTGGCGACCAGAATCAGCACACCCAGACAGCCGGAGACCACACGCACCCCAACATCATGGCGGAAGCTGGTTCTCCGCACCGGCCGTCTGAGCGGACCGAGGGTGCCGGCCGGGGCGTGGCCGAGGCGGCGCGTGTGCGAAGGTAATCGCCGTGGCGAGCTCGCACCCCCTCCTGATCGCCGCGGCCCGTGACGCGCTGGCGCCGCTGCTCGACTCGGACCGGCAGCGCATCATCGTCGGGATCGCCGGTGCCCCGGCCGCCGGGAAGTCGACGCTGTCCACCAGCCTGACCGGCGCGCTGCGCGCCGAGTTCGGCCCGCAGGCGGCGCAGGCGGTACCGATGGACGGGTTCCACCTCGCCAACGCGGAGCTGGCCCGGCTGGGGCTGGCCGACCGCAAGGGCGCGCCGGAGACGTTCGACGCGGTCGGCTTCGTACACCTGCTGCGCCGGCTGCGCGAGCAGGGCGAGGAGACCGTGTACGCGCCGACCTTCAACCGCGCCCTCAACGAGTCGATCGGCAGCGCGATCCCGGTGTCGCCGCGGGTACGCGCGATCATCGTGGAGGGCAACTACCTGCTCGTACCGAGGCCACCCTGGGCCGCCGTACGTGAGCTGCTGGACCTGGCGCTGTACGTGGAGGCGCCGGACGGGGTACGGGTCGACGCGCTGCTGCGCCGGCAGCGCGCCCGAGGGCTCAACAAGGCGCAGGCGCACGACTGGGTGTTCCGCAGCGACGAGGCGAACGCGGCGCTCATCGCCGCCACCCGCCCGTACGCCGATCAGGTCCTCGTCCGGCCCTCGTGACGCTGTCGGGACCAGCCCAGCGGGCGCGGGTCGATCGTCCACAGTAGACGGCGCCACCACGGGCGCCGGGCACGCAGCTCCGCGACGTACGCGACGGCCTGCGCCCGGGCCAGCCGCGCCTGCTCCTCCGTCGCCTCATCCCGGTTGTACGCCACGGCGTTCACGATCGCGGCGAGATCGTCGAGGGGCGGCGCGGGCAGCCGTACCCGAATGTCGCGGTGCGGGTGCCCGACCGCCAGCGCCGCGTGCGCGGCCACCTCGGTCACGGCCAGGTGAGCGCCGGCCGCCCGGCCAGCCAGCCGCAGCCCGTCGAGCACCTCCCACCACGCGCCCGCCACCCGCTGCGCCGGGCTGCCCCGCTCCAACCGGCGCACCCGCCGCGCCCGGCGCAGCGCCACCACGCCGAGCAGGAGGCCGAGCAGCACGCCGACCAGCCCGGCCCCGGCTCCCACGAG
>JBPYFB010000332.1:0-2927 GCA_051986465.1 Rugosimonospora sp.
CCAGCGGCCCTCGAAGCCGGACACCGGCCCCGGTACCAGCAGTCGCGCGCTGAACCCGCCGGACCGGCGCAGGGTCAGGTCCGCCTCCGTGAAGTCCAGCCACGTGCGGGTCAGCGGGAACCACGCCTTATACACCGCCTCCTTGGCGCTGAACAGCAGCCGGTCCCAGCACACCGCGGGCTCCTCGGTGGCCAGCCGGCGCAGCCGGGGCCGCTCGTCGGGGATGGAGACCAGGTCCAGTACCCCGCTGGGCAGTGCCTCGTGCACCTCCGCGTCGATGCCGATGGTCAGCACGTCGCGGGCGTGCGCGAGGGCGGCCGCCCGGTACCCGGCGCAGTGCGTCATGCTGCCCACCACGCCGTGCGGCCAGCCCGGCGCGCCGCGCTGCCCGGGCAGGATGGGCGCCGGGGGTAGCCCCAGCGCGGCCAGCGCGGCCCGGGCACAGACCCGGGCCGTGGTGAACTCGCGCTGCCGTTTGTCGACGGCCCGCGCGATGACCGCCGCCTCCTCCGGATACAACACGGCGCCGGGCGGGTCGTCGAAGGCGTCGACCGCGGCCACCGTCACGGGCAGGATCTCCTCGATCACGCCGGCTCGCCGCGGTCGGTCGCCACGTCGCGCGCCGCGGCGTCGAGCGCGGTCGCCGCGCCGGCCCGATCGGCCAGGATCTGGCGCGGCCGCCCGGGCGGTTCGGGGCGGGCCTTCCACTCCCGCGGGTAGCCCAGCGACACCTCGTCGAAGGGCACGCCGTCGCGCCAGATACGCCGCGGGATATGCAGGTGTCCGTAGACCATCGCGGCCGCGCCGTACTTCGCGTGCCAGTCCTCGGTCGCCGTCGTGCCGCACCACTGGGCGAACTCCGGGTACCGCAGGATGTCCGTCGGCTCGCGGATGAGCGGGAAGTGGTTGACCAGCACGGTGGGCACGCCCGGGTCGCGTTCCGCGAGCCGCCGCTGCGTGAGCGCGAGCCTTGCCCGGCACCACTCCTGCCGGCTGGGCCACGGGTCCGGGTGCAGCAGGACCTCGTCGTTGCAGACGACACCGACCTCGTAGGCGCGGGCGAGCGCGGCCTCGGCCGTCGGATACCCGACCGGGCGGAAGGTGTAGTCGTAGAGCAGGAACAGCGGCACGACCAGGGCCGGGCCGCCCTCACCGGTCCACAGCGGGTACGGGTCCTCGGGGGTGAGCACGCCCAGCGAGCGGCACAGTTCGACCAGGCTCTCGTAGCGCCGCTCGCCGCGCAGCTTCACCGGATCTGCGGGCGGGGTCCACAGCTCGTGGTTGCCCGGCGCCCACACCACCTGGGTGAAGCGGCCGGCCAGGTGCCGCAGTGCCCACTCGACATCGGCGTACACGTCGCCCACGTCGCCGGCGACCAGCAGCCAGTCGTGCTCGCCGCTCGGGGCGAGCTCGGCCACGATCTGCCGATTTTCCTGGTATCCGACGTGCAGATCGCTGATCGCGAGCAGCTTGCCCGGGCCGGAGGCGGTCACCGGACCGATAGTACGCGAGCCACGCCGGTGCGTGTTGGGTCCACAGTGGACACTGTGTCGAGTGAGTTGCGATTAGTGAGCGTTCAGGTACCCAGAGCAAGTTAGTTATGAATGCGTGACATTCCACGTTCCGCGAGTATGGTGACCTTTCGAAAGCAGTGACATCGACCGATGCACACAGGGTCGCCGACCCGTTACCCGCAACGGTTTCCGGCGCCCATCCGGCTCCCTGGAGGGCAGACAGTTGGCCGGCCGACACGTCAACGACGACGACGACGAACTCATCAGGTTCGTGGAGAGCCTGTCACCGCGCCCCCGGATCGTTCGGCGCAGCCTGCTGCAGCGCATGCGTCCACTGGTACCGCGCCGGTCCAGGCCCGCCTTTGTCGCCCTGCTCGCCTCGGTGTTCGCCATGGCCACCGGCATCGCGCTGGCCGCCACCGGGCCGGCCCGCGCCGACGACGCGACCGTGGACTGCACCCTGGTGGTACCGGCGAATCCGCTCAGCGCCCAGGGGCTGGCCACGCCGTACCGGCTGCAGGCGCCGTGTCAGGAGTCCGACCCGGGCTCCTCGGCCTTCGTGCAGGCGACCATCGTCGATCCGGCCACCGGAGCGCTGTCCGTCTACAACCCGGTTGTCGTGGACGGCAATTCGTCGCCGGCCGCTCCGCCGGTGGTACCGAAGCTGCCCGCCGGCGCGGTGGTCGGCATCTGGTTCGGCTTCAACGGCGACAACCTCACCCTCGGCGACTCGGGCGGCAGCCTGGCCGCCGGCGCGTGCGTGAACGGGCTGTCCGGCTCCATCTTCGGCCAGTACGCCTACTGCGGCGCCGCGGCGTTCTTCAAGGCGGCCAATGACGCCATCGCGGCCGGCAAGCTGACGGTGCCCGGCATCGGTACCGGCAAGGACGGCAAGACCTGCCCGACCACCCGCGACTTCGGCCTGGTCGACATGGACCAGAGCGACAACGTGACCGCCACCTACCTGTTCCTGCCCGACGGAACGACCGCGCAGAACACCGCGGCCAACCAGGCCACGTTCGCCGCCAAGGGCGCCAAGGTACAGGTCAACGGCAGCGACGAGGGGCTGCTGGACAACTTCGTGATGCCGGCCCTGGGCTGCGCCCCGTTCACCGCGCCGGACCTCGCCGACAACGGCCACCCGGCGACCGCGCTCGCGCTCAACGAGCTGCAGGCCGCCGCGCACCAGGCGCCGCCGGTCGCGCTGGTGCCCACCAACGACCCGATGACCCTGGTCGGCGGCAAGGCCAGCGTGGCCAAGACAAACCTGTACCGGGCCGGCGTCGACATGTCCCCTGTGGACACTGCGACGCAGACCCCGGCCGCCTACTGCCGCGACCTGGTCGACATCGGCGTACCGCGTACCGACGCCGAACGCGCGCTGACCACCGCCGGCAAGACTCCGGACCCGGG
>JBPYFB010000333.1:0-18389 GCA_051986465.1 Rugosimonospora sp.
TTCGCGTCGCTGGCGGACATCGCCCGCTTCCCGTTCACCGAGAAGCAGATGCTGCGCGACAGCCAGGCGGCGGCGCCGCCGCTGGGCCGGCATGCCGGGGTCGGCATGGCCGAGGTGATCCGGGTACACGCCTCCACGGGTACCACCGGAACCCCGAGCTGGGTGGGGGTGACCCAGCGCGACGTCGACGCGTGGACCGAGATGGTCGCCCGCGCGTTCCGCACCATGGGCGCCACCCGCGAGGACGTTGTCGTGCACGGCTCGGGGCTCGCCCTGTTCGTCGGCGGGCGGCCGATCCAGGACGCGTTGGAGCGGATCGGGACCACGGTCGTCCCGATCGGCACCGGGGCCTCGGAGAAGGCCATACAGGCCATGGACACGCTCGGCGTCACCGCGCTGCACTCGACCCCCTCGTACGCCCGCTACCTCGCCGAGTACGTGCGGGAGAAGGCCGGCCGCGACCCGCGCGAGTTCGGGCTGCGCAAGGTGTTCGTCGGTGGCGAGCCGGGCGGTGGCGAGCCGGCTTTCCGCGAGCGCCTCGAATCCGAGTGGGGCGCGCGGGTCACCGAGGGGCTGGGCAATGCCGACATGGCTCCGGTGCTGTTCGGCGAGGCACCGGGTACCGGCGGGATGCGGTTCACCGGCGGCCGGCACGTACTGGTCGAGCTGATCGACCCGGACTCCGGCGAGCCGCTCGCGGCCGAGCCCGGAGTCACCGGCGAGCTGGTCTACACCTCGGTCGACCGGGAGTGCTGCCCGCTGGTCCGGTTCCGCACCAGGGACCTGATCCGGGTCACCGCGCGGGCGGCCGACGGGGCGCCGTTGATCCGCTGCGTCGGCCGTACCGACGACATGCTCATCGTGCTCGGCGTCAACGTCTTTCCCTCCGCCGTCCGCGACATCGTGCAGGGGTTGCACCCGCGCACCTCCGGCGCGATGCAGATTCTGTTGTCCGCCAAGGGCCCGCGGGTGGAGCCGCCGCTGCGGGTGGAGGCCGAATGGGGCGAGCACCCAGGCGACCGCGAGGAACTGCGCGGCTCGATCGAGTCGACCATTCGGGCCCGGCTGTCGGTTCCCGCCAGCGTCACCCTGGTGCCGCCGGGCTCGATCGAGCGCTCGGAGATGAAGAGCCGGCTGACCCGGCTCGCGCTATGAGATTTCCGGTTACCAGAAAGGCGCGGCCCCGGCATGGCTGACACGGTGCGCGCGGCGGTCCAACTCGGGCCGCGGCAGATCGAGATCCAGGAGTTTCCGCGCCCGTCGATCGGGCCGGACCACGGACTGCTGCGGGTGGAGGCCAACGGCATCTGCGGCAGCGACGTGGAGACGTACAAGGGCCACCTCGGGAACGCCACGAACCCGTTCATCCCCGGGCACGAGCCGCTGGGGATCATCGAGGAGGGGGGCGAGCGGGCCGCGGCCGCCTGGGGTGTCCAGCCGGGGGACCGGGTCGCGATCGAGGTCATCGTCCCGTGCCGGTCCTGCCACCGGTGCCTGACCGGCCGGTACCAGTCGTGCCGCAACCGTACGGTCGGGCACGGGGTCACCCCGCTCACGGTCGCGCCGGGACTGTGGGGCGGGCTGGCCGAGTACCTGTACCTGTCGCCCGGCGCGATCCTGCACCCGATCGACAAGACCCTGCCGGCCGAGCTGGCGGTGATGTTCAACCCGGTCGGCGCCGGTGTCCGGTGGGCGTGCCACCTCGGCGGGGTCGGCCTCGGCGATACCGTTCTGGTGCTCGGCGCGGGGCAGCGCGGGCTGGCCGCCGTGATCGCCGCCCGCGCCGTCGGGGCCGGTACGATCATCGTCACCGGCCTCGCCACAGACGCCCACAAGCTCGCGCTGGCCCGCGAGTTCGGTGCCGACCACACGATCGTTGTCGACGAGACCGATACCGTGCGGCGGGTCACCGAGCTCACCGACGGCCAGCTCGCCGACGTCACGCTGGAACTCACGCCGATGGCCACCGCGCCGGTCTCCGACGCGCTGCTCGCGACCAGGCACGGTGGGCGGGTGGTACTCGCCGGGCTCAAGGGCGGCAAGGAGGTACCGGTGCGTACGGATCTGATAATCAACCGGGCGCTGACCATCGTGGGCGCGTTCGGGGTCGACGCGCGCGGCTACGCCGAGGCGATCAGGATCATCGAGTCCCGCCGGTTCCCGCTGGAACGGTTGCACACGCACACGTTCGGCCTCGACGATACGGCCCTGGCGATGCAGACGCTCGCCGGCGAGGTCGCCGGTGAAGCCGCCGTCCACGTGTCCGTCCATCCCGGGGGGAGATAGCTGATGCTGATCGACGCGCACGCGCACCTGCTGCCCCGGGAGTATCCGGCCGGCGCCCCGGAATGCTTTCCCCGGATGGATCGCATCGACGGCGAGACGGCGCGGCTGCTCGTCTTCGGTCAAGTCCGGTTCAAGGCCCGCGACGTCTTCTTCGAGGCGGAACGGCGGGTCGAGGCGATGGATCAGTCCGGAGTGGACGCCGAGGTGCTCACCCCGATGCCGCCGCTGCTGCGGTACGACCTGCCGGTGGGGGACGGGCTCGCGCTGGCCCGGTACGTCAACGAGGCGACGGCGGCGCTGTGCGCGGCGGCACCGGGCCGGCTGTACGGCTTCGGCATGGTACCGATGCAGGAGCCGGCGCACGCAGCCGCCGAACTCGCCACGATCCGGGCGCTCGGGCTGTACGGCGTGGAGATCGCCTCCAACGTGCTCGGCGTATCCATCGGTGACGCCCGGTTCCTGCCCTTCTTCGCCGAGGCGCAGCGGTTGGACCTCCCCGTCTTCGTGCACGCGATGCCGGCGCCCACCGACCGGCTGCCGCCCTCGACGATGGGTACCTACGTCGTGGGCATCGAGGGTGCCCTGGCGGCAGCGTCCATAGTGGCCGGTGGTACCGCGGCCGCTTGCCCGGGACTGCGCATGTCGTTCAGCCACGCGGCCGGTGGCTTCCCACTGATGCTGCCCCGGGCACAGTACTTCTGGGGCGGTACCTGGAACGAGGAGCCGAAGGTACCGGAGCGGGCGATCATGCCGGACGATGGTCCGTCCCCAATGGAGTATGCGCGCCGCTTCTACTACGACTCCCTGGTCTTTGATCGCCGGGCGCTGCGGTACCTCATCGACCTGCTCGGGCACGACCGGCTACTGGTCGGCTCGGACTTCCCGGCGATACCCAGAGAGGACAAGGCCGGCGCCACGCTGCGCTCGCTGGACCTGGATCCGGCGGTACTGGACGACATCACTTGGCACAACGCGTTCCGGTTCCTCGGCGTCACGCCCCCGCGGTGAGCCGCCCCCGGCGCCGGGTCACCCGCGCCGGGGTCTGCGCGCCCAGCGCGTGCGAGATGGCGTGTGCGGTATCGGTCAGCCGCGCGGCGAGGCGGTTCAGCGGCGTCTCATCGGTGGCGACGACCGCGCTTATCGCCGCGATGACGTCGTTGCGCGGGCCGCGCACCGGAGCCGCGACGGCGACGGCGTGCATGGTGATCTGGTCGTGCGCGATGACCACCCCGGTCCGGCGTATCTCGGCCAGGATGCGCCGCAACTCGTGCGGGTCGTCGACGGTCTTCGGCGTGTAGCGCACCAGCGGGCCGCGCAGTACCTCGTCCTGGAAGCCGGGATCGGCGTACGCGAGCAGCACCAGCCCGGTTCCGCTGACGTGCAGGGGCCAACGGTCGCCGACCCGGCTGGAGATCTGCGCGCTCACCCGTGAGCGCATCGTTTCCACGTAGACGACTTCGTGCCCGTCCCGCACTCCTAAGTGGACATTCGAGTGGGTGGCCTGGTGCAGGTCGTCGAGGTACGGGAAGGCGGCCTCGCGCAGTTCCAGGCCGCGTGGGGCGAGCGCGGCGAGTTCGAGCAGGCGCAGGCCGAGGAAGTAGTGTCCCGCGGGGTGGCGTTCCAGGGCGCCCCAGGCGACCAACTCGCTGACGAGCCGGTGAGTCGTCGGCAGGGTCAGGTCCGCCCGGCGGGCGATCTCGCTCAGCGACAGCAGCCGGTGCTGGGGGCCGAACGCGTTGAGTACCGCGAGCGCCCGTCCGAGCGCCGTGCGCCGCAATTCCTGGCTGTCCTTGGCGGTGTGGCCGGTACTCGTCATCTCCTACCTCCGCGGGCGTGGCGTGAGGCTGGCACGGCGACAGCGGATGTGATGACCAGAGGCGGCGCGCCGCACCGGACGATCAGCGAACCTGCTCGCCGAGCCGCAGACGCCATCTCGTCAGAGGGGGCGCTGCCGGGAAATCCGATGTGTTACGGCCGTGTTAGGCACACTAAACGCGTCCCGTGAGATTGTCCACAGTGTTGCGAACATTTGTGCCTATCCGGTACCTCAGGCCCCTCCGGATCGACCGCCCGGCAGTGGCCGGCCCGGCCGGCTGCATCGTCGAAGTTCTCTTCCATCGGACGGAAGGTGCCTGTATCGACGTCGGCGCGAATCGCGAATCTGGACGACGAGGTGAGCCAAATCACCTCCCGAGCCCCACGTAACCGTGAGGAAGCGAGAGCGCAGTGAGAACCAGGGCGAAAGTATGTCTCTTGCTGGCCGGGGCACTCGTGGTTGCCGGGTGTACCAAGCCTGGTGAGACCAGCAGCAAGGCCACCACCGGTGCGCCGCAACACGGCGGCCAGCTGGTCGTGCTGGACGACAGTGCCTTCTCGGGGTCGTGGCCGAGCGGTCTCGACCCGGCAACCAACACGACCGGCGGCGGGAACCTCACCCAGATGAGCGCGATATACGGCGGGCTGTTCCGGTTGGTCGCCAACAACGACGGCAGCAACGCCAAGGTCGTTCCGTTCCAGGCGGCAAGTTACACCTACTCGGACGACGCGAAGACGGTGAGCATCAAGCTCAAGCCAGGCATCAAGTTCACCGACGGGACAGCGTTCGACGCCGCCGCGGTGGTCTTCAACATCAAGCGCGACATGCAGGCCAACTGCACCTGCAAGCCGACGTGGGTACTGGCCGACCAGGACCCCATCACCGCGGACGGTACCGACACCGTGGTGCTGAAGTTCAAGAACCCCAACGCATCCGCGATCAACTCGTTTGTAGTGTCCAATGTGAACTGGGTCGCCTCACCCACCGCCGTACAGCAGATGGGCGACAACTTCCGGATCAAGCCGGTGGGTGCCGGCCCGTTCAAGGTCGTCAGCGACCAGCTCAGCTCCGAGCTCGTACTCGAACGCAACCCCAACTACTTCGTGCCCGACCGGCCGTACCTGGACAAGCTGACCGTCCGCAGCATCGGTGGCGACCAGCCCGCATACCAGGCGCTGCTCGCCGGGCAGGCGAACGCCTACGAGGGAATGACCACCATCCCGTTGCTGGAGCAGGCGAAGAACAACAGCCAGCTGGTGGTGACTCAGCAGCCGGCCACCTCGCCGTACGTGATCCAGCTGAACACGAAGATCCCGCCGTTCAACGACATCCGGGCGCGCGAGGCGATCTACTACGCGACCGACGTCGAGGCGATCCGCAAGGGCCTGTTCAAGGACGCCTACCCGGCAAGCGAAACCTTCACCGCACCGGGCGGGCTGTTCCACCACGCGAGCATCCCCGGGTACCGCACCTACGATCTCGACAAGGCCAAGGCGATGGTCCAGCAGCTCGGTGGGCTCTCCGTCGACCTCGGCACGCTGAGCGCGTACGTCGCCGACCAGGTGGATACCGCACTGCAGACGCAGTGGCAGGCGGCCGGCATCAAGGTGAAGATCCACTCCGACCAGCTCAACGGACTGGTGCAGAACTTCACCGGCGGCAAGTGGCAGGCAATGCTGCAGACCGCGGGCGCCTGGGATCCAGCCGTCGGCGTCGGCGTCGCCTTCCGGTTCGCCACCACCTCGCCGTTCAGCGGCATCAGCGACAAGACCATCGACGGGCTGCTGCAGCAGGCATCGCAGACAACCGACCCGGCCCAGCGCGACGCGCTCTACCTCCAGGTCGGGGAGCGCATCAGCGACCAGGCGTACGCGCCGTTCATTCTCGCGTTCGCACCGGCCAGCGTCGTGACGAAGAACGTGCACGGCCCGGGCCTGACCACCCTGATCCCACCGGTGGTGGTGAACACGGGCATTCTCTGGGACGAAGTCTGGATGAGCCAGACGTGAGCCGTGCAGTAGGCACGAATCCGGCACCGCGGGCGCTGTCCGCGGTGCTGGGTTCACCGGCGGTACGACTGATCGCCAAGCGCCTGCTGACGGCGATACCGATTCTGCTCGGTGTCAGCATCCTCATGTTCATTCTGCTGAATCTCATCCCGGGCAGCGCCGCGCTGCAACTGCTCGGGCCGCAGGCGACGCCGGACCAGATCGCGCGCCTGAACGCGGAGATGGGTTTCAACCGGCCGCCGGTCGAGCGGTACCTGGACTGGCTGTTCCACGCGGTCCGTGGCGATCTGGGCCGCTCGCTGGTGAGCCGGCAGCCGGTGACCGACGTGCTGCCCACCCGGCTCGCGGTCACCGGCGAACTGCTCGCGCTCGCCTTCCTCATTTCGCTGGCCGCGGCGATCCCACTGGCGCTGGCGGCCGCGCGCCGGCCGGGCGGCCTCTTCGACCGGGTCAGCGGGATCGTCACGACCGCCGGGGTGTCGATGGCCAACTACGTGCTCGCGCTGCTGCTGGTGCTGTTGCTGGCGGTGAAGCTGGGCTGGTTCCCGGCGATCGGGTACACGCCGGTGAGCAAGGGCCTCGGCGACAACCTGTACTCGCTCGCCCTGCCCGCGTTCTCGCTCGCCTTTCCGTTGCTGTGCTTCTACGCCCGGTTCCTGCGCAGCGACCTGATCGACCAGTTGCAGAGTGAGGACTATGTGATGACGGCCCGGGCCAAGGGGCTCGGACCGTGGCAGGTACTGCTGCGGCACGCCTTCCGCAACTCCTCGTTCGGCCTGATCACCATCGTCGGGCTGAACATCAGCGGGCTGATCGGCGCGACGGTCATCATCGAGTCCATCTTCTCGCTGCCCGGCATCGGCCAGTACCTGCTGCAGGGCATCCTCACCCGCGACTACATCGTGGTACAGGCGATCGTGATCATATTCGCGGTCATCACCGTGCTCGCCAACCTGGCGACCGACGTGCTCTACGCAGTGCTCGACCCGAGGATCCGCTATGGCCGTAACTGAAGTCTGGGGGTCGCCCGCCCCCATCGCCGACGAGGCCGTACCCGCGCCCGGCCGCGCGCGCGGCTGGCTGCGGAGGCTGCGGATCGGCGTCCCGGCCGGCCTGCTCGTACTGATCTTCTTTGGCTGCTTCGTCTTGCCGCTGGTGGCGCCGATTCCGCACCCGACCGGTGGCAACGTCGTGGATTCGCTCCTGCCGTCGTTCTCGCCGGGACACCTGCTGGGTACCGACCCGAACGGCAACGACATCCTGTCGCGAATCCTCTACGGCGGCCGCACCTCGCTCATCGTGGCGCTGACCGTGAACCTGCTCGGGTTGGCCGTCGGTGGCGGCCTCGGCGCACTCGCCGCGCAGGCGGGCGGCATCGTCGACAGCATCATCATGCGGCTGTTCGACGTCCTCATCGCGATCCCGTCGCTGGCGCTCATCGTCGCCGTCGCGCTGAGCCTCGGGCCGGGCCTGCGCAACACCATCCTGACGCTGGCGTTCTTCTCCGTTCCCGCGTTCGCCCGCATCTCCCGGGCGGAGGCGCTGCGGCTGCGCGAGCAACCGTTCATGGTCGCCGCGAAACTGTCGGGCACGCCGACCTGGCGGATCGTGGTACGGCATCTGGCGCCCAACATCGGCCCCTCGCTGATGACGTTCGCGATGCTGGGGATGGGCGTCGTCATGGTGATCGAGGGGGCGTTGAGCTTCCTCGGCCTCGGCATCCGGCAGCCTGCGCCGAGCTGGGGCAACATGATCTTCCAGGGCCAGCTCAGCCTCTCCGGTACGCCGGACCTCGTGGTCTGGCCGTCGATAGCGCTGTTCCTCACCGTGGTCGGCTTCAACCAACTCGGCGAGGCGCTGCGCGCGCGGTGGAGTGGCGGCCGATGAACGGCACGGTGCTCAAGGTCGACGACCTGCGCGTGCGCTTCGACCACGGCGGCCACCGGGTACACGCGGTCAACGGGCTGAGCTACCAGTTGCAGGCCGGCCGCACGCTGGCGCTCATCGGCGAGTCGGGCTCGGGCAAGACGGTCAGCTCGCGGGCGCTGATGGGCCTGCTGCCGCTCACCGCCACGGTGAGCGGGTCGGCCCGTATCGACGGAGTCGAACTGGTCGGCATGCCCGAGGAGGAGATGCGCCGGCACCGGGGCGCCGACATCGCGATGGTCTTCCAGGACCCGACCCGCTCGCTGAATCCGACCATGCGGGTCGGCAGCCAGATCACCGAGGCGATCCGGGCGCACAACCCGGCGATCGCCGCCGGGGCGGCCAGGTTGCGCGCGGTGGAACTGCTGTCGCTGGTACGGATACCGGATCCGCAGCGCCGCTTCCACGAGTACCCGCACCAACTCTCCGGCGGGATGCGGCAACGCGTGATGATCGCGATCGCGCTCGCCTCGGATCCGAAGGTGTTGATCGCCGACGAGGCCACGACGGCGCTGGACGTGACGACCCAGGCGCAGATCATGGAGCTGCTCGCCGACCTGCGCTCCCGGCTCGGTACCGCGATCATCCTGATCAGCCACGACCTCGGGCTGGCGGCCAGCTACGCGGACGAGGTGATCGTCATGTACGCCGGGCGGGCGGTGGAGTACGCGCCGACCCGGATCCTGTTCCGGCAGATGCGCATGCCGTACACCCGCGCGCTGCTGGACGCGATACCGCGCCTGGAACGCCCGTCGCACTCCCGGCTGCCGGTCACCCCCGGCCAGCCGCCCGACCTGACGGCGCTGCCCGCGGGCTGCCCGTTCCAGCCGCGGTGCCCGCAGGCCGAGCCGGTATGCGCGGAGAGCCGGCCACCCTTTGTCGAGCACGAGGGCGGCCACTGGTGGGCGTGCTGGAATCCGTGCAAGGACGGAGAGCTGCCATGACCGAGCTAACTGGCGCTCGCTGCGCTCGCGCGAGTCATGCGGCCGGAAGGCCACCCTGTAGCCGACCCTCCGACTCGGTCGCTGCGCTCCCTCGCTCCGGGCCGGCTGTGAAGACCGCAGGCTGGAGCCGCTCCGCAAGCTGCGCGGCTGTGGGTGGCGCCGCATGACCCGGCTGTTGGAGGTGCGGCGACTCGTCCACGAGTTCCAGGTGCGCGGTGCGGGCGGCCTGCGGGGCGGTACCGTGCACGCCGTCTCGGACGTGTCGTTCCATATCGATACCGGTGAAACTCTCGGGGTCGTCGGCGAGACCGGCTCGGGCAAGTCGACGCTGGCCCGGTGCGTACTGCAGGCGCCCCGCCCGCAGTCCGGTTCGGTGGCGCTGCGCGGTACCGAGCTGGTAGGGCTGCGGGGCAGCCGGTTGAAGCGCGCCCGGCGCGAGATGCAGATGGTGTTCCAGGACCCGTACGGCTCGCTCAACCCGCGCTGGCGCATCGCGGACATCGTCGAGGAACCGCTGATCGGATTCGGCGAAGGCAACGCCACCACCCGCCGGCGCCTCGTGCGTGACCTGCTCGACCTGGTGGGTCTGCACCCGGACGCGTACGGCCGGCGGCACCCGCGCGAGCTCTCCGGCGGCCAGTGCCAGCGGGTGGCGATCGCCCGTGCGATCGCGCTGCACCCGGCACTTCTCGTATGCGACGAGCCGGTCTCCTCGCTCGACGTGCTGATCCAGGCCCAGGTGCTCAACCTGCTGGAGCAGCTGCGCACCGAGCTGGGGCTGAGCTACCTGTTCATCTCGCACGACCTCGCACTGGTCAAGCAGGTCAGCGACCGGGTGGCGGTGATGCACCTGGGCCAGCTGTGCGAGGTGGGTCCGGCGGACGCGCTGTACCGGTCGCCGCGGCACCCGTACACCGTCGACCTGCTCGCCTCCATCCCGAGCCTCGACCCGAACCGGCCACGCCGAACCGGTCCCGCGGTATCGGCAGCCGAACCCCCCTCCCCGCTGAATCCGCCGAGCGGATGCCGGTTCCGTACCCGGTGTCCCCGCGCGCAGGAGCTGTGTGCCGTCGAGCGCCCGCTGCTGCGCGAGCTCGGTCCCGGTCACGAGGTGGCGTGCCACTTTCCGGAGCCGGTCGATGAGTCCGACGGTTCCACCCCGGCCGACGTCCGGTACGCGGGGGCATAGCGGAAGGAGCATCCGATGTTCAGTGCGATGATCGACCCGACCGCCGGGCCCGCGACCCGTACCGGCCCGGTCGGCCTCGCCGCCCGCAAGCCCGATCTGAAGGGCAGCAGGATCGGCCTGCTCGCCAACGTCAAGCGCAACGCCGAGCAGTTCCTCGACGAGGTCGGCGCGCTGCTGTCGCGGGAGCACGGTGCCGCGGGCGTGGTACGGCGCAAGAAGCTGTCCATCACCGACCCGGTACCGGCGGACATCCTGGCGGATCTGGTGGAAAGCTGCGACGCCGTCGTGGTCGGCGTGGGCGACTGCGGGTCGTGCAGCGCCTCGGCGGTCGCCGACGGGCTGGCGCTGGAGGGCGCCGGCATCCCCGCCGTCGTGGTGTGCAGCGACGCGTTCCGGGTCACCGCCGACGCGATGGCCGCGCTGCAGGGCAGCCCGGGCTACCACTACGTGCGGATACCGCACCCGGTGGCGCCCCTTGAGCCGGCGGAGCTGCGCGAGCGCGCGGTGACCGCGCTGCCCGAGATCGTCGCCACCCTGACCACCCGCCACCCGGGGATGGCGGCGTGAGCGTGGAGGTGGATGAGGTCGCGGCCGATCGGGAGCGGCTGGCGTACGCCCGGTCCGCCATCGAGTACGCCTACGACCAGGGTTGGACCGACGGCCTACCGGTGGTTCCGGTGACCCGCCCGATGGTCGAGGAGTTCCTCGCGCAGACCGCGCGCCGCGCGGACGAGGTGATCGCCGCCGTACCGCACCTGAACCGCGAGTGCACGGTGGAGCAGGCCGCGGTGAACGCCGCCCTCGCCGGCTGCCGGCCCGAGTACTTCCCGGTGGTGCTGGCGGCGTGGGAGGCGCTCGGCCGCGAACGGGCCGTGCTGGGCGGCGGGTGGCAGTCGACGAGCGGCCCGGCCCCGCTGATCGTGGTCAACGGTCCGGTCCGGCAGCGGCTGCGGATCAACAGCGGCGGCGGGGTACTGGGACCCGGCTTCCGCGCCAACGCGACGATCGCCCGGGCCATCGGGTTGGTGGTACGCAACGTCTTCGGCATCCGCCCGCAGGAGCTGGAGCAGGCCACCCAGGGCGTACCCGGGCGGTGGACGCTCTGCGTGGGGGAGAACGAGGAGGAGAGCCCCTGGGAGCCGCTCGCCACCGAGGTCGGCCTGCCCCTGGGTACCGACGCGGTCTGCGCCACGCTGCTGCGCACCTGCGAGTTCGTCGACAACCGGAACACCCGTGATCCCGAGGAGCTGCTCGCCGACCTCGCGGACACGATCTCCCGGACCGGTGCCGCGCTCGTCCCGTTCTCGTCGGCCGGACTGATCCTCGGCGTCGAGCACGCGCAGACACTGGCCGCCGGCGGGTACGCCAAACGCGACGTACAGCGGTGGCTCTACGAGCGATGCGTGCGCAGCCACGAGGACCTGGCCCGGGTCGGCAAGGGTCTCGCCGGGCGGACCGGACCGGGCATCGACGAGTACGGGCTGCACATGTTGCCCGCTCCCGAACAACTGTTGATTGTCGTCGCCGGCGCGCGCAACGCCGCGATGTCGATGGTGGTGCGGCCGTTCGGGTTCGCCGGCTGGTCGCGCAGCGCGGTACCGATCGGCCAGCCGCCCGCCCAGAGACTGGAGTGAGCATGGAGATTTCCTTGGCGGACAAGGTCGCCGTCGTCACCGGCGCCGGACCCAACATCGGCAGCGGTATCGCCCTGGCGCTCGCCCGCTACGGTGCCAAGGTCGCCTGCAACGACATCGATCCACAGGCGGCACAGGCGACGGTCAAGCGCATCGAACGCAACGGCGGCACCGCGATCGCGGTACCCGGTGATGTGACCGATGAGGAGCAGGTGCTGGCGTACCTGCGCACCGTCACCGATACGTGGGGTCGGCTGGACATCGTCGTCAACAACGCGGCGATCCTGGGCGGGCGCGGCGTGCTGGACGAGAGCACGGAGTTCTTCGATCGGGCGGTACGGGTCGCCGCGCTCGGCAACTTCCTCAACACCAAGCACGCCGGGCGGTACATGGCCGAGCACGGCATCCGCGGCTCGATCGTCGCGATCTCCTCATCCAACGGCTGGTCCGGCTCGGCCGGCGTGATCGCGTACGCCTTCCACAAGGGCGGGGTGAACAACTTCGTGCGGGCCGCGGCGATGGACCTGGCGCCGTACGGGATCCGGGTCAACAGCTTCACACCGACGGCACCCACCCCGGACAACCCCGAACTGATCGCGGCGCAGGGGCCGGGTGGCGTGCTGGACCGCCCACCGCGCCCGGGCGGCCTGGGCGCGGAGGGCGGCACCGAGCCGTGGCGGCGACCGGCGCGCTGGCTCGGGCCGCGGACGCCGATGGTGCCGATGGGCAGCACCGGGACGCCGACCGACATCGGACATTGCGTGGCGTGGATGTGTTCGGACTATGCCCGGCTCATCACCGGCTGCGACTTCGTCGTGGACGGCGGGGCGCGCGCCCGAAACTTCGCCTACCTGCCGGCGTCACCCAATGAGCTGGCCGGCCCGGTACCGTTGGTGCCACTGGACCTCAGTGGTGAACTTCGATAGATCGTACGGATTCAACCGGAGGAGGGGACACCATGAGCGAAGAGACGATGACCGAAGAGACCGTGGCCGAAATCCCAGCGGTCGAGGATGGCGCGGCCGACGGGGAGCTGCTGGAAAGCCTCCTGGTGGAAGAGGTCTCGATCGACGGCATGTGCGGTGTCTACTGAGGACAGTGCGGCCCCGCGCCGCGCGATGTCGCTTGTGGACGAATTCCAGTACGGGCTGGCCGCGCCGATCTGCCTGACCTGGGAGCTGACGTACGCGTGCAACCTGTCGTGCGTACACTGCCTGTCCTCTTCGGGCCGGCGGGACCCGGGCGAGCTGAGCACGGCCGAGTGCCGCGCGCTGATCGACGAGTTCGAGCGGATGCAGGTCTTCTACGTCAACATCGGCGGCGGCGAACCCACGGTACGCCCGGACTTCTGGGATCTCGTGGACTACGCCACCGCGCACCGGGTCGGCGTGAAGTTCTCCACCAACGGCATCAACATCACGCAGGAGGCGGCCCACCGGCTGGCCGCCAGCGACTATGTGGACGTCCAGATCTCGCTCGACGGCGCGACCGAGGACGTCAACGACAAGGTGCGCGGGCGAGGGTCGTACCGCACCGCGGTACGCGCGATGGAGCGGCTGGCGGCGGCGGGTTTCCCAGGCTTCAAGCTGTCGGTCGTGGTGACCCGGGACAACGCCGGTCAGCTCGACGAGTTCGCGGCCATCGCCGACCGGTACGGCGCGCAGTTGCGGCTGACCCGGCTGCGGCCGTCCGGGCGGGGTGCCGACGTGTGGGACGAGCTGCACCCGACGGCCGGGCAGCAGCGCGCCCTGTACGACTGGCTGCTGGCGCACGGCGAGCGGGTACTCACCGGCGACTCGTTCTTCCATCTCGCCGGATACGGGGAATCCTTACCCGGCTTGAACCTGTGCGGGGCCGGCCGGGTGGTCTGCCTGATCGATCCGGTCGGCGACGTGTACGCCTGCCCGTTCGCCATCCACGACTCGTTCCTGGCCGGCAACGTCTGCGGCGAGGGTGGCTTCACCGCGGTGTGGCGGTACTCGGAACTCTTCGCCGAGCTGCGCCAGCCGTCCGGCGGCGGGGCGTGCGCGGCGTGCTCGGCGTACGACTCCTGCCGGGGCGGGTGTATGGCGGCGAAGTTCTTCACCGGTTTGCCGCTGTCCGGTCCCGATCCGGAGTGCGTGCGCGGCCACGGCGAGGCGGCGCTGGTATCGGTGGCGGCCGGCAGCGCGCCCAGACCGTCGCAGGACCATTCGCGCCGTACCGGTCCGGTGTCCGTATCGATCAGCCGGCGCCGGCCGTCCGAGCGCGCCTGCGACTCCAGCCCACTGGCGAGTTGAGCGTCAGGACGGGCGCCTTGAGCGTCAGGACAGGCCGACGGCTTCGAGGCTGCGCAACGCCTCGATGACGCTGGCGATGTGATCGCGCATGGCCTGCTCGGCGTCCTTCGGCGAGCGGGCGCGGATCGCCTCGACGATGCGCTCGTGCTGCGGTAGCGAGGTGGCCGGCCGCCCGGGCAACAGCGAGAGCGTGTACTGGTGGCGCACGAGTTGGGCGCGCATCGTCTCGATGAGACGGTCGGCGGTGTGGTGCTGGGCGATGGTCTGGATCAGCCGGTGCAGGCGCTGGTTGAGGTCGCTGTAGCGGCGGAACTCCCCGGCGGCGACGGCGCGGCGCATCAGCAGCGCGATCTCGTCGAGCTCGCTGGCCTGCTCGTCGGTGACGAGCGTCGCCGCGCGGGCCGCGACGAGGCCCTCCAGTACCATCCGGACCTCGCTGATCTCGATGGCCTCGTCGAAGGAGACCTTCCGGACGTGCGCCCCCTTGTTGCGGCGCACCTCCACCAGACCCTCGGCCGCCAGGTCAGCCAGTGCCGCCCGGATGATGAACCGGCTCGTCCCGAACTGCTCGCACAGCGACGCCTCTACCAAGCGTTCGCCGGGGAGAAAAACACCGTCGAGGATCGCCTTACGCAGTGCGTCGCGAATCGGCGTGTCGGCGGATACCGCGGGGGAGTTGGGCGACGGTAGAGTTCTGCGCTGCGCGGGCATGCTCTCTCTCACGCTTATCGTTGGGAACAGTAGTCCACCATGTCGATGCCAGAATTGTCAACACTTGTGCGTGCCGTGCTCGGAGCGTAGATTCGACCGCTACGAGAAGGCCACTCCGGTGACAGTGTCGACCTGATTGTCGACAACCCGGCGGGGGCACGTCGGATCTAGCCTGTGCTGGTGCTCTCCGTCCACCCCGGCGACCTCGTGTGGCGCCCGCGGTGGAACCATCTCATTGGCCGTGGCACGCGGCCAGCTCGGTGTGGCCTATGTGGACGGTGGAGCGTGAGGCGGGGCATCCCGGTGATGGTGCTGCGCGGCGGCACCTCGAAGGGCGCGTACGTCCTCCGTAACATTGGGCCATGCTGAAACCGGTGTCGGGACGGGTGCGGCTTGTCGCGGTCGTCGTCGTGCTGCTCGCCCTCGCCATGGCGATCGTCTCGGTCGCTGTCGGCATACAGTTCGCGCGCACACACGCGGATGAGGCGGACGTGACTGCCGCCCCGTCGTTGCCGCGCCGGATCGGCGCACCCGCCATCTTCTCCCGCGACGGGTTGCGTTCCCCGATCGGCGCCGCGAGCGTCGTCTTCTCCGGCCAGCCATGGAACGTCGACAGCCTGAGCAGCGACACCGCGATCACCGGCGCGCGGGGCGACGCGTACCGCCGGATTTCGGCTGAATTCGAGTCGACCGCCGGCTTCACCGCGGTCCTGTCGCCCAACGGGCGTCTGCTCGCGGTTCAGGACGCCATCCTCGACCTGACCACCGGCGCGACCGTCCCGCTACCCCGGGAGCCTGGCGCGGATTACCGCGTACCGGAGGCGTGGTCGCCCGACGGCCGTTACCTCGCCACCGTCAGCTACACCCAGTCCGACCGCACGCCACCCGACACCTACACCGGGGAATGGACGGATCCCATCACCCGGGCCGTACTGGCGGTCACAGACGTCGCCACCAAGCAGGAAACCACGATCGCGACGCTGCTCACCACAGCCGACTTTGACGGCTGGATGGCGGCGTTCTCACCCGACGGCACCCGCCTGGCGTACCAGACCGGAGACCACATCGCGGTCGTTACCCGTACCGGTACGCCGCTCGCCACGCTCTCCGTTCCCGCGGGTACCCGCATTGCCGGCAAAGGAGCGTGGACCTCGGACGGGCGGGGGATTGCCGTGGTATCGGAGCAACCCTGCGACTGCCAGGGGACCTATCCCTCCCGCTGGACGCTGTCCACAATAGACTCCGCGACCGGAGCCCCGATGGGGAACGGCTACCCGGTGGACGCCGTGGTTGCGATCCGGATGCTCGGCTGGTCGGCTGCTGGCGCGCCCATCGTGGTGTCCTATGACCCGGTCCCGCCCGCCGATCGGGATCCGGGCGCCGTCGCCCCCGACTTCCGCAGCCACGCCGACCCGTCGGGAGTAGACCAGACCGGCGTCTACCTCGACGGTATCGAGGGCCTGTCCGACGTGGCGACCGTCCAGGTGGTCGCGTTGGACCGCACCGGCCCGCCGCGCATACTGCTGGCATCGACGTCCGATGGTGCCCAGGCAATCGACGTCGCCGACGACATCCTCAGCACAGGCCTGAGCCGCCCGGGCCGCCCGCCGTTCCTGACCTGGGAGCGCGTCTTCGGCGCCGGCGTCGTCACCGGGTTCGGCATGGTCGGCGCGGCCATCGTCATCGTCGCGATCGTGCTAGCCGTTCGCATGCGCCGTCGCCGGCTATCCGGCCGCGCCCAGCAGTAATGCGACGACCGAGGTGATGTTGTTGACGACCACGCGCTCCTAGCGCCGGGCGGCGTACCACGCGTCTTCTCCGCCCCGCTCGGCTACCTCATCTGTCCATACATCGTGCATCGCAGCCGTGACCCACAGCCCGGCAACCGCGCAACCCGGGGCGTTGGCTACCGTGGGCGCTATGGCCGAGATTCTCACTGCGACGTTGACGCTGGAGTCGCGCGGGCCTGCCGGTGCGTTCCTGCTCTCCGACGAGCAGGTGACCGCCGTGGGCGGGGGACGAAAGGCGTTCCCGGTGCGGGTCACCGTCAACGGTGTGACGCTGCCGCTGCGGCTGGCCCGGATGGGCGGGGAGAACATGATCGGGCTGGCCCGTGCGGCGCGCGAGCAGGCGGGGGTGAGCATCGGATCGGCGTACCCGGTGCGGATCGAGGCCGACGAGGCCGAACGCACCGTCGAGGTGCCCGAGGATCTGGCCGCCGCGCTGGCCGGTGACGCGCCGGCGCGGGCGGCCTTCGATGCGCTGTCGTACACGCACCGCAAGGAGTTCGTCCGCTGGGTCGGCGAGGCCAAGCGTGACGCTAGTCGCGCGCAGCGAGTCGCCAAGACGGTCGAGATGCTGCGCGCCGGCGAACACCGCTAGCCGCACGACTTCCGCAGTCCGACGCGCCAGGCCGCCGGTGCCACCGCAACTTCATTGAAGTTGCGGTGTTGGGCCCTGCCTATACCCGCAACTTCAATGAAGTTGCGCGGATCTTGTGGCGACCGGGTGGGCTTCATGACCTATCGGTCGAGCCGGCGCGTCGAGATCGGCCTCGACCAGGGCGATGCCCAGCCCGAAGGCCCAGGCCCACGTCACGGCCTCGGCAAGCGCGTGGATGTGTCCGGCTGCGTGGCGGCCGAGGATGGCGTCTACTGGTACCCGGTTGTCGCGGGCAGACGCGTCCAGATGAACAGTGCGTACAGGTCCATCGACTCCGTGCGCCGCCGGAGCGCCTCCAGTGGGATTGGCTGGCGACGCGGCAGCGGTCCCAGCGCGAGCCGGCCGAAGCGATAGCCGCACAGCATCGCGTCTTCCTCGACCACCGCAGCCGGTACGGGCGCACCACTGCCCGGTGCGGTGTCTTCGGCCACCCGCGCGACGATCACCTGGTACGCCGCCGAACTAACCCCGGCGACTGGGCGTCGAGGGACAGCGTCATGAGCCTGGCAGCCTCGATCGCCCGTCTCAGCTTGGCCAGCAGCGAACCTGAGACCACCTGATCGGGTGGCAGAAGGTCGGTGCGGTCCTCGTAGTTCACGGCGCCCTAGTTGGCCCAGCGATGTGGGCTCATTGGAAGCCGGCCTCTTGGTCCGCGGCGGCGATCTGGTCGTGGAAGCGTTGGTGGACCCAACAACGCTCACCGAGGATGTTCACCCGCCCCCATCGGCCGGAGACCGGGCCGAGCCGGGTGTGGCGTGGCAAGGTGCCTTCCAGCCGCCGCGGCGTGCCGCCGCCAGACAGCTTGCTGCTCTCCAGCACATAGATGGCGTCAGGAGTGACCGCAACACATCGGTACTTGACCCAGAAAATCGTGAGGCCGGTGAAGTACGTGACGATGAAGAAGAAAAAGTTCGGCGCGGCCTGACAGATGAACGCCTGCCGGATCTCGCTGCCCGCGGGCAGGAAGGGTGCCGAACCCTGCACCAGGTCCTTACGCGGCTTCGGATTGCTCGTCACCCGTCCCACCTTAGTACGGGCATCGGCCACCCCGAGACGACGTGTCCTGTGTGGACGATCACTGGATCTCGGCGATGCGCTGCGCGACCCGTACCGCCGGCGTACTGTACACCCATCTCGACCGGCGCCTCACGTC
>JBPYFB010000334.1:0-4744 GCA_051986465.1 Rugosimonospora sp.
TCAACAGCCCGTTCCGCATTGACGACTACATCGCCGCGCAGGACCATACCTGTCCGGCGCCCGGGGTTTTCGCCGGCAACGGCGTACTCAAGGACAGCCCGGGTTCACTGCCGGGCGGCTGTACCCGTGACCTGGTACACCGCTTCTATCAGGAGCAGTACCAGCTCGACAGCGGCAAGCAGGACCGGTATGTCACCGGCAGTGACGCTGTCGGGTTGACGATGGGGTACTACGACACGAAGGCGTTGCCGATCTGGAAGTACCTGCACGCCCCCGGCGCCCCGAAGTATGTCGTGGCCGATCACTTCTTCCAGGCAGCGTTCGGCGGCTCGTTCCTCAATCACCAGTTCCTCATCGCCGCGCGCGCTCCGCTTGACACGGCGGCCGGCCCCAACGGGCCTGACGCCGGCCTGCACTCCGTCGTGGATAGCAGCGGGTTCCCGAACGCCACATACCCGCTCTACGCGCCGAAACCGAACGAAACGTATAAGGACGCCCAGTTGACCCAGGCGTGCGGGCCGGCTGCGAATCCTGCGGTCGCCTGTGGCGACCTCGCGGTCAACACGATGCAGCCGTCCAGCCCGCCGTTCGGCGGCGGCGCCAAACTGCCGCTCGTCGACGACACCACGTACCCGAACATCGGCGATCGGCTCAGCGCGGCCGACGTGTCCTGGGCGTGGTACTCCGGCGGCTGGAACAATGCCGCGGCCGGCCATCCAGACCCGCTGTTCCAGTTCCACCATCAGCCGTTCAACTACTTCGCCGCGTACGCACCCGGCCAGCCCGGTCGTGCGCACCTGCGCGACGAGACCGAGTTCATCTCGGCCGCGCGGTCCGGCTCGTTGCCCTCGGTGAGCTTCGTCAAGCCGTACGGCGCGGAGAACGAGCACCCGGGATACGCCAGCGAACCCAACGGCAGCGACCACCTGGTCGACCTGCTCGAGGCGGTCGAGAACGGGCCCCAAGCCGGCGACACGCTCGTCGTGGTGACGTACGACGAGTTCGGCGGCCAGTGGGATCACGTGTCACCGCCCGGCCTGGGCACCACTGGCGTGCACGACCAGTTCGGGCCGGGATCGCGAATTCCCGCGCTCGTCCTCAGCCGGTCACTGCCGCACTCCGGCGTGGACCACACCGTGTACGACACCACGTCGATCCTGGCCACGATCGAACGCGGCCTCGGACTGGCACCGCTGACCAGCCGCGACGCCCAGGTCGCCGACCTCACCAACGCCCTACAGGTCGCAGGGCGCCACTAGACCACTGATCCTTTGCGGGCTGACGTAGCGTCGGAGTGTGCGACGGATCGGGGTGATCGTTCTGCTGGCCGGTCTGACACCTGCATTGGCGGGTTGCCAATCGGCCGAACAGAATTCCTCGGGTACCGCGCCCGAGCCGCAACCGCAGGCTGTGCTGAACGAGAAGGTGACGACCCCAGTCCGCAATCAGTTGATCGCGGCAGCCGCCAAGATCAACGGCAACGTCCCGGTCACGCAGTACGCGGGACTGGAGCCCGGCCGCACCTACTATGCGTACGACCCTGCGACCAAGACGTACTGGGCGAGTGCAGGTCTCGTTCCGCGCAGCGACTCCACGGCCGCGGCAGTCTCGGTTCAGGACGACGGCTCGTACAACCTCTTCCGCCGGATGCCCGGTGGCTCATGGACGGCATACGACGTAGGTCTAGCCGGCGTGGGCGGAACGCGATGTCCCATCGAACCGCCCGCAACAGTTCTGCGTCTGTGGGGATGGCCGACCAACAGCTGCCACCCCACATAGCCGCCGGTCAGTCAGTTGGCGAAGAAGGTACGCAGGTCGGCGACGAGGTCGGCGGGTGCTTCCTGGGCCGCGTAGTGTCCTCCTCGAGGCAGCTCGGACCAGTGTGTGATGCCCTTGTTGTCGCGTTCGGCCAGTGACCGGATCGTCTGGAAGTCGTCCCCGAACACGGCGACGCCGATCCGCCCATGACTCACCTTGGGTTCGACACCCGAGCGCTGTTCCTCGTAGTAGTACCGCGCCGCGGCACCTGCCGACCTTGTGAGCCAGTACAGTGTCACCTGCGCGAGAACCTGGTCGCGCGAAACCAGGCTCGTGCCGTTGCCGAAGCTTTCGAACAGTTCGTTGTACGCCAACTGGCCGGCCGGCGAGTCGGTGAGCGCTGCAGCGATCGTCTGCGGCCGGGTCGCGTTCATGGTGTTGTACCCACCGACCGACTGGAACCACTGCAGGTGCCGTAAGGCGCGGTGTTCCTTGTCCCCGAAACCGGCGAATTCCGCGGGATCTCCGGATGGGAAGGAGAACAACTGCAGCACGTGTGCACCGAGGAAGCCGGCCGGCTCGAGGAGTACCAGCTCGCGGGCAACCATCGCGCCCATATCGCTTCCGTGTACGCCGTACGACTCGTACCCGAGACCCCGCATGAGAGTGTCGTAGACGGCGGCCGCGCGAGCGATCGTCCAGCCTGCGCCGTTCAGCGGCTGGGACAACCCGACGCCCGGCATGGACGGGATGACGACATCGAAGGCGTCGGCTGCCTGGCCACCGTGCGCCTCCGGGTCGGTCAACGGGTCGATCATGTCGAGGTAGTCCAGCACCGAGCCCGGGTATGTGTGCGCGAGCAGGAGCGGGGTTGCGCCCTCGGCCTTCGCGCGTACGTGGATGAAATGGACCGGCTGACCGTCGATCTCGGCAAGATAGTTCGGGTGACCATTGATCCGGTCCTCGACCGCACGCCAGTCGAAGGCCTGCCACGCCTCGACCATCGAGCGCAGGTAGGTCTGCGGGACGCCGTAATCCCAGGTATCCCCAGGGGCGGGCGGCGCGAATCGGGTACGCGCGAGCCGCTCCCGCAGATCGTCGAGTTCCTCCTCGGCTGCTCGAAACCGGAACGGCCGGACATCGATTTCGGTCACATGCGTCGTCATCGTCGTGCTCCTGTCGTGGACGGTGTTCATACGCCATATTCGGGCTGGGGTGATCCCGTGAAACGAGCCAATTCGCTGCGTATCTGACAGGACACTTCGATGCCGTCTCTCCCGGTCCGAATCGACCGCCGAGCCCCTGAGCCGCTGGGCACCCAACTAGCCCGGCAGCTTCGGGAACTCCTTGTCAGGGGCGCCCTTACGGCTGGCGAAAGGTTGCCGTCGACAAGGAGCCTGGCCGCCGAACTGGGCGTGGGCAGGTCTGTCACCGAGCAGGCGTACGACCGGTTGATCGCCGAGGGTCTGCTCGAAACCCGTCGCGGGGCAGGGACATTCGTCGCCTCGGCCGGTGCGCGCCTGCACGAGCATCCGGACTCGCCTAGGAAAACGCACAAGGCACGCCCGATCGAGCTCGATCCGGCCGCGCCGTGGATTGACCGCCGTCATCAGGCCGGCTGGCGCAGGGCCTGGCGCGAGGTCTCCGTCGCCAGGCCTCCGCGTTCGTACGACGACGCGCTGGGACTCGCCCCGCTGCGGGTAGCAGTGGCCGAGCGACTCGGCGTCACGCGCGGCCTGGTGGTCGACCCGGACGAGATCGTCGTGACCGCCGGCACCCTCGACGGGTGGCGGCAGATTCTGCAGGTGTTGCCCGCTGGCCCGGTGGCAATCGAGGACCCCGGGCACGTTGCCGCTGTCGTGGTGGCCCGCGGACTCGGTCGCACGGTTGTCGACGTACCGGCTGAACGCCCACAGCTGCCATCGCCGCGAACGTCGGCGATCTACGTGACGCCCGCCCATCAGCACCCGATGGGGTACGTCATGTCGTCGGCCGACCGGCACGACCTGCTCGCGGACGCCCGGGCTGCCGGAACGATCATCGTCGAGGACGACTACGACTCGGAGTTCCGGTACGAGGTGGCTCCGATACCGGCGCTGGCTTCGCTGGATCGCTCCGTCGTGGCGTATCTCGGCACCGCGTCCAAGGCCGTGTCGCCAAGCCTGCGGCTCGGATGGATGGTGCCGCCGCCGGGCTTGCTCGACCCGATCATCCGGCACCGGCGGCTCACCCACGACCGCCCGTCGTGGCCGGCGCAGCGCGCCCTGCTCACACTGTTGAGGGACGGCTGGGTGGACCAAGTCGTCCGGAGCGCCCGCCGCATCTACCGGGAGCGAGCACCCCGGGTAGCCACGGCGCTGGCGCCGTACGGCGAACTGGCCGCACCGCTCGCCGGGATGTACGGGACGTGGCTGCTCCCCCGGCCGTCGGCTATCCGTGCGCGAGACCATGCCCGGGTTGCAGGCTTCGAGCCCTTCTTGCTCGATTACTACTGCCGCACCGCGACTCCGACCGGTCTCGTCATCGGCTTCGGGGGTGTGGCTAACGATGAGCTCGACCGTGCGATAGCGGCGATCGTCAGAGGTCTCCGGGGCTAACGAAGGAGCTTGTCCAGTCCCGCGGGGAGGTCGGTGGCTTGCTGCTAGATGTCTCACATCAAAGGGCCGACCACGCGCCAGTCTGACCGTTGATGCTAGCGGAGTTGTGCGATCCAGCGGGCCGTGCGCTGGGCGTCGGCGATTCGGCGCTCGTATGTCGCACCGACCGCCAAGAGGGTGGCGCCGGCGACGCCGAGCGTGACCCAGCGTGGTACCTGCGGTGTGATCAGCACCAGCTGCCAGATCCCAAGCTTGGCGAGCACACCGGCGCCGATCACGAACGGCGCCTGTAGCGAGAACTGCGTTCCGACGACGACCAGCGCGAGGGCCGTGGCGACGACGAATACCAGGCGGACCGGGTTGCCGGGGGCCGCGATCACCAGCACGGA
>JBPYFB010000335.1:0-14568 GCA_051986465.1 Rugosimonospora sp.
CTCGGCGACGAACTGCTCGGCGGCGCCGGTCAGCGCGGCCCACGGCGGCTCCCCCGCCGGGCGGGCGCGCACGAGTTCGAGCAGGCGCACCAGGCGTACCCGGTCGCTGTGCAGCAGGGCCTGCTCCTTGCTGGCGAAGTAGTTGGAGAACGTGCGCCGGGACACCGTGGCGGCGTCCGCGATGGCTTCCACGGTGAGGTTCTCGACGCCGTGCTCGGCGGCGAGCCGCACGGCGGCCTCGTGCAGCGCCTGGCGAGTCGCCGCCTTCTTGCGCTCCCGCAAACCCTCCGGGCCGGCCATAGCCCGAAATGCTACGCGCCCGGACGTGATCAAATTCGCATTGGGAAAACTTGCGCATTGAGAACGATTTGCGGAACCTTTGATCACGTGGCGGTTGATCAGGCTTCGGCGCGGCGAACGCGGCGCGCGTCGCGCCCGCGGGCAGGTCGCGAACTGCTGCTAGTCGCCGCGCTGTTCCTCGCGTACAAGCTGGGCCGCCTGCTGGTCGCCGGCGACCTGGCCGCGGCGTTCGGCAACGCCGCGCACGTCTGGTCGCTGGAGCGGACGCTGCGGCTGCCGAGCGAGGCGGCGCTGCAGCGGCTCGTCCTCGGTCACCCGTGGCTGGTGCGCACCGCCAACATGTACTACGCCTTCGTACACTTTCCGGCCACCGCGGCGCTGCTGGTGTGGACGTACCTGTGCCGCCCCGCCTTCTACCGGTGGGCCCGCACCAGCCTCGCGGCGCTGACCGCGACGGCCTTCGTCGTCCAGGTCCTGCTGCCGCTCGCCCCGCCACGCCTGGTCGCCGCGACCGGCATGGTCGACACCGCGCGGGTGCTCGGGCCGGGCGTGTACGGCAACCATGCCACCGACGCGCTGGCCAACCAGTACGCGGCGATGCCCTCGCTACACGTCGGCTGGGCGGCGATGGTCGCGATCGTGCTGATCGCGACCACCCGCGGCCGGTGGCGATGGCTGTGGCTGCTGCACCCGGCGCTCACCCTCGCCGTCGTCCTGGTGACCGCGAACCACTACTGGCTCGACGCCGCCGTCTGCCTGGCCCTGCTCGGCGGCATCCAGCTCCTGCTCGCCCGCCCGCGACGGCTCGCCCGCCCGGGACGGCTCGCCCGCCCGGGACAGCTACCGGTCCCGCCCGAGCATCGGCCCGCGGATCCGGGTCAGGAACCCGCCGACGCGTACCAGCGCGGTGGGGCCGACGCGCAGGTCCAGCAGGGCACTGAGCAGGTAGTGGCCGAACCGGTCGAAATCCTCGCCAGTCAGGCGCATCGCGCGGTGTAGCCCGATCAGGCGCCACGGGTCCGGCTCGCGATCGATCAGCACCATCCACAGCAGCGTGCGCAGATGCCGCTTGACCTGTTCGATTTCGAGGTCGGCGAAGTACGGTGCCAGCTGCCCATCCTCGGCGACAAGCGAGAAGAGCCGGTCTACCGCAAGCCCGGCGAGCATGAGTTCATGTCGCGGGATATCCATGTTCGCCACCCTTCGAACACGGTCCGCGGTCAGGCTACTGCTATGCGTGTCGGTTGTGGCCCCAACGAACGGGTAAAGGAAATTGCGTGAACGAACGGCAAGTCGCGCGCAAGGTTCTTGAGCACTACGGCGAAAGCTACGCGGAGCAGGCCGGCATTTCCCTCGCCGACCGGCCCGGTCCGCTGTACCAACTTCTGGTGCTGACCACCCTGCTCAGCGCGCGCATCAACGCGAACGTGGCGGTGGCCGCGGCCCGGGAACTGTTCGCGGCCGGATACCGGAGCCCGCAGGCCATGCGCGGCGCGACCTGGCAGCAGCGGGTCGACGCGCTCGGCCGCGGGCACTACCGCCGGTACGACGAGCGCACCGCGACGATGCTCGGCGACGGCGCCGAGCTGTGCCTGCGGCGCTGGCGCGGCGACCTGCGCCGGCTGCGTGCGGAGGCCGACGGCGACGTGGGCCGGGCCCGCGCGCTGCTCATCGAGTTCTCCGGCATCGGCCCGACCGGCGCGGACATCTTCCTGCGCGAGGCGCAGGGCGTGTGGCCGGAGTACCAGCCGTACCTGGACCGCAAGGTGCGCGCCGGTGCCGCCCGGCTGCACCTGCCCGAGTCCCCCGAGCGGCTGGCCGCGCTCGCGTCGCCGCGGGACCTGCCCCGCCTCGCCTCGGCCCTGGTGCGCGTCGGCATGGGGCGCACCGGGGATTTGTCGTGACGGGCAGCGGGCACCGCAGCGTCCCGCACACGGCGGATATGCGGATCGAGGCGTGGGCGCCATCCCGGGAGGAGTGCGTCGGCGAGGCGGTACGCGGGATGGTCGAGGCGTTCGCCGAGGTGCCGCCCGCGGGGGCGCGCAGCGACGCGGAGTTCGAGGTCGGCCCGGCGCCCGACGGCGATCTGCTCGCCGGCGTGCTGGACGAGATCATCTACCTGATGGACACCACGGGGCGGTTGCCGGCCGCGGCCGACGTCACGGCCGTGGACGATGTCTTGCGGGTACGGCTGGCGCTGGTCGAATCGTCCACTGTGGTGGGTGCGGTACCGAAGGCGGTGGCCCTGCACGACCTGCGCTTCGAGCGTACCGGCACCGGCTACGCCTGCGCGGCAACGCTGGACGTGTGACGGCTATCCCTTCACCACTACCCCTTCACCACTCCGAGGGGTACCAGCTTCGCCACCGCCTTGCACAGTCCGGCGCCCTGCGCGGCCTCGACCACCTCTGTGACGTCCTTGTACGCCTGCGGTGTCTCCTCGGCCAGCCCGCGCCAGGACGCGCCGCGCACCGCGATGTTCCGGGCCTCCAGCGAGTCACGCAGTTCCTGGCCCCGTACCGACTTCGCCGCCTGGTGCCGGCTCTGCCTGCGCCCGGCGCCGTGGCAGGTGGACGCGAACGCGGGGTTGCCCGGTACGCCGGTGAGCACGTACGAGGCGGTACCCATGGTGCCCGGGATCAGTACCGGCTGCCCCATCGCGCGCAGGTCGTCGGGCAGGTCCACGTGGCCGGGGGCGAGCGCGCGGGTGGCGCCCTTGCGGTGCACGCACAGCCGCCGCATGGCACCGCCGATGGGGTGCTTCTCCAGCTTCGCGAGGTTGTGCGAGATGTCGTACACGAGGTTCAGCCCGCAGCCGAGCACCTGGCGGAACGCCGCCCGGGCCGCGGCGCCGAGCAGGTGCCGGTTGGCCATCGCGTAGTTGGCGGCGGCGGCCATCGCGGCGAGGTACGCGCGCCCCTCGGGCGAGTCGACCGGGGCGCAAGCCAGTTGCCGGTCCGGCACCTCGATGCCGTACCGCACCATGGCCTTCTCCATCGCGCGTACGTGGTCGGTACAGATCTGGTGGCCGAGGCCCCTCGATCCACAGTGGACCATCACGCAGACCTGGCCGGCCCGCAGGCCGAAGGCGGCCGCCGGCCCCGGCGCGTACACCTCCTCGACGACCTGTACCTCCAGGAAGTGGTTGCCCGAGCCGAGGCTGCCGATCTGGCCGAGGCCGCGCTCGGCGGCCCGCCCGCCGACCTGCTCCGCGTCCGCGCCCGGCGCCACCCCGCCGTCCTCGCAGCGCGCCAGGTCCCACTCCTCGCCGTGGCCGTGCTCGACCGCGTACCTCGCGCCGCCGCTAAGCAGCGCGTCGAGTTCCTTGCGGCCGCGCAGGCGCCACACCGCGCCCGGCCCCATGCCGCGCGGGATCGCCTTGTCCAGCACGTCCATCAGCTCGGCCATGCGGGGCGCCGCCTCGTCGCGATCGGTCTCGGCGGCGAGCAGCCGTACCCCGCAGGAGATGTCGAAGCCCACCCCGCCCGGGGACACCACGCCGTGGTCCTCGACGTCGGTCGCGGCCACCCCGCCGATCGGGAACCCGTACCCCCAGTGCACGTCCGGCATCGCGTACGAGGCGACCCGGATGCCGGGCAGCGTGGCCACGTTCGCCACCTGGCGCAGCGACTGGTCCGCTTCGGCACCGGGCAGCAGATCCTTGGTGGCGAACACGATGCCCGGTACCCGCATCGCCCCCTGCCGCTCCATGCTCCACCGGTACGGGGTCTGTTCAATAAGCTCTGACATGCCACCCCTCGTGGAGGATCTGCTCCACCTCGGCGTCGTCGAGCTGCCCGAAGTCCTCGTACCATTCGCCGACGGCGACGAACTCCCTCGGGGTACGCGCGCAGACGATCGCGTCGGCCTCGCCGGTGATGCCCCGGGACGAGTCCAGCGCGCACACCGGGGCGGCGAACACCAGCCGCGCCGGCTGCTGGTCGCGCAGCGCGCGCAGGGCCGCCCGCGCGGTGATGCCGGTGGCAAGGCCGTCGTCGACGACGATCGCGGTGCGCCCGGCGACCCGCGGTGGCGGCCGGTCGCCCCGGTACGCCCGCCGGCGCCGCGCCGCCTCGGCCCGCTCCCGCTCGACCGCGTCGGTGAGGTCGCCCGGTGCCAGCCCGGCGGCGCGCAGCAGGTCCTCGTTCCACACCGGCGGACCGTCCTCGGTGACCGCGCCCATCCCCAGCTCGGGCTGCCACGGCAGGCCCACCTTGCGCGCCACCACCACGTCCAGGTCGGCACCGAGGGCGCGGGCCACGTGCGCGGCGACGGGTACCCCGCCGCGGGGCAGGCCCAGGACAATGGCGGTACCCCCGGGTGCATCCGCGACCTCCGGGCGCAGCCGCTGCACGAGCACCTGCGCGCCGTGGATCCGGTCGGCGTACGGCTCGGTCATCGGATGTCCTCGCCTCGGATGTTCTCGCCGCGGATGTTCTCGCCGCGCAGGTTCGTGCTGAACCACTCGCTGGCCCAGGCGGCGACCTGTTCCAGCGCGCCGCGCTCGGGGAACAGGTGCGTCGCGCCGGGTACCACGCGCACCTCGTTGTGTCCGGACAGCGCGCCTGCCGCCTGCTCGTTGAGGTCCACCACATCGGTGTCCCGGCCGCCGACGATCAGCAGGGTGGGCGCGCGTACGTGCCACAGCGCGTCACCGGCCAGGTCGGGCCGGCCGCCCCGGGAGACCACCGCCCGTACCGCCTCGGGTCGTACCGCGGCGGCCCGCAGCGCCGCGGCCGCACCGGTACTGGCCCCGAACAGCCCCACCGGCAGCCCCTCGGTCTCCGGCTGCTCGCGTACCCAGTCGACCGCGCCCGCGACCCGCCCGGACAGCAGCTCGATGTCGAAGCGCAGCCGGCCGGTACGGTCGTCGATCCGCTCCTCCGCCAGCGTGAGCAGGTCGGCCAGGACCGTCACCATGCGTGCCTCGTGCAGTCGTGCCGCCACCATCCGGTTGCGGGGGCTGTGCCGGGAACTGCCGCTGCCGTGCGCGAATACCACCACTCCGACCGGGTTGCGCGGTACCACCAGATCTGCGTCCAGCACCGTCCCGGCCGTCGGTACACGCACCATGGTGTCCTGAGTCATGACTCACCTCCGCTGCCCTTCGCCGCGTGCCCTTCGCTGCGTGTGGACACCCTGATCCGCTATGGCGTACCCGCCGCCAGCCGCATCACACACGGTCGTCGGGGATTGCCCGGCCGGTCGCGGGGTAAGCCCCGGGTTTGGAGGTGATGGCGGATGGCAGGAATCGAACTGCGCAGCTCGTCCTTCAGCGACCACGCGTTCCTTCCCGCGAGGCACGCACACGACCGCGACAACCTCTCCCCCGCCCTGGTGTGGTCGGGGGTACCCGAGCAGACCTCCGAGCTGGTACTGCTCTGCGAGGACCTGGACGCGCCGCGCGGCCCGTTCGTGCACTGGTTGGTTACCGGTATCGACCCGCAGACGTCCGGGGTCGACGAGGGGCAGACCCCGCCCGGCGGCCACCCCGCGCGCAACGGCTACGGCGAGACCGGCTGGGGCGGACCGCAGCCGCCCGCCGGGGATGACCCGCACCGGTACGCGTTCCGGCTGTACGCGCTGCGCCAGCACCGGGACCTGCCGGCGGAACCGAAGGCGCAGGACGTGCACGGCCAGGTGGAGAAGGCGGCGCTGGCCAGCGGCACATTGGTCGGCCGGTACCAGCGGTAGGCGAGAACCAGCGGTAGGCGAGAACCAGCGGCAGAGGGAGGTGGCCATGGCACGGCCACGAACTGGCACCCCGCGCGCGGGCAGCCACCAGTACGACATCCAGCGCGCCCGGCTGCGCAAGCAACTGGACAACCAGGGGATCCCCGACGAGCACGCCGACGAGCGCGCCGCCGAGATCCTCCAGGAGGAGCAGGGCAAGCGCGGCATCCTGCGCGGCGAGCGCGGCCTGGGCCCGAAGGGCGAACGGGAGCAGCCGTAGTGGGTCGCCGGACTGATGTTGCCGAACTGATGGAGACTCCGATCCACTTCCACGTGACGCCCGTCCGGTCCGAGGACGGATCGCTGGTACTGCGCCTGCGCGGCGAGCTGGACCTGGCGACCGTACCGGCGCTTGTGCGAGCGGTCGCGCAGGCCGTCGAGCTCGGACCGGCATCGATCGTGCTGGACCTCAGCACGTTGGAGTTCCTCGACGCGCGCGGGGTGAGCGGGCTGATCGACGCGGGGCGCCTCGCCGGCGCGGCGCACCGGCCGATGTCGGTGCGCAACGCCCACGGCCTACCCGAGGCCGTACTGCGGCTGACCGGAGCAGACGCCGAACTTCGCGATCTGGCTTCCGAAGCGGATCTGACTCCAGAAGCGAAAGTCACTTCAGAACCCGAAGTGGTAGTCAACTATGGAGGAGGACGTCATGGCGACAACCATCCGTGATGTCATGGCACCGCGCCCGATCGCGGTGCCGGCGACCGCCACCCTCACCGAGGTCGCTCGGCAGATGCGTGACGCCGACATCGGCGACGTGATCGTGCAGGACGGAAACCAGGTGGCCGGCATCGTCACCGACCGGGACATCGTGGTCCGGGCGATCGCCGACGACCTGGCGCCCGGGCAGGTCAGCGTCGCCGAGATCTGCAGCAACGACCTGGTCACGGTGCGCCCGGACGACCCCGTCGAGCGGGCCGTACAACTGATGCGCGGCGCCGCCGTCCGCCGGCTGCCGGTTGCCGAGGACGGCAACGTGGTGGGCGTCGTGACCCTCGGCGACCTGGCGCTGGAGCGCGACCCGGCCAGCGCGCTGGCCGACATCAGCTCCGCCGAACCCAACATCTGAGCCGGAGATACCCAGCCGGGCAGCGGTCTCGCGACCGCGGCCCGGCTGGTCAGGTCGGAGCTGGTCAGCTCAGACCGACGCCGGCGCCTCCTGCCGGCTCCAGAACCGCAACTGGCGGCAGCGGGCGAGAAAATCCGCCGGGCCGCTACCGTTGCCCAGCGCGACGAAGCCGTCGTCCAGCATGCTCTGCAGGCCGGCCGCGGCGAACAGTGCGGTGGCCTCCTCGGTGTAGCCGATGAACTTGCCGTGGGCGTACGCGTCGCTGACAAAGTCCCGGACCGCCGGGTGGTGCGCCAGCGCCGCGGCGCCCTCCTTGTTGGCAAGGATGACCACCGCGTCGTAGAGCACCGACGGGCCACCTTCGAGCTTCTGGTCCGCCGCGATCTGCAGGCCGCCGCTCGCCTCGATACCGCCAACGGTGGGCGCGATCAGCTCCACGTTCACCCGCTCCCGCCGCGCCGCTTCCCGCAGCCCCGTGACGAGCTCCGCGTCCGCGCCGTCGGTGACGAGTACGCCTATCTTGCGGCCGACGAAGTTCCCCGGCCCATTGTCCATGATGGACAGTGCCGGCGAGGGCGCCAGGTTGCGGATCGGCTCCCGGGCCGGTGGTGTGCGCTCCGGCAGCTCGGCCAGGCCGAGCCCGGCGGCGATGGCGTGGGCCAGGCTCTCGTCGACGTTGCGCAGCCCGGCGACCATCCGGGTACGGATATCCACCCGGTGGCACTTGCTCAGCTCGAACACGAACGCGTCGGCGATGTGCCGCTGCTCCAGCGCGGTCTGGCTGATGTAGAACTGGCGGGCCTGGCTGAAGTGGTCGGCGAAGCTCTCCGGGCGCAGCCGCCGCTTGTGGCCGTACTCCTCCGACGGGTACGTCTGGAAGCCCTGCTCCGGGTTCTCCCGCGGGCCACCGATCGACGGCTCCCACGAGTTGGGCTCGTAGTTGGCGCGGGTCGTCGGGTTCGCCACCGCCATGTGCCCGTCCTGCTGGAAGTGTGCCATCGGGCACTTCGGCGCGTTGACTGGCAGGTACGTGAAGTTCGGCCCGCCCAGGCGCTTGACCTGGGTGTCCAGGTACGAGAAGTTGCGCCCCTGCAGCAGCGGGTCGTTGGTGAAGTCGATGCCCGGCACGATGTTCTGGGTACAGAAGGCGACCTGCTCGGTCTCGGCGAAGAAGTTGTCCACCACCCGGTCCAGTACCAGCCGGCCGATCCGGCGTACCGGCAGCTCCTCCTCGGGGATGATCTTCGTGGGGTCGAGCACGTCGAAGCGGAACCGGTCGGCGAACTCGTCGTCGAACAGTTGCACGCACAGCTCCCACTCCGGATAGTTGCCCTGCTGTATCGCGTCCCACAGGTCGCGGCGGTGGAAGTCCGGATCCGCGCCGCTGATCTTCACGGCCTCGTTCCAGACCACCGACTGCAGGCCCTGCTTGGGCTTCCAGTGGAACTTCACGTACGTGGAGTGGCCCATCGAGTTGACGAACCGGAACGTGTGTACGCCGAAGCCCTCCATGAAGCGGAACGAGCGCGGGATGGCCCGGTCCGACATGATCCACATGAGCATGTGGGTGGACTCCGGCATGAGTGACACGAAGTCCCAGAAGTTGTCGTGCGCCGTCTGCGCCTGCGGGAAGCCCCGGTCCGGCTCCTGCTTCGCGGCGTGGATGACGTCCGGGAACTTGATGGCGTCCTGGATGAAGAAGACCGGGATGTTGTTGCCGACGAGGTCCCAGTTGCCTTCCCGGGTGTACAGCTTCACCGCGAAGCCGCGTACGTCGCGGGCCAGGTCGGTGGAGCCCTTGTTGCCGGCCACCGTGGAGAAGCGCACGAACGCCTCGGTACGCTCGCCCGCCCGCTGGAACAGGTCGGCGCGGGTCACCTCGGTCAGCGGCGCGTAGTTCTCGAAGTACCCGTGCGCACCGAAGCCGCGCGCGTGCACCACCCGCTCCGGTATGCGTTCGTGGTCGAAGTGGAAGACCTTCTCGCGGAAGTGGAAGTCCTCGAGCAAGGTCGGGCCGTGCTCGCCCGTGTGCAGGCTGTTCTGGTCGTCGGCGACCACCGCGCCCTGCTGCGTCGTCAGGTTGCGCCAGCCGTCGCCCGCCACCTGGTGCGTCTCGCCGCCGGTACCCCGCCGCATGCTCTCGTCGCCCATCGGGCCGCTCCTCTCGCTCCTTTCTGCCAGCCCTACCCCGGTCGCGGCGGCGCACACGTCGCCCGATCCGGGCGAGGCATCCTCACCCGGTACCGGGTATGAGCGCCCTGAAGTCACTTACCTGGAGGTTGCCTTGCGGTCGCTATCCAACGCCGGCGCCCGGCTCACCCTGTCCGCGCTCACCCTGTCCGCGCTCACCCTGTCCGTGCTCACGCTCGCCGCGGCTGCCGCGGTGGCGGGCTGTACCGCGTCGCACGCGGCGCCGAAAGTCAAGACCGCCGCCACGGTCGGCCCGGCCAGCCCGTCGCCCACGGCCGCCACCACGGCCACCACGGCGGCACCGCTCAGCAGTGCCGACGCCGCGTTCCTCGCGACGGCCGCGAGCGACGCGCAGTTCGAGGTCGAGAGCGGCCGGCTGGCCACCTCGCGGGCCGCCGACAGCCGGCTGCGGGAGTTCGGCAGCCGGATGATCCGCGACCACAGCCAGGAGTACCAGTCGATCCAGGCGCTGGCCCGCGGCGCGCACATCACGGTGCCCAGCGGTCCCGCACCCGAACAGCGCAACATCCTCAGCGCCTGGTCCACCGAGCGCGGCGGGGCCTTCGACTGCTCGTACGCGCCGGCCATGTTCCTCGGCCACGACGCGGTCGTGATGGCTTTCACAACCGAGGCCACCAGCGCCGGCAGCGCCCAGGTCCGGCAGTTCGCCAACCGGGAACTGCCGACGCTGCGCGACCACCTCGGCATGGCCGGCCAGAACCTGAACGGCCTGCGGTGCGGGGCGAGCCCGTCACCGACCCACTAGACTCGCCCTCCACGCTTGCATCAGCGCTGGCCAGCGCTCCATTCGTCAACGGTCTGGACCTCCGCCTGGCGCGGAAAGACCTTCTCCGTGAGTACCCGGTGCACCTCGGCGTCGGCGTCGGCGCAGGCATCGGAGAGCACGGTGAGGCCGAAGTCGAGATCGGCGGCCTGGCGCAGGGTGGAGAGCACGACACCGCTCGTGGCGATGCCGGTGAGCACGAGATGGTCGATACCGCCGGCCCGCAGCACCAGGTCGAGGTCGCTGCCGGTAAAGGCGCTCACCCGCTTCTTGGTGACGATGACCTCGCCGGGCCGCGGCTCGACCTCCGGGTGGATCCGCGCGCCCGGGTCCCCGGCCGTGAAGACGGTGCCCCGGGCGAGCGCGCCGAAGCTCTTGTTGGCGCCGCTGACCTCCGGGTGCCCGTCCCGGAAGCCGACCACGACGTAGATGACCGGGGTACCGCTACCCCGGGCCGTATCGATCGCGCCCCGCAGCCGCTTCAGGTAACTCTCGTCCTTGACACGGTCCACAATGGACCGCTGGACGTCCATCACGAGGAGTGCGCTCTTCGCCATACTCTCTCTTCCTTCTCGGCTTATCGTCCTTACCGGTTCGATGCTTCCTTCACCGAGTCGGCCGCCATCTTGGTCTCCGCCTTGGTCTCCGCCTTGGTCTCCGCCTTGGTCTCCGCCTTGGTCTCCGCCGGCTGGTCGGCCCCAACCCGCCGGTGCCCGCCGCGCAGCGCGGAGGCGAGCGCGCCGACGAGCGCCATCGCGGTAGCCACGCCGAACACGGTGACCAGGCCGTGGTGGAACGGGCCCGCGACGAGTTCCGGGAAGAACCGCCGGCCGGTCAGCGTGTTCATCGCGTGCGCCGGCAGCGCGCTCAGCACGCCGCTGGGCGCGAGCAGGTTGGCGATCGGGTTGTTGCCGAGGAACGTGGCGAACAGCGTGCTCACCGGCGGCAGTCCGGCCAACTGGTGCGCGGTCGCGTCGGGTACCCCCTGCCCGCGCAGCCCGGACTCCAGCGCGTGCGGCAGCGAACCGGCCAGGCCGGAGACCATCAGCGAGAAGGAGAGCCCGATGGACAGCGCGGTGCCCGAGTTCTGGAACGTCGAGCGCATGCCCGAGGCCACGCCGCGCTGCTCCGGTGGGACGCTACCCATGATGGCCGAGGTGTTGGGCGCGGAGAACATGCCCTGACCCACCCCGGACAGCAGCAACAGCGCCGCGAACGCGAGGTACGGGAAGTTGACCGGCAGCAGGAGCAGGCCGACGAAGGCGGCGGCCACCAGCACGAGGCCGGTCGTCGAGAACAGCCGCGCGCCGTACCGGTCCGACAGGTACCCGGAGACCGGGCCGCCGAGCAGGAACCCGAGCGTCAGCGGCAGCATGAAGATGCCGGCCCACAGCGGTGTGCGCTCGAAGGCGTAGCCGTGCAGCGGCAACCAGATGCCCTGCAGCCAGATGATGAGCATGAACTGCATGCCACCACGGGCGATCGCGATGAGCAGCGCGGCCAGGTTGCCCGCCGCGAACGCGCGGATGCGGAACAGGCCCAACCGGAACATCGGCTCGGCGATCCGGGTCTCCACGAAGCAGAACAGGCACAGCAGGAAGATGCCGCCGAACAGTCCACTGAGGACGAACGGGCTGGTCCAGCCGGTCGGATGGCCGCCGTACGGCTGGATGCCGTACGTGATGGCGGCGAGCAGGGCGCCTGCGCCGGCGGTGAAGGTGAGGTTGCCGACCCAGTCGATGCGCGCCCGCTTGCGCGCGCCGATCTCGCGCAGGCTCCGGTAGGACCAGACCGTACCGACGATCCCGATCGGCACGCTCACCCAGAACACCGCGCGCCAGTCGAGGGCCGCCAGCAGGCCGCCGGCGAGCAGCCCGAGGAACTGGCCGGCCAGCGCGGTGATCTGGTTGATGCCCAAGGCCATGCCGCGCTGCCGGGCCGGGAACGCGTCGGTGAGGATCGCCGCCGAGTTCGCGGTCAGCATCGACCCGCCGACCGCCTGGACGATGCGCCATCCGATCAGCCACAGTGCGCCACTCCCGCCGCGCAGCGGGTCGAGGGAGAGCGCCACCGAGGCCGCGGCGAAGATGGCAAAGCCCATGTTGTACATGCGGACCCGGCCGAACATGTCGCCCAACCGCCCCAGCGCGACCACGAGCACCGCGGAGACGAGGACGTAGCCCAGGATCATCCAGAGCAGGTATCCGATGTTGCCGGGCGCGAGCGGATCCAGGCCGATGCCCCGGAAGATGACCGGCAGCGAGATGATGACGATCGAGCTGTCTATGGTGAAGATCAGTACGCCCAGCGTGGTGTTCGACAGCGCGACCCACTTGTACCGGCTCTCCCGCGTCATTACCGGCTCTCCCGCGTCACAGCCGCTCCGCCAGCCGGTCGAGCAGCGGCAGTACCGCGCGCAGCCGCTGCCGTTCGGCGGCGGTGAACTCGCCCGCCAGCACGGTTTCCACCAGCCGTACGGATTCCGAGCGGCGGTTCGCCACCACCTTGCGGCCCGTTGCCGTGATGGTCATCACCACGCGGCGCCCATCGGCCGGGTCGCGGTGCCGGCTGACCAGCCCGCGCTCCTCCAGCGCGGCGAGGGTACTCGCCATCGCCTGTGGCCGTACCCGCTCCAGCTCGGCGAGTGCGCCGGGCGAGTCCGGCCCGTCCCGCTCCAGCCGGGCCAGCACCGACGCCTCGGAGAGGGTCAGCTCGCCCACGCTGTGCGCCTGCCGCAGCCGGCGGGCGATCCGCCCCACGACCAGCTTGAGCGCCGTGGCCAGCTCGGCGGTCTCGGTTGTCCGTATCCCCTGCAACACGGATACTTACGATAGCTTAATCAAGCTGATGTAACTATTCGGGGTCCCACCCGCACGGTCCCACCGACCGAAACGACGCCGGAACTGGCGACAGTCGCCGTGATCGTGGCGGGAGCGCCGAGGCAGTCGCCCATGTCCACCGCGATCGTCGTCGTACCCACGTATGCGGCCAGACACGCCGTACTGTTGGCGTTGGCGATGTCCTCCGGTACCCCGATCGCGGGCGCGAACATCCGTGCCGCGTAATGCCCTCCGGCACTCATCGGGGCGGTGTAGGCGTAGCAGCCGAGCAGGTCCAGCCGCACGCAGGCCTCGCGCAGGGCGGCCAGGTCCGGGCGCAGCGCGTCGAGGGTGGCCCGATCCGGTACCGGTACCAGCAGGCGCGGCCGGCCCAGGGTCGCGACGCGGGTACCGGGCGGGCGGCTCGGGAGGCCGAGCGCCGGCGGTACGAGCGCCAGTTCCTCGCCGGTCGGCTCGCGCAGCGCGACCCGCCCCGCCTCGAACTCGGCCGCCACCAGGTCACCCCGGCGCGTCGCGCGCCCGCGAAGGGTACGCCCGCCCGGGCCGCGCAGCGTCGTCTCGCCATGAGCCGCACCGGCAACATGCGCGAGATAGGCGATTGCCGCGACGGTACCGTGGCCGCAGGCGGGCAACTCGCCCTCGGCGGTGAAGAACCGCACCTCGAAGGCAGGGCCGGCTTGGGTCTCCGATCCAGCTTGGGTGTCCGATCCAGCTTGGGTGTCAAGGAAAACGGCGTGTGAGGCGCCAGACAGTGCCGGTACCCGCCGGCGTTCGTCGTCGCTGCGCCACGCCTCGTCCACCACGATCGCGGTCGGGCTCCCGCCAGCCCCGTCCCGCAGGCACGAGTGCACCAGCGTTTGCATACGGCAAACGGTAGCCCTACCGGCGCGCCGCCAGCACATCCCGGACGGCGAGCACAACGAGCGACAGGGGCAGGAGAATCCAGAACTGCAGCACGCCGTACCGGCGCAGTTCCCGGTCGGTATTGACGCCGGCCAACTCGGCATCGAGCGCACCCGGCCGGCTCAGCGCTATCGCGTACGCGGACAGCGGCACGTAGTTGAGACCGGAGCCGATCAACCAGATGCCGAGGATCAGTCCGCCGCCCAGGCCCGAGGCGGACGCGACGAGCCAGGAACCGAAGGCCACCATGGCGATCGCGCCGAGCACGAACTCCGCCAGGATGATGCGCCGGCGGCGGGTCGTACCCCGCGTGCCGTACATGTCGATCGCCGCCAGCCGCTTGACGTTCACACCGGACATGGTGCCATGACGACATGGTGCCAGGACAACGCTCAGCCGCCGCTGATCCGTCGCTTGTAGGCAGAGGGCGTCTCTCCGCAGTGCCTGGCGAAGGAGCGGGCGAACGCTCCGGCGTCGTCGAAACCCACCGCGATGGAGACGTCCAGGATGGAGCAGTCGGGCTGGGCGAGCATGGCCATCGACCGAAGGACACGGGCGCGGAGTAGGTACGTTCGCCACGACATACCTAGGTGGGTATCGAAGAGACGGCGCAGTGTCCGGTCCGAGACGCCGACCGCGCGGGTCACGTCACCGACCACGACGTGGTCGAGGTGGGCGCGGGTGTAGTCGGTGGCCGCGGTGACAACCGGATGCGTCGAGATGGGCAGGTTCAACGGCCTCTCGTCCTC
>JBPYFB010000336.1:0-4234 GCA_051986465.1 Rugosimonospora sp.
CCGGCCGGCTTGGTCAGCCTGGCCTGCAGGTCACGCGCTGCGACCATGGCGGCCTGGTCGCGCGGGCGGATCGCCGCCAGCGTGTCGTCGAGCATGATGGAAGTCTCGCGCATCTCGCACGGGCCACCCGAGGCGGTCCACGGATCTCCGCGATCTCGACGCGCTCTGTTTGCTTATGTCCTATTTTAGGACACATGGCGAGGAGAGTCCCCATTTTGGTCAGCGGCGCCGGCCGGCTGATCCGGTTGGGCGTGATCGGCGGTGTCGCGCTCGCGGTCGTCGCGTACCCGCTGGCCGCGGTGATCGGCCTCGGCATCAAGTCGGCCGTCGACACGGTCAACGGGATGCCCTCGGCCCTGAACGCCCAGCCGTCGCCGCAGACCTCATACCTGTACGCCGCCGACGGCAAGACGCTCATCACGACCTTCTACGAGGAGGACCGCAAATACACGCCGATCACCGCGGTAGCGCGCTGGATGCAGGACGCGGTGGTCGCGGCCGAGGACGCCCGCTTCTACGAGCACCACGGCGTCGACCTCAAGGGCGCGGTCCGCGCCTTCGTGGCCAACAACCGGGCGGGTACGGTCGCCCAGGGCGCCTCCACCCTGACCATGCAGTACGTGCGCAACGCTCTGCGTGACTCGGCGGCCACCCCGCAGCAGGCGGTCGACGCGACCGAGCAGACCGCCGACCGCAAGCTCCGCGAGATGAAGCTCGCCATCGAGTTGGAGCAGCGGATGACCAAGGCGCAGATCCTCGAGGGGTACCTGAACGTCGCGTACTTCGGGCACCGGGCGTACGGGATCTACGCCGCCGCCCAGATCTACTTCTCCACCCAGCCGGCGAAGCTCACGCTCGCGCAGGCCGCGCTGATCGCCGGACTGGTACAGGCCCCGACCGGGTACGACCCGACCGGTCCCGACCACGGCGTCGACGCGCTGCGCCGCCGGGCCTACGTACTCGACCGGATGACCCAGCTCGGATACATCACGGCCGCGCAGGCGGCGCAGGCGCGCGCCGAACCCCTCCGGCTCAAGCTCTCCGAGCTGCCCAACGACTGCGCCTCGGTACCGGCCGGGCACAACGACTGGGGCTTCTTCTGTGACGAGTTCAAGAGCTGGTGGATGGCGCAGCCCGCGTTCGGCGACAACCCGGACGACCGGCTGGCCAACCTGCGCGCCGGCGGGTACCGGATCGTCAGCTCGCTCGACCCCCGAACCCAGGCGAGCGCCATGGCACACGTCACCGCGCAGGCGCGCATCGGCGACCGGTTCGCGGTGGGCGGGGTGTTCCTGGAACCCGGTACCGGCCTCATCCGGGCCATGGCCGTCAACCGCCGGTACTCGCTCGACCAGAGCCACAACCCGCTGTCCAGCAATCCCGCCCTGCGGGCCGACAACGCCAGGGCGACCTATCCGAACACCGTCAACATGCTGCTCGGCGGCATGCTCGGCAGCGGCGACGTGAACGGGTACCAGGCGGGGTCCACGTTCAAGTTCTTCACGCTGCTCGCGGCGCTGGAGAAGGGGATGCCGCTGAGTACCTCCATCTACGCGCCGCCCGAGCTGGCCACCGGGTACCTCGCCGCGCCGGGCGACCCCTCGGTGTGCCCGGACCGCCAGCACTGGTGCCCGCGCAACGCCAGCCGGAGCATGACCGGCGTACAGACCATGTGGTCCGGGTGGGGCAAGTCGGTGAACACGTACTGGGTGCAGCTCGAGGAGCGGGTCGGCGCGGCGGCGGCGGTGAAGATGGCTCAGCGTCTCGGCCTGACCTGGCACACCTCGATCGACACGCAACTGGCCAACCCGGCCCGCGCCAACACCTGGGGGGCGTTCACCCTCGGCGTGGCGGACACGACACCCATGGAGATGGCGGCCGTGTACGCGACCGTCGCGGCGGACGGGATGTTCTGCAAGCCGCTGCCGGTACTGTCGATCACCAGGCCGGACGGGCACCGGCTCGCCTCGGCGCGCCCGCAGTGCACGCGCGCGGTCAGCCCGGCGGTCGCCCGCGCGGCGATCGACGCGATGCGCTGCACGACCGGGTACGGCGGCGAGAAGGGTAGCTGCGGCGGCTGGTCCACCGCCCCGGATGCGTACCGGACCGTCGGGCGCCCCTTCGCCGGTAAGACGGGCACCACCGACTCGACCCGCTCCGCCTGGTTCGTCGGCTTCACCCCGCAGTTGGTCGGCGCGGCCTTCGTCGCCGATCCGGACAACCCGTCCGACGTGGCCGGCGCCGGGCGCGACCACCTCCCGCTCAACGCGGTCACCCTGACGATCCGGGACGCGATGCGGGGCAAGCCGGTACGGTACTTCGCCCCGCCGCCGGCGAACCTGGTCGGCCGGGCACCGCACGGGTACCGGCCGCGCCACGGCTGGCGGCTACCGTAGGTCGGCCACCACCAGGGACCACATCTCCAGATCCACGCGTCCACTGTGGACATGCCCGGCGTTGCGCAGCAGGCCCTCGTAGACGAAGCCCGCCTTCTCCGCGACCCGGCGCGCGGCCGTGTTGCCGGACGCCACCCGCATCTCCAGGCGCTGGATGCCGTGCTCCAGGATCAGGGCGATGGCGATCGCGTCCAGCGCCTCGGCGGCGATCCCGAACCCGCGAGCCGCCGGGCAGACCGCGAACGACACCTCGGTACAGCGTGCCACCCAGTCGGTCCGCTTGATCCACACGCAGCCGACGAGGCAGCCGTCCTCGCGGCGCACGACCGCGTAGTGATCACCGGAGCCGCTGTCGCGCCGCTCCCGGGCGAGCTCGGTGCACCAGGCGAGGCTGTCGATCGGCGGCGAGCCAGCCGGCAGCGGCAGCCAGCGCTGGGTCTGCCGGTCGGCGAAGACCGGGTCGAGGTCGGTCGCGTCCTCGGCGGCCAGGCTGCGGATGTGCAGGCGCGGGGTCGCCACCGTCAGCCGCGGGAACCGGCGCACCCGGAGCAGGCCGCTGATCACCTCGCCGCCCCTCACCCGGCGGCCCTCGTGCCCGCTGTCCGGGCGGTGCCTCCTGACAATGCCTGCCGGAGTCTCGACCTGGTGCGACGCTCGTCGCCTGTCCCGCCGTCGACGCCGTTTCGGCCGCTGACCGCCGCAATGCCGTGGTCTGCCACGGGACGCGAGCGCCGGCCCGGGACCTCGTCGCCGAGATCCGCCCGGCGCGGGTAGCGTGATTCCACGTGTACAGGTTCCTCGCCACCAGACGGTGGGTCGGGTTCGGCGCGCTGATGGTCGTGCTCGCCGCCGTGATGGTGGGGTTGGGCCTGTGGCAGTTGTCGCGCTACCACCAGCGCAGCGCGGTCAACGCGCGGATCGACTCCGCCGGCAGGGCGACGCCCGTGCCGATGGACACGCTGCTCGGCCCGGGCCAGCCGGCGCCGGCCAGCGCGGCGTGGGTGCGGGTGACGGTCAGCGGGCGGTACGACCGGGCGCACGAGATCCTCGCGCGGGATCGGTCCGTCGATGGCAACGTCGGGTTCGAGGTACTCACCCCGCTGGTACTCGGCGACGGTTCGGCGGTACTGGTCGACCGGGGCTGGCTGCCACCCTCGGCGAACTCGCTGTTCAGCCCGGTGCACGTACCCGTGGCACCTGCGGGGCTGGTCAGCGTGACGGGCCGGCTGCACATGCCGGAGAGCCGCGCTGACGGGCCGGTGAAGGTGGCCGGATCGACCCAGGTGCGCCGCATCTCCCCCGTCAAGCTCGCGGGTACCTTTCCGTACCGGCTCTACGACGGGTACGTGCTCCTCGACTCCGCCGCGCCCGGCAGCGACAAGGCGTTCGGCGCCATCCCCGTCGACCACCAGAACGCGCTGATGAACGCCGGGTACGTCGTGCAGTGGTGGGCCTTCGCGCTGCTGACCCTCGGCGGCTTCGTCTGGGCGGCGCGGCGTGAGGCGCGCGGACCCGACGAGTTCGACCTTGCGGCGCTGTCCGAGGAGCCGGCCGAGGCGCCGGTCTCCCCCGCGATCTGAATCAGCCACTATCGTTCTGCACATGGCCGAACCGAGCCCTCCGTATCCACCCTCGTATGAACCGCCCGCCGGGGGGTACAGCCAGAACCCCGGCCAGCCGTACGGGCTGCCGTACCCGGCGGATCCGCTCTACGCCGCGCCGGCGTCGGTCCCGCCCGTACCGGTCACCTCGCCGTACCCGGTGACCGCTCAGGCCGCCACGCCTTACCCAACGACCGAGCCGGTCGTCGCGCAGTTCGGCGAGATCGAGGTCACGTC
>JBPYFB010000337.1:0-9264 GCA_051986465.1 Rugosimonospora sp.
GAACGAGGTGCTGATGTCGCCGGCGAGGAAGGCCGGGTCGTCGAGGACGGCCTGCAGGAATGGGATGTTGGTGGACACTCCGCGGATGCGGAACTCGGCCAACGCCCGACGCGCCCGGTTGACGGCGGCACCGAAGTCCCGCCCCCGGCACGTCAGCTTCGCGAGCATCGAGTCGAAGTGCGGGCTCACCTGCGCGCCGGCTGCCGTCGTGCCGCCGTCGAGGCGGATGCCCGCGCCGCCCGGTGACCGGTACGTCGTGATGACGCCGGTGTCGGGCCGGAAGCCGTTGGCCGGGTCCTCGGTGGTGATGCGGCACTGCAACGCGGCGCCGCGGGGCCTGATGCGCTCCTGCGCCAGGCCCAGGTCGGCGAGGGTCTCCCCGGCGGCGATGCGCATCTGCGCCTGTACCAGATCGACGTCGGTAATCTCCTCGGTGACCGTGTGCTCGACCTGGATGCGCGGGTTCATCTCCAGGAAGACGTGCTCGCCGGCACTGTCCACAAGGAACTCGACGGTGCCCGCGTTGCGGTAGCCGATGTGCCGGGCGAAGGCGACGGCGTCGGCGCAGATCCGCTCGCGCAGCGCGGGATCCAGGTTCGGTGCGGGCGCGATCTCGACGACCTTCTGGTGGCGCCGCTGTACCGAGCAGTCCCGCTCGTACAGGTGGATCACCTCGCCCGCGGCGTCGGCGAGTACCTGCACCTCGATGTGGCGTGGCCGCGGTACCGCGCGGGTCAGGAACACGGTCGGGTCGCCGAAGGCCGACTCGCCCTCGCGCATCGCCGCCTCGGCCAGCTCGCGCAGTGCCGCCGGGTCGTCGACCTGCCGCATGCCCCGGCCACCGCCGCCCGCGACCGCCTTGACGAACAGCGGGAAGCCGATCTGGCCGGCCGCCGCGAGCAGCTCGTCGAGGTCGGCGGTGGGCTCGGTGGAGGGCAGCACCGGCAGGCCGGCGGCGGCCGCGGCGTCGACCGCGTGCGCCTTGTTGCCGGTCAGCGCGAGCTGTTCCGGGGTGGGGCCGACGAAGACGATGCCGGCCTCGCGGCAGGCGCGGGCCAGGTCGGCGCTTTCGGACAGGAAGCCGTACCCGGGGTAGAGCGCGTCCGCGCCGGTACGCAGCGCCGCGCGCACCAGCTCGTCGACGGACAGGTACGCGCGCACCGGGTGCCCGGGCTCGCCGATCTCGTACGACTCGTCGGCCTTGAGCCGGTGCAGCGAGTTGCGGTCCTCGTGCGGGAAGACCGCGACGGTACGCACGCCGAGCTCGTACGCGGCGCGGCAGGCGCGGATGGCGATCTCGCCCCGGTTGGCGATCAGCATTTTGCGGTACACGCCCGCCATCGTGCCATGTTCGGTCACAGCGGGCACGGTTCCGTTCAGAGCGGGCACAGCTCCGCGACGCTGAAGTCCACAGTGGTCGGAGCGCGGACGAACAAGGTACCCGGCCGCCAGGCATCGGTGAAGCATCCGTGGAACTCGGCCTCGGCGAGAACCAGCACCTCGATCGGTGCGAGCACGTGCGCGGTGTACCGGCCGTCCGTGCCGACCTCCACCCGGGCCAGCTCGTCGAAGGTACGCGCGCTGACGACGGATACCGTGCCCGCCTCCGGCAGCCGGCCGCTGGTACTGGTGATCTGCCCGGAGATCGTGGTACCGGCGCTGAGCGCGACGCTGTACGTACTCTGCTGGCCGGCCCGCACCCGTACCGGCGTCGAGTACTGGCCGGCGTAGGACGGCTGGCTGGTGAACAGGTTCCACTGGTACGGGCCGAGCCCGTCGAGCACGTAGTGCCCGGTCGAGTCGGTCGTGTTTGCGGCGCCCCAGGCACTGATATCGGCACCCGCGATCGGCGCGCCGGTGGCCCGGTCGGTGACGGTACCCGCGATCGAGCCGGCGAGGTCCAGCCGCACGGTCACCTTGACGGTGCCGCCCGGCGCCGGATCGACGACGCGGGCGAGGTTCTGCATGCCGACGCCGCCGCGCGGGCCGACCCACTGCGCGCCGTGCACACCGTCGAAGGGCGAGGCGAACAGCGCGTACGGCTCGGACTTGATGCGGCTGATCGTGACGTGCCCGCTCCCGTCGTACGAGCAGTCGCCCACGCCCTCGCCAGGCGATGGCGCGCGGGTCGTCTGCCGCGCGTTGACGCACGCGTCGACCGGCGCACCAGTGGTGCCGTCCACAATGGACACATCGATCGTGGCGCCCTGCACCATCGTCACCGTCGCCGACGCGCTGCCGCCGGAGGTCACCCGCACGCCGGCGACCGAGCCGTTGAGGTGTACGCCGTCGGTGACCTCGACCGTGTAGGTACCCGGGCCGACCGACGGGAACGTCACCGTGCCGCTGTCGGTGCACGTGTCGAGGAGGAACATGTACGGCCGGTGGGCGCTGGCGCAGAAGCTCTGCAGCGCCGCACCGGTCTGCGCGTCCACCGCGGATACCGTCAGCGAGCCGGTCCGCACGAGCGCCTCGTCCACGGTGGTCGTCTGCCCTTCGGCGACGGTGATCCGCGTGGCGGCGTCGGGGGAGAGCGCGCCGTGCGCCCACTGCACCTGCGTCTCGGTCTCGAAGCGCACCTGGTAGGTGCCGGTCCAGGCGGTGAGGAACCAGCGCCCGTCCGCGTCCGTGGTCGCGTCGAAGTCGCGGTCCGTCGCCGGGTCCACGACAACAGCGGCGGCGAAGGCGACCGGCTGGCCGTCCGCGTCGGTGAGGCGCCCCGCGACGGTACCGGTCGGCAGTTGCCGCTCGTTGAGCACCGTGTCGTTGTCGGCGGTCACCGTGATGATGTCGGCGGCGGCCTCGGACTCCTTGCCGCTGGCCCACTGGTCGAGCCCGACCCCCGCGGGTGCCTGGAACTTCACCTTGTACGCGCCCGGGTACGCCCACAGCCGGAAGGTGCCGTCGGTACCGGTCGAAATCGCGACGTCGTCGGCGCTGCTCGCCTGCGAGTACCCGAAGACGACGGCATTCGCCACCGGCCCGGCCGCGTTGGTCAACCGCCCGGAGATGGTACCCAGCGGCAGCAGCGCTTCGTCCACTGTGGACCGCTGACCGACCGCAACCGCCACGTTGTCCGCGTCGGCGAAGCGCTTGTGCTGGTGTACCCACTGCTGCGGCGCGCCGCGCTCGGCCACGCTCACGAACAGCCGGTACGCGCCGCCCGCCACGTACGGGAACAGGTAGTCGCCGTTCTCGTCGGTGCTGACGTGGCTGATGTCGAGGCTGGAGTCGGTGTGCGTGATGCCGACGAGCGCGTGCGTGGCCGGCGCGCCGAGCGCCGTGGTGATCCGGCCGGCGACCGAGCCGTGCGCGATCACCGAGTCGGCGATCGTCACCACCTGCTGGTCGGTCAGGGTGATCACGGTGGCCGCCGCGAAGTCGGTCTGTCCCGGGTAGAACTGGGCGAGGCCGCCGAGCAGCGTGAAGCGCACCTTGTAGAGGCCGGCCGGCACGTTGTCGAGGCGGAAGGTGCCGTCCGCCGCGGTGACGGTGGTGGCGATCGCCACCGGGTACACCGACAGCACGGCCGAGACCGAGGCGCCGGGCACCGGGGCGCCGGCGTCGGTGAGCTGGCCCGTGATCGAGCCGGCGCCGGCCGCGACGGCGCTCGCCGGCGCGACGAGCAGACCCGCGAGGAGGATGGCGGTACCAGTCGCAAGCTGGATCACTCTACGCAGTGACGTCGACACGCGCGGATAATAGATGGGCGTAATCATCTAACGGAATCGGCGCGGGTGAATTCTCCTGTTCCGGGGGGCCGGCGGCGTGAACGTTACGCGCGCGGCGAGAATGGCGGCATGACGCTTGCGGTATGCGTGGCGGGCGCGACCGGGTGGACCGGGCGGGCCGTGGCCGAGGCGGTTCTCCGGGCGGACGACCTGACCCTGCGCTCGGCGGTCAGCCGCTCGGCCGCCGGAGCCGATCTGGGTACCGCCTGGGGTGGCGCGGCGATCGGGGTACCCGTACACGCCCGGGTCGGCGAGGCGCTGGACGGCGTCGACGTACTCGTCGACTACACCTCCCACGACGTCGTGCTCGGGCATGCCCGGACCGCGATCGAGCGCGGCGTCGCCGTCGTGATCGGCACCTCCGGACTCGCCGCCGCCGACTTCGCCGAGATCGCCGGCGCCGCCGAACGCGCCGCGGTGGGCGTGGTGGCGGCCGGCAACTTCTCGCTCACCGCCGCGCTGGCACAGGCGGCCGCCATGCTGGTCGCGGCGTACCTGCCGCACCGGGAGATCATCGACTACGCCTCGGCCGGCAAGCCGGACGCACCCAGCGGTACGGCCCGGGAACTCGCCGAGCGCCTGGGCGCCGTACCGCCCGCGCCGCTGGCCGTACCCGTCGCGCAGACCGCCGGGTACCCGCAGGCCAGGGGCGTCGAGATCGCCGGTACCCAGGTGCACTCGCTGCGCCTTCCCAGCTTCACGGTCTCCACCGAGGTGGTCTTCGCACTCCCGGACGAGCGCCTGGTGATCCGGCACGACGCGGGCTCCTCGGCGGCACCGTACGTGGCCGGCACGCTGCTCGCGGTGCGCGCCGTACCCGGCCGGGTCGGGCTGGTGCGTGGCCTGGACACGCTGCTGCTGTCGAAATGAGCCGGGCCCGCTCGTGTAGGTGGTGAGCGGCGCCACGAGGCGCACACAGCACAGGAGGTTGCGATGAAGCAGTACCTGATCAGCGTCTACCAGCCGGACGGGGACCCGCCGCCGCCCGAGGTACTGGAACCCATCATGCGGGACGTCCGGGCGGTCGAGGAGGAGATGCGCGCCGCCGGCGTGTGGGTCTTCTCGCGGGCGCTGTACCCACCCAGCACGGCGACCGTGCTCCGGGCCGATACCAACGGCGACGTGCTCACCACGGACGGCCCGTACGTCGAGGGCAAGGAGCACCTCGGCGGGTTCACCATCATCGAGGCGGACGACCTCGACGCGGCGCTGCACTGGGGTGGCAAGCTGGCCCGTGCGATAGGGCTCCCGCTCGAGGTGCGGCCGTTCCAGGCGGACCTGCCGTCCTGATGCTCCCGGTGGCGGAGATCGAACGGGTGTTCCGCGCCGAGTACGGGCGTGCCGTCTCCGTCCTGGTCCGCGTCTTCGGCGACATCGACCTCGCCGAGGACGCGGTCCAGGAGGCGTTCGCGGCGGCCGTCCGGCGCTGGCCCGCGGACGGCCTGCCGCCGAGCCCGGCCGGCTGGATCATCACGACCGCGCGCAACCGGGGCATCGACCGGCTGCGCCACGAGGCTCCCCGCGGCGACCTGCACGCCCAGGCGGCGCTGCTGTTCGCGCGGGACGCACCGGCGGAGGAGGGACCCGTGCGGGACGACCGGCTGCGCATGATCTTCACCTGCTGCCACCCGGCGCTCGCCCCCGCCGCGCGGGTCGCGCTGGCGCTGCGGCTGCTGGGCGGCCTGACCACCGCCGAGATCGCCCGCGCCTTCCTGGTACCGGAGTCGACGATGGCGCAGCGCCTGGTACGGGCGAAGGGCAAGATCCGGGACGCCGGGATCCCGTACCGGGTGCCCCGCGACGCGGACCTGCCCGACCGGCTGCGCACCGTACTCGCCGTGGTGTACCTCATCTTCAACGAGGGGTACGCGGCGAGCGCGGGGGAGCGGCTGGTGCGCGAGGACCTGTGCGCCGAGGCGATCCGGCTGGGGCGCCTGCTGCACGAGCTGATGCCGGACGAGCCGGAGGTCATGGGGCTGCTCGCGCTGATGCTGCTCGTCGAGGCGCGCCGCGCGACGCGTACCACGCCGGATGGGGACCTGGTGCTGCTCGCCGACCAGGACCGCGGCCGGTGGGACCGGGACCTGATCGCTGCGGGGCACGCGCTGGTACGCCAGTGCCTGCGTCGCGACCAGCCGGGCCCGTACCAGATCCAGGCCGCGATCAACGCGGTACACACCGACGCGAGCCGGGCCGCCGATACCGACTGGTCGCAGATCCTGGCTCTGTACAACCATCTCATGGCGCTCGCCCCGAGCCCGGTCGTGGCGCTGCACCGCGCGGTCGCGGTGGCGGAGGTCGACGGGGCGGCCGCGGGGCTCGCCCTCGTCGACAGCCTCGACCTCGACGGCTACCGCCTGTTCCACGCGATCCGCGCGGACCTGTTGCGGCGGCTGGGCCGCGCCGCCGAGGCGGCCCGCGCCTACGAGGCGGCGATGGCCCGTGCGGGCAACGCGGCCGAGCGCGAGTTCCTCCGCCGCCGGCGCGAATCCCTTACGGTGTAAGGGCTTGCAACCCATCCTCCACTGTGGAGTATGCGGGGGACCAGCCCAGTTCGCGGCGGGCCTTCTCGCTCGACACCCGGAGGCTGATCTTGGCGATGCGGTGGACGTAGGGCATCACCGCGGTCAGCCAGACCGGGACGGACATCGGCTTCGGGGTACCGAACGCCGCCGCCGTCGCGCGCAGCATCCCGCCCATGCCCAGCACCGACTCGTCGACGACGTTGTACGCCTCCCCGGCGCGGCCGTGCTCGACGGCGGCGAGCAGGGCGGCCGCGGCGTCGGCCACGTTGATCCACGGCAGCGCGTGCCCGTGGTCGTCGAAGGTGGGGATTTTGCGCCTGCGCAGCAGATCGACGAGGGTCTCCGTGGCACCCGCACCGTAGAACAGGCCGTAGCGCAGCGAGATGGCGGCGAGTCCGGCCGCCTTCGGCAGTTCTTCCTTCTCGCGCATCGCATCGAGGTGCCGCACGAAGGCTTTGTCCGGATCGCCGACCCCGAACGGGTCGGCCTCGGTGAGGACGTGCTCGCCGAAGTCGCGGTAGCCGTACCCGAAGACGATGTTCTCGCCGACGAAGCGTTCGGCGCCGACGGCGGCCGCGGCCGCGACGAGGTTGGCGGTACCGGCGACGCGCAGGTCGTCGGTGCGGTACATGTCCTTGTGCGCCAGGGGTGGCTTGCGCAGGGCGGTGGCGGCGTGCACGACGGTACCGGCGCGTACCCCCCGCACCGCGCCCAGCAGCCCGAACCGGTCCGTCAGGTCGGCGCGGATCTCGTTGCCCTCGCCGCGCCCCAGCCCGAGCACCTGGTACCCACCCTCGCGCAGCGCGCGGGTCACGTGCCGGCCGAAGACCCCGCTGGCGCCGGCCACGATCACTGTCTTGTTCGCGTTCATGTGTATGAGACGAGGTGGCCGGCGGCGGTGTGACCGCGCACAGGCTGACTGTGCCGCGGGTCACCGGTCAGTCGGTCGGCTGGGCCAGCCGCTCCTGCCGGGTCCAGCCGGTCCAGCCACGCTCGCGCATCAGCTCCACCATCCGCCGCGCCCGCGGGTCGGACTCGACGGCCAGCGCGTCCAGAAGGTCGAACGGTAGATCGTCGCGCGCCAGCTCTTCGGGGGTTATCTGGCCGGAGGTGTATGCCTGCTCGGCCATGCCGGCCATGAGGTCGGCGGCTTCCACCAGGCGCGGGTCGTCGTCGCCCGCGTCGCTTTCGCCGATCTCTGACAGGAGTCGATAGAGCCGGACGAGTTGCGGGTCATCGAGCTCCGCGAGCTTCGCGGGTATGAACTCGCGGATGCGATCGGGCCAGCGAGCCGAAATCAGGATCCACCCGTCCCGCTCAGCCGCCACCATCCGCTCGGACGCCCCGATCTCCCGAAGCCGGTCGAGGTAGGAGATCACCTCTGGCGGGAGCGCCAGGCTGTCCCCGGTGGCGAGCTGCGCGATCTGCTTGCGGCTGTTCTCCAACTGCTCGATCTCGTCGCGGAGACGGCTGTCGATCCGTTGGACCGCTTCGGCAAAGGTCGACGCGTCGGCTTCCAGCATCTGCCCGATCGCCGACAGCGGCACACCGGCGTTGGCGAGGGTACGGATCCTGATGAGGGACACGACCGCCTTCGCGCCGTACCGCCGGTAACCCGAGGCATCCCGCTGCGGCTCGGGCAGCAGGCCGATGTGGTGGTAGTGCCGCACCGCCCGTACCGTGACGCCGGCATAGGCCGCGAGTTGACTGATCGTCAGCATGTTCTGATCCTGCCTCGATTCGCCCGTACCCGGCCCGCGCCGCTCAGGAGATCCGGCGGCGGTAGGCGATGTTGGCGACGACGTAGGCAACGATGAAGATGCCGGCGCACCAGGCGAGGGCGGTCCAGATGTCGGTGCCGATCGGTTGCTGGCTGAGCAGGTTGCGCAGCGTGTTGACGATGGAGGTCGCCGGCTGGTGTTCGGCGAAGGCGCGCACCGGGCCGGGCATGCTGCCGGTGGGCACGAAGGCGGAGCTGACGAACGGCAGGAAGATCAGCGGGTAGGCGTACGCGCTCGCGCCGTCCACGCTCTTCGCGGTGAGGCCGGGAATGACCGCGATCCAGGTCAGCGCCAGAGTGAACAGGAGGAGAATGCCGGCGACCGCGAGCCAGACCAGCAGGGCGGCGCCGGAGCGGAAGCCCATCAGGAGGGCGACGCCGACGACGAGCACGAGCGAGATGACGTTGGCGACCAGCGAGGTCAGCACGTGCGCCCACAGCACGCCCGACCGGGCGATCGGCATGGACTGGAATCGCTCGAAGATGCCGCTCGTCATGTCCTGGAAAAGTCGGAGTGTGGTGTACGAGATGCCGGACGCGATGGTGATGAGCAGGATGCCGGGCAGCAGGTAGTTCACGTACGAGACCGCTCCGGTGTTGATCGCGCCGCCGAACACGTAGACGAACAGCAGCATCATGGCGATCGGTGTGATCGTGGTCGTGATGATGGTGTCCAGGCTGCGGGTGACGTGTCGCAGGGTCCGTCCGGTGAGCACCGCGGTGTCGCCGAGGAAGTGCGTGGCCATGTGTTGTCCCCTACTTCGTCTTCGATGTGGTCGTGTCGTCCGCGCCGGCGCCGCCGACCACCGCGAAGAAGACGTCTTCGAGGGAGGGCTGCTTCTCGACGTATTCCACCTTGGCGGGCGGCAGTAGCTGTTTGAGCTCGGCCAGGGTGCCGTTGACGATGATCCGACCCTGGTGGAGGATCGCGATCCGGTCGGCGAGCTGTTCGGCCTCGTCCAGGTACTGCGTCGTCAGCAGCACGGTCGTACCGTGCGCGGCGAGACCCTGTACGGCTTCCCACACCTCGACGCGCGCCTGCGGGTCCAGCCCGGCGGTCGGCTCGTCGAGGAAGATGACCGGCGGGTTCCCGATGAGGCTCATCGCGATGTCCAGGCGGCGGCGCATGCCACCGGAGTACGTCGCTGCCCTCCGGGTGCCCGCATCGGTCAGCGAGAAGCGCCTCAGCAGCTCATCCGCTTTTCCGCCCGGATTCTTGAGGTGCCTC
>JBPYFB010000338.1:0-4523 GCA_051986465.1 Rugosimonospora sp.
CTGATATCTATTTACGTTTGATTTTGCTGAGGAGTTCCTCAGCGGTCTTGGTCCAAGCGAAGGGTTCGCAGCGGTCGTTGTAGGCGTCGATGAAGCGGCGGATCGCATCGCGTAGATCGGTGACCGAGTGGAAGGTGCCACGTCGGATGGCCTGGCGGGTGATGATGCCGAAGAAGATCTCGACCATGTTCAACCAGGAGCAGCTGGTCGGGGTGAAGTGCAGCTTCACGCGGGGGTTCTTGGCCAGCCATGCTTGGACGTTGGGGTGCTTGTGGGTGGCGTAGTTGTCCACGATGACGTGCAGTTTCACCCGCGGGTGGGCCTTGGCGACCAGCTTGAGGAACTTCAAGAACTCGGCGTTGGTGTGCCGCTGGTAGCACGCGTCCGCGCTGATCTTCCCGGTCGCCACCTCCAGCGCGGCGAACAAGGTGGTGGTGCCGTTGCGCTTGTAATCATGTGTCTGCCGCTCGGGCACCCCGGGCATCACCGGCAGGATCGGCTGTGTCCTATCCAGCGCCTGGATTTGCGATTTTTCATCCACCGAGACCACAACAGCCCCCAGCGGCGGTTCGAGATACAAACCGACCACATCGCGGATCTTTGCCTCCAGGGCCGGATCGGTGGAGAACTTGAACGTCTCGATGCGGTGCGGCTGGATGTCCCACTTCCGCCAGATCCTGGCGACCGTGGAGAAGGAAATCCCGAGGTGGCCGGCCAGCAACCGCGACGACCAGTGCGTGACCCCCAGCTCCGCCGGCGGCCTGCCCTGATGAGACAACGTCGCCACCACGACATCGATCTCATCGACCACCGCCGGCCGCCCCGACCGCTTCAGATCCCCAAGACCGGCCATCCCCGACCGCCCATAACGCTCCCGCCAGGAGATCACCGTCGGCCGCGAGACCCCCACCATCACCGCGATCTCGGTATTGGGCACACCCTCGGCCGCCAGCAACACGATCCGAGCCCGCTTCACCAACCCGGCCGGAGCCGACGACGACCGCGTCAACGACTCCAACCGGCCCCGGTCACCCTCACGCAACACCAACGGCGCAGCCACATAGACCATGCGCCATTGTCTCGCTCACACAAACGTAAAACAACTTCCAACACGCAACACTAGGCATAAAGAAACACAAGATCATCTCAATTCAGTACATATCGCAAAATCCGTACTAAATGCACACTTAGCCCTAGAGAGTTCGCGGCGAAACGGCCGATCCGGACGTGCGGTCCACGGATGTAAGGAGCGAACCGCCGCGAGGCGGGGATAAGCTCGGTCCGTGGTGACACCACGGAGCGGCGGTGGCTCCATCGACAAGGCGCTCACGGTGCTGGAGGCGCTTGCCGAGCATCGCCGGGTGACCGACATCGCGACCGGCACCGGACTGCCCAAGTCGACCGTGCATCGCATCCTGCAGTCGCTCGTCGGATGGGGCTTCGCCCGCGCGGACGGCAGCGGCGGCTACCTGCCCGGCCCCCGCATCCTCACCCTCGCCGGCAAGATGATGAGCCGCTTCGACCCGGCCCAGCACGCCGACTCGGCGCTGCGGAGCCTCCGTGACCGTACGGGGTTCACGGTGCACTTCGCCGTCCGCAGCGGCGACGAGGCGGTGTACGTGCGCAAGCTGGAGGGCCTGGGCCCGTACCAGATGGCCTCGCGGGTCGGGATGAGCATGCGCCTGCACACGACCGCGATCGGCAAGGCCATCCTGTCCCGGCTGGACGACACGGAGGTCATCGCGATCGCCGACCGTACGGGACTCGATCACCGCACGCCGCGCACGATCACCGAGGCCGAGGCATTGCTGGGGCACCTGGCGGAGGTCCGGAGCCACGGCTACGCGATCGACGACGAGGAGAACGAGGTCGGCATCCGCTGCGTGGGCGCCCCCGTCTTCGACCACACGGGCGCGGTCATGGGCGGGATCTCGGTCTCGGGCCTGGCCTTCGAGGTGACGCCGGACGACCGGGCGCTGGGCACGGAGGTCCTCGGTACCGCCCGCGAGGTGTCCCTGGCCCTCGGCGCCCCGCCCGAACGCGTACCGGCCCCGGCCTGAACGCGTACCGGCCCCGGGGCTGAGCACCGGCGCCGGCTCACCGCCCGGCGAGGAGCTCCTCGATCTCGGCCGCCGTGGCGACGCGGCCGGTGCCGCCCTGACCCGCCAGCGACAGCGACGCCGCCGCCGTGCCGCCGCGTACGGCGTCCGGCAGGGACATGCCGCGCGCCAGGCGGGCCGTGAGCACGCCGGCGAACGCGTCGCCCGCGCCCGTCGCGTCGACGATCGCCTGAGCCGGTACCGCCGGGACGTCCTCGCCGCCCTCCCCCGTCACGACGTGTACGCCCGACGGCCCCCGCGTCACCGCCGCCGCGGCGGCGCCCAGGGCCAGGCACGCGGAAGCGGCCTCGCGAGGGTCGGCGGTGCCGAGCAGCGCGACGCTGTCCGCCGGGCACGACGGGGTGATCACGGACGCGTGCGGGGCCACCTTCGTCAGGATCTCGCGTGCCGCCTCCGCCGTGGTCAGGCGGCCGCGGAAGTTCGGGTCGTAGACGACCGTGCCGCGTGCCTCCGCCGCCGCGGCGACGACCGCGTCGGCGCATGAGGCCGACAGCGCGGCGGTGATCCCGCTCAGCAGCACGGCGTCCGCCGTGGCCACCGGGGACTCCGCCACGTCCGCCGGGGAAAGCCGTGAGGCCGCGCTGCCCCGGCGCAGGTACACGAACGCACGCTCGCCGTCCGGGTCCGCGCCCACCGCGTACGCCCCCGACGGTCCCGGGCCGCGCCGCATCCAGCGCGTGTCGATGCCGTGGGAGGCGGCGAAGGCGACCAGCCGCTCGCCGAACTCGTCCTCCCCCGTACGCGTGACCAGTGCCACGTGCGCGCCGGTGGCCGCGGCGGCCACCGAGGCGTTCAGCGCGTCGCCGGAGAACGCCAGCCGGAAGGTGTCCGCGCTGGTCAGCGGCTCGGGAGCGGAGAACTCCACCAGCGGTTCGCCGATGACGACGACCTCGGGACGCCCGTTCATCGCGGCCCGCCCGCGCGCAGCTCGCGTACGGCCTCCGCCGGATCCGGCATCCGTACCAGGTCCGACCCGACGCCGACCGCGTACGCGCCCGCGTCGAGGTACTCGCGCACCTGCGACAGGGCGATGCCGCCGGTCGGGACGATGCGCGCGCCCGGCAGGACGGCCAGGATCGAGCGGAGGTACGCCGGGCCGCCCGCGTGCGCCGGGAACAGCTTGGCGATGCCGCGGCCCGACGCCGCGGCGACCTCGGCCGGCGTGAAGCCGCCCTCCAGGAAGACCGTGCCGGTCTCCGCGGCGAAGGCGCGTACCTCCTCCGCCGGGTACGGGCTGACCAGGAAGTCGGCCCCCGCCGCCACCGCGCGGCGCGCGTCGGCGGCGGACGTCACCGTGCCCGCGCCCAGCACCACCGACCGATGGTCACGGCGCAGGCCGGCGAGCGCGTCGGCCCAGCCCGGCGTGGTCGCGGTGAGCTCGATGACGCCGAGCCCGGCCGCGATGAGCCGCGACGCGGCCCGCGACGCTCCCTCGGCGTCGGGCGTCCGCAGCACGGGCAGCAGCCGTGCCTCGCCGATCGCCTGTTCGATGTCCATCCCGGTCCCCTGTTCCGCTGTACGGGACGCCGTTCTACCTCAGGGATGATACGCGACGAACAGCATCAACTGCGGCGCAGCATCGAGGCGGTCAGGATCGCGCGCAGATCGGGGGTGATCTCGCGGCACAGGAGCACGGCCAGGTCGTTGCCGGGCGGCGACGACGCGATCCCCAGGCGTACGCCGCGCGCGTCCAGGACCGCGGCGCCCTGCTCGACCGGGCGTACGGTGCCGACGAGGAGCGCGCCCTGCCGGACCACGATGCGGCCGTCGGCGTAGTGCCGGAACTCGTACCGCACGTACGTCTCGCCGCGCCGGATCTGCACCCGGGTGCGCCCGATCCGGGCCCGCCAGAGCGTACGGCCATGGGTGGTCCTGAGGCGTACGCCGTCGCTGGAGGTCTTCACGATCGCCAGCAGCCGGCCGTGCCGGGTGAAGCGCCCGCCCTTTCCGGCGATGGTGACCTTCGTGCCGCTCAGCCGGCTCGTGATCGTCGTGATGCCGTTGCGCCAGGCGACGGCCATCAGGGAGCCGCTCGGGCGGCCGGTCACCCGCAGGAACGCCGGCATCGCCAGCGTCGCGGTCGAAGCCGAGGGCGCCGGAGCCCGCACCGGGGCCGCGCTGCCGCACCCGGCGAGGAAGACCAGCGCTACCACGAGCAGCCGCTTCACCAAAGCCTCCCGAACAATGGCCGGGAAGGCGGCATGCGAAGAACCGGTCGCCACACCGGCACGCCCCGAAGACCAACCGCACCGCTACCCGTTTGGTGCGTACGGTAGCGGATCAGAGCATTCCTGGGCAGTGCTCTCCGTGACTCAACGAAATGCTTTTTGTTATCAGGAGTTCAGCGCGCCCGCCCGGCGCACGGCCAGGGCCGGTTCCAAGATCATCATAAGGTTGCCGGCC
>JBPYFB010000339.1:0-6173 GCA_051986465.1 Rugosimonospora sp.
CAATCGAAGGCAGGTCCGGCCGGGTGAGGTCGAGCGCGGCGACGTCCGCCTGGACGTCCTCCATCAGGTCGACCAGGTAGCCCAGGCTGAGCCGGTCGCGGGTCTGGCGCAGCCCGATCCGGCCCACGAGGCTGGGGGACAGCCAGTAGGACCGGCCGGCCGCCTGATAGATCCCCTCGTGGATGCCGCGCACCCGGCGCTCGGCCACCTGGCGCACCAGGCCGGCCTCCAGCAGGCGCTTCACGTGGTAGTAGACCCGTTGCGGGGTCTGCTCGAGCTCGACCGCCACCTCGGTGCATGACCGGGGCTCGGCGAGCCGCCGCAGCACTTCGATCCGCTGCGGCTTGAGCAGGGCATCAGCCTGCTCGATCTGGTCGAGGTAGACGATGTCTCTCATGGCGAAAACAAGCCTTTACGTAAAAGGAGATTTTGTCAATAGCCCCAGCGAGGCGGGCGCGCCTCCCGGCAGGCACCCCCATGCGAGGTCCGTCTCCGCGGGCGGCCCTCAGGCAGGCACTGCCGGTACGCTCCGAGGATGGCGAGCGGGGACCTCGGAGGCTTCGTACTGCTCGGCTGCATGGGCGTGGGCGGCCGTTGTCACCGTCCACCGTGGACGATCTGCAACACGCGCTCCGCGCGCAACGCGATGAACAATCCTTAGTCGTAGGCCCGTCGTGCACCGGGCCGCTGCTCCCGCCGTCGCCGGCCCGGGCCTGGCGGCCCTTGGCCTCCAGGTGGTCGTGCACAAAAACCGTATCTACGGACGGCGCACGTCTATCCGGCAATGCCGGGATCGACGGTCACCGCTCGGATGTTCGAGCGGTGACCGCCTTCTCCCCCGTCTCCCGGGCGTAGAGCTGATGGTTGGCCTCGGGTCGCCCGCGCCACTCAGCTTGCTGTCTTGCCTAGGGCGTAGCGGCCGGTCGTCCAATCCCAGTCTTGGTCGCAGTAGGCATATGCCCAGAAGCCGGGGCCACTCTCTTTCCAAGCGCTGTAACGCCAGTAAGGACTGGTGAACAGTCCGTCGCATTCAACGCCTACCATGTACTTGCCAGTTCCGCTCGTACACAAGGCGCGGGCATAAAAACCACCCACGAACACCTGGCAGTTTCCGGGCCAGGCATGCGCTGGTAGGCTGCCAACGAATGTTGAGGCGACCCCGACTGCCAATACGACCAAACTTCTCGTTGCGAACTTACCAAATCGCCCTAACCGCATCGCTTCCTCCCGTAAACGTGAAGTATGCAGACGGCCGCCACCGGGACAAGTCGTTAGTCGCCCAGGTAGATCCAGCCGCCCCAAAAACGTTTCCCGCCGGCAATTGTTTGAATGACCGGCGCATAGGTACCAAACTTCGAGATACCCACTGCGGGTGTCCTTGGCCAGCCGGCGCCGCCGTGATAGACGACGGCCGCAGTCGACCAGGTGGAGCCGCCGTTCGTACTTACCATCAGGGTGATGGAATACAGGTTGCTGTCCGCCGCGGCGCGAACCAAGTTGGAGGGCCAGGTGCCTGTGTATTCGACCCAGCACGACTCGGTCCAGCTACACCTCGCATCCGAGCCCGTCGTCTGGTACCACGTGGCAGCGTGCGCCGGCGTCGCGACAGCGAGCAGCACCCCTACGGAGGTGAGGAGGGCGAGCGCGACCGTGGCGAGTTTCCGTTTCAGTTGATGCACTGCGGTTCCCCTTTGTTGGTCGAAATTTTAGGTGGACGGAGTGGGCATAGCCGGATTCGATCGAAGGCCCCCGTTTGGCCGCGCCGTGTCCAGGCTGACAAATTTGGACGGCATTCGGGGAGGGCCGGAACCGGAACTTCACCGGTACTTTTGAGGCTCGTACAAGTGGGTACGGCCAGATCGCGGGTTGGGCCTAGTTTCCGGCCAACTCGGTACGCTCGGCAAAGGTTCCGAGAGCCGCGAGCTTCGCACCGACCTGCTCGGCGTCTGAATGGCCGAGCTTGTGGAAGATGATGAGCGCTTGTTGCCAGGCGTCACGGGCAGCGGCGGGGTCGCCAGCGGACCGGTGCGTGTCGCCGATGTGGCTGTGCGCGACGGCTTCGAAGAAGAGGTCGCGGAGTTCCTGAACCAACTGGAGGGCGTGGTTGTAACAGGCGATGGCCTCGTCGTAGTGGCCGAGGTGGTGATGGGCGAAGCCGAGGCTGTCCCAGGTGGCGGCCAGCCCGCGCCGATCGCCGAACTCGTACAGCAGCGCGAGGGCCTGTTCGCAGCAGGTGATGGTCTGCTCGTAATCGCCCAGCTGGGCGTTGAACCAGCCAACCCCGTTCAGGGCACAGCCCTGCCAGAGCCGGTCACCGGCCTGAGTGAAGAGTTCCAGGGACTGCTGGGCGTGGTCGAGAGCTTCGCGGTAGCCGTCGCGCCGCCCCCACAGAGAAGACATGATGTGGTGGGCGTAGGCCTGCCCGGTCACGTCTGCGGCCTGGCGATGTAGGTCGAGGGCGCACTGCAGTTCGGAATGGGCGTCGTCGAACCGACCAAGCTGCATGTACGCGTGAGCGATGTACCGGTGGGCGCGGGCCTGCGCGGTCGGGTGGGCCAGCCGTTGTCCCGCGGCAACCGCGGTGTGCTGAGTGGCGGCGAGGTCATGCCAGTGACCTCCCCGGTCGAGGTAGTCGTAGAGGCTCCAAGCCAGTTGCCACGTATGGGTATCGAATTCGGTGGCGGCGGCCTTGTCGATGGCGCCCAGCAGTACGGACCGCTCGGCGGTCAGCCACGCGTACGCCTGCTCGTGGTCGGCCGGGTGCTCAACGATCACCCCGGGCTGGGGTGGCGCGAGGCTGATCTGGTCCCGGGCCGGCATCAGCCGCATGGCGGCCGTATGCGCGGAGTGCAGGTAGTGGTCGAGCATCCGGCCCGTCGCGGTGTGGCGCTGCTGATCCGAGTCGGTAGTGCGGAGGAGATCCGCCGCGTAGGCACGGAGCAGGTCGTGGCACGCGTACCGCCCCGGCGTGGGCTCGTCGATGAGGTGCGCGTTGACGAGTTCGGTCAGCGCCGATCCGGCCCGGTCGACGGGCAGGGCGGCGAGGCTGGCCGCGGCCGGCATGGACACGTCCGGACCGGGATGCAGGCCGAGCAGCCTGAACAGCTGTGCCGCATCCTGACTGAGGGCCTCGTAGGACCAGGAGAAGACGGCACGTATGTCGGTGACGAGAGAGTCGCTTGTGGACAGTGCGTCCAGCCGAATCCGGCTGTCGCGCAGCTTGGCGGCGAAGGTTGTCAATGACATCTGCGGATGGGTTGCGGCGTTGGCGGCGACGATGGCGAGCGCGAGCGGGAGTCCCGAGCAGCGAGCTACGATCTCGTCCACCGCGTCGGGTTCGGCCGTCAATCGGGATGCGCCGAGGCGGCGGGCGAGCAGTTGCCGGGCCTCCTCGGAGCTGAGCAGGTCCAGCGGAAGCGAGTGTGCGCCCTCGGCGGCGATCAGGCTGGTGAGTCGGGCACGGCTCGTGATGAGGACCAGGCAGCCCGGGGCACCGGGCAGCAATGGCCGGACCTGGTCGGCGTGGCGAGCGTTGTCGAGCAGGATGAGCATGGCCTTGTCGGCGAGCACCGTGCGGTACAGGTCGGCCTGCGCATCGGGCTCGAGGGGTATGCGTTCTGGCGGGACGCGCAGGGCGTCGAGCAAGCGCCGGATCACCTCCGCCGAGGCCATGGCCGTACCGGATGGGTCAAAGCCACGCAGGTTGATGTACAACTGTCCATCTGGGAACCGGTCGCGGACACGGTGTGCCCAGTGCACAGCCAGGCTCGTCTTGCCGACACCCGCCGTACCGGCGACCGCCGTGACGATGACCGCGGTCGGCGACCCCTCGGCACCTTCGAGCAGCGCGTCGAGTTGACGCAGCGCACCTGCTCGGCCGACGAAGCCGGTCACGTCGGTCGGCAACTGCGCCGGTATGCCCGCGGCAGCCGGCGGCGGATCGGCCGCCAGCGGACCAATCCACTCATCCCCGAGTGCCGGGTGGGCGGCGGCGCAGAACCGGTCCCGGTCGACGCCGGCCAGACCGAACGCCTCAGCGAGCAGCCGCACGGTCACCGGTCGCGGCGTGCCGATCTGACCAGACTCGATCTTGCGGAGGCCGCGCACGGTCACCCCGCTCCGGTCGGCCAGTTCCTGCTGGCTGAATCCCAGCCTGCGTCGATGCCGACGCACGATGTCACCGAACATTGCGCGTCACCTCTGTCTCGTCCGACCATCGTGCCAGGCCGATGGTTGCGCGCGGAATTCCGCACGGGCCGGGTGCACCGTGCCCCCCGGCACGCGTCGGCGTACGCAGGGGCAACCTGGATGATTGATCCTCCGCTCTGCGCGCAACCTGTGCGTGAACCGTCCGGCCCGGTCCGGGTGAAAGCAGGGTGACGGCGCTTCACCCCTGTGTCGAACGGAGCCCAGATGACCGCACCGCCCCGGCAACACGTCGACGATGCCGCCGTGCTGATGCGTTCCCGAGACCACCCCGAGGCGTTCGCCGAGCTGTACGACCGGTACGCGCCCGTGATTCACCAGTACGCCACCCGCCGGCTCGGTCCGCACTCGGCTGACGACATCGTGGCCGAGACGTTCCTCGCCGCGTTCCGCCGGCGGCACCGCTACGACCTCAACTACCGCGACGCCCTCCCCTGGCTGTACGGCATAGCCGCCAACCAGATCGGCAAACACCGCCGCTCGGAGGTGCGCATGCTCCGGGCACTCGCCCGTACCGGTGCCGACCCGGCCGCCGACGGCTACAGCGATCGGGTGGACAGCATGGTCTCCGCCAGCGCCGTACATCGCCGGTTGGCCGCCGCCCTGGCCGAGTTGCCCGCGCGGGACCGCGAGGTACTGCTGATGGTCGCGTGGGCCGATCTGACGTACCAGCAGATCGCCGCGGCGCTGGCCATCCCGGTGGGCACGGTGCGCTCGCGCCTGCACCGCGCCCGCCACCGAGTCGCCGAGGCATTGGGCGGCCAGGATCCGACGTCACCGCAAGGAGAGTGAAACCAATGAATGATCTTGATTTGGTACGCGAACTGCGCGCCACCGCCCCGAAACCGACACCGGCGCAGCTCCAGCAGGGGCGTACCCGCCTCATGCGCGACATCTCCACACAGCGCAGGCCCGCTCGCCGCCGCTACCAGCTACTACCGGTCGGTGGCGTGGCCGCGTGCGCCGTCGCCGCAGGCGTTGTCGCACTCGCGGTGTCCCACAGCGGCCCGGCACCGACGAAAGGTTCTGTCGCCGGGCCGGTCCCGGTCGCGTCCCAGCCGCAGGCCGTCCTCGCCGCGCAGGTACTGACCAACGCGTCGGTGACCGTGGCGCAACGACCGACCGCGAAACCGGGACCGCACCAGTGGATCCGGTACGTCACGGTCGACTACAGCTACGGGCAAACAAAGACCACCACCGACGTCGAGTGGACCCGCTTCGATGGCCAGCAGGACGCGTATCTCGAAAGCGGCAAACTGGTCGTCCACAATGGACCTAGCCGGGCAGGGCAGCCGCCGGCCAGCTCCGCCCTGTCCGCGTACGACGCCAACGCGACGCTGCAGACCGCGTACGAGGCTCTGGCGTCGTTGCCGACCGACCCGAAAGCCCTACTCGCCGCGGTGGACAAGCAGTTGGCGAAGTACGGGCCGCAGGAACCGTTGGGCGGCATCTTCTCCCCGCTCGCGAAGACTCAGACCGAGCGCGAGTTCGCCTATCTCGCCCGGCTGTTGTGGAACGCGACAGCCATCGCTCCTCCGGCGGCGGAGTCCGCGGTGTTCCGGGCGATGGCGACAATGCCCGGCATCAGCGTCCAGACGGATGCCACCGATGTCGTCAACCGTCCCGCAGTCAGCGTCTCCGCCGACGGCGGCACGAGCCAACTCCTGCTCGACCCGCACACGTACCAGGTCACCGGCGCGCGGTTCTACGCCCCTAAGGACCAACCAACCCGGGTCGGCGACGCGGCACGCAAGGGCAAGCCGGTGGCGCCTGGCACACTGACCGAGTCGATGGCGCGTACCGAAACCACGCTGGTCGGCGGCCCAGGCCAGTCCTGACGGACTCCTGATCGGGGCCCCGGCACACTCGCCGGGGCCCCGATCGAGGTCAGCATGCTAGCCGTAGTGGTCAGCTGGTGAGTAGGGCGGAGATCAGCTCGTCGGCAGCCGTCGTGGTGGGTCGGTCAC
>JBPYFB010000340.1:0-5586 GCA_051986465.1 Rugosimonospora sp.
CCCTCGGCCCAGCCCGTACCGTCCGCGGCGGCCGAGAACGGTTTGCAGCGCCCGTCGCCGGCCAGCCCGCCCTGCGCGGCGAACTCCGCGAAGATGCCCGGGGTCGCCATGACCGTGGCGCCACCCGCCAGAGCCATGTCGCACTCGCCGGAGCGCAGCGAACCGCAGGCGAGATGGATGGCGACCAGGGACGAGGAGCACGCGGTGTCGATGGTGACCGCGGGGCCGGCCAGGCCGAGCGAGTACGCCACCCGCCCCGAGGCGACGCTCAGCGCGGTACCGGTCAGGACGTACCCGGCCGCGCCCGCGCCGGCCTCGTGCGCGCGGGGCCCGTAGTCCTGCGGGCTGACGCCGAGGAAGACCCCCGCACCGGAGTCGCGCAGCGAGTACGGGTCGATCCCGGCCCGTTCCACCGCTTCCCAGCAGACCTCGAGGAGCATCCGCTGCTGCGGATCCATCGCCACGGCCTCCCGCGGAGAGATGCCGAAGAAGGCGGCGTCGAAGCGGGTCGCGTCGGCGACGAAGCCGCCCACGCGCGGGTACGCCGGGGTGTCCTCGGGCCACCCGCGGTCGGCCGGGAAGGCGGAGATGGCCTGGGTACCGGCGGCGAGTGCCCGCCACAGGTCGCCGGCGGAGCGGATCCCGCCGGGCAGGCGGCAGCCCACGCCCACCACGGCCACCGGCTCGCCGCTGGGTGGCGCGGCGGTCGGCACCGCCGGCTGGTCGGCGAAGCCGAGCAGCCGGGCGCGCAGGTGCCGGGCGAGGGCGTGCGGCGTGGGGTGGTCGAAGGTGAGCGAGGTCGGCAGGCGAAGCTGCGTGGCGGCGGCGATCCGGTCCCGGAACTCGACCGCCGCGAGCGAGTCGAACCCCAGTTCCTTGAAGGTACGGGCGGGGTCGACCGCGGCCGGGGTCCGGTGGCCGAGCGTGGCGGCGACGTTGGCGAGCAGCGCGTCGCGCACCAGCCGGAGCTGGTCGCGCTCGTTGCGCCCGGCGAGCTGTCCGGCCAGCGAGTCGCCGGGGGGCGCGGGAGCCGCCACCGCCGGTTCCGGCGCGGTACTGGTGGCTGTCATGCGCACCGCGCCGGAAAGCCAGTGGCGCTCGCGCTGGAACGGGTACGTGGGCAGGCGTACCCGCCGGCCACCCGTGATCACCGCCGGCCACGCGACCGGCGTACCTCCACTGTGGACCTGCGCCGCGGACAGCAGGAACCGGTCCCACCCCTCGTCGCGCCGCAGCGAGCCGGCGACGACCGGCACGGTGTCCGGGTCCACCGCGGCCAGGGTCTCCTGGATGCTCGCGGTCAGGATCGGGTGCGGGCTCGCCTCGATGAACGTCCGGTGGCCGGCGTCGTGCAGGGCGCGTACCGCCGCGTCGAACCGCACCGTCTGGCGCAGGTTGCGGAACCAGTACTCGGCGTCGAGCTCGCCACCCGGCAGCGGGCCGCCCGTCACGGTGGAGTAGAACGTCGCCCCGCCCGCCTGGGACCGCAGGCCCGACAACCCGCCGAGCAGCGGTACCCGCAGCGCGTCGACGGCCGGCGAGTGCGAGGCGTACGAGACCGGCACCCGCCGGTACTGGATGCCCGCCTCCCGGCACCACGCCACCATCTCGTCCAGCGGCCCGGTCTCGCCGGACACCACCGTGGAACCGGGACCGTTGATCGCGGCGATGCCCAGCCGGCCGGGCCAGGCCGCCAGCCGGGCGGCTGCCTGCTCGGCCGGGAGCGCGACCGCGACCATGCCGCCGGTACCGGCCAGCGCGCCCACGGCCCGGCTGCGCAGCACGACGAGCCGGGCGCAGTCCGCCAGGGACAGCGCCCCCGCCACGTAGGCCGCCGCGATCTCCCCTTGCGAGTGCCCGACCACCGCGTCCGGGTGTACGCCGACCGAGCGCCACAGCGCGGCGAGCGCGACCATGACCGTGAACAGTGCCGGCTGCACCACCTCGTCGCGGTCCAGCGCGGGTGCGCCGGGGACGCACCGCAGCACGTCCGGCAGTGACCAGTCCAGCTCGGCCGCGAAGGCGTCGGAGCAGGCCAGTACCTGCTCGCGGAAGGCCGGCGAGGCGGCCAGCAACTCCCGCGCCATGCCCGGCCACTGCGAGCCCTGGCCCGGGAAGACCAGTACCGTGCCGCCCGGCTCGCCGGCCCGCCCCGCGACGACGTTCGGCGCCGGCCCGCCCTGGGCGAGGCAGTCCAGGCCGGCGCGGAAGTCGCCATGGTCCCGGGCGACAACCACCGCGCGGTGCTCGAAGACCGACCGCGTACTCGCCAGCGAGAAGCCGACATCGGCCGGGTCGAGGTCGGGCCGGGCGGCGACGAATCCGGCCAGCCGGGCCGCCGTGGCGCGCAGCCCGGACGGGCTGCCCGCCGAGATCGGCCAGGCCACCGCGGCCGGCTGCGCTCCGGCGTCCGTGCGCGCGGCCCCGGCGCCTGCCCCGGCCCCGCCCTCGGCCCCGGGCGCCTCACCGAGCAGGAGGTGGCAGTTGGTACCGCCGATGCCGAACGAGCTGACGCCGGCCACGAGTGGACTGTCCGGGTACGGCCAGGGGCCAGCGGTCCGCGGGACGCTCAGGTTGAGCCGGTCGAGTGGGATGTCCGGGTTCGGAGTCTCGAAGTTGAGGCTCGCCGGGATCTGCCGGTGCCGGATGCACAGCGCCGCCTTGAGCAGGCCGGCGATTCCCGCGGCACCCTCCAGATGACCGATGTTGGTCTTCACCGAGCCGACCAGCAGGGGCGACCCCGGCGTCCGGTGCGCGCCCAGGGCCGCACCCAGCGCGGCCGCCTCGACCGGGTCACCGACACGGGTACCGGTACCGTGCAGTTCGACGTATTGCACGGCGGACGGCTGTACACCCGCCTCGGTACAGGCGGCGCGCACCACCTGTTCCTGAGCCCGGGCGTCCGGCGCGCCGAGGCTGGTGGTGGCGCCGTCGCTGTTGACCGCGCTGCCGAGCACCACGCAGTAGACGTCGTCGCCGTCGGCGAGCGCCTGGGACAAGGGTTTCAGGAGTACGGCGGCGCCGCCCTCGCCGCGCACGTACCCGTTGGCCCGCGCGTCGAAGGTGTAGCAGCGACCGTCGGGGGACAGCGCGCCGAGCCGCTGCGCGCGCAGCGTACCCTCCGCGACGAGGTTGAGGTTGACGCCGGCGGCCAGCGCGAGCCGGCTCTCGCCAGCCCGAATGCTCTTGCAGGCCAGGTGGATCGCGACGGCGGCCGAGGACTGTCCACTATCGACAGTCAGGCTCGGGCCGTGCAGGCCCAGGGTGAACGCCACCCGGTTGGCGATGATGCCGCGGTTCAACCCGGTCAGGGTGTGCCGGCCGATCGCCTCCGCGCCCTGGCCCAGCGCCAGGGCACCGTAGTCGTCGGCCATCGCGCCGACGAACACGCCACAGTCGACACCGCGCAGCGTGGCCGGGACGATGCCGGCGTCCTCCACCGCTTCCCAGGCGAGTTCGAGGACGAGGCGCTGTTGCGGGTCCATCGCCGCGGCTTCCTTGGGCGAGATGCCGAAGAAGCCGGCGTCGAAGAGGTCGACCCGGTCCAGGAACCCGCCGTACCGGACGCCCAGCCGTTGCCGGGTCGCTGCCGGATCGGCGGCGGACACGACGGGCCAGCGGTCGGCCGGCACTTCGGTGATGGCGCTTCGGCCCGCGTACAGCAGGTCCCAGAAGGATTCGACGTCGGGTGCCGCGGGCAACCTGCACGAGCATCCGACGATCGCGATTGGATCGCTGGTCGCCATTTCGTCGAAGCTCGTACGCGGCCCCAACCGTGCTCCTCGGCCTCCGTGCAACGCCCGACCTGCCGGCCGGCGACACGCGATTCTGTATCGCCGCCCGGGTCGGTCGACAAGACGACTAACTGAACATTAGGTGTACGGTTCGCTAAACTACCGGCCAGTACGTTCGATGCGCCGGGGATCGGTCAGCTAGCGCATTTCTGGACGCGCTCGTCCAGTGCCTCGGCCAATTCGGTCCAGGCGAGGGCCGAGCCTCGGGCGATCCGCGCGACGACAATGGCGCAATGCGGCGGGATCTGCGTCACGACGATTTTCCAGTCATCGGTGCCGATTGCGCGCTGAGCCAACCACCGAAGCAGGGTTCGGCCGGAATCGTTGTAGCGAAGTGAGGGGTCGCGCCGAAGATGTTCCAGAATCAGGCGGTGGTCGACGGCGTCGATACCGCGCCGCGAGTTGCTCGCGGCCAGCCGGCTCGCTCCGTCGGTATCGCTGGGCGACTTCGTATGCTGCCGGGGTAGCGCCGGGTCCTCGCCGCGCCGGATCCGCTCGCGGACATCGCGTGCGGTACCGACCGAGATGCCGGCCGCCTTGGCGATCTTCCGCAGTGAGGCGTCGGGGCGTTCGAGGAACATGCTGCCCGCGATGCGCCGGCCGTCGGCGGAGTTGAGCGGGCGGATCCGCCCGTCCCGGCCGACCCGGGTGGTCACCTCCGGACAGTCGTCCGTGGCGCCGCGGATGGCCGCGACGGTCTTGGCCGCCAGCCCCGCGATCGCGGCGATGGACCGGTCGGACATCTCGGGATGGGTGCGGACGATACGAGCGGCGGCCGCCCGGCGTTCGCCGATCCGTAACGGAAGCCCGTGGGTGATGTTGGTCTGGACCGCGAGCAGGAACGCCTGCTCCTGGTCACCGTCGAAGAACTGGACGTTGATCGAATCGCGACCGCGCAGCCGGGCGGCGTTGAGCCGGTGCATCCCGTCGATCACGCGCATGGTCGCGCGCCGGACGAGGATCGGCGGCAGGTCGTTGTCGACGTCGGCCAGGCTCTGCGCGTGCTCCGCATCCAGCCCACCGATCCGGGGCGAGTCGGCCGGGCGCAGCTCGCTGATGGGTACCGAGACCGCGGGCTGCACGAGCGTCAGCCCACCTGACTCCAGTGCGTAACCGTGACTCTCGCCGTTTGTGCGGTGTCCATTCCCTGTGTGTCTGTGGAACGAATGGCCATTAACATTCGCCAACTGGACTGTCGAACGTGTAGACGGCGGCTCGTCGGGCATGGGCGTCCTCCCCCGGAAAGCGGCGTCAGCCTTATCGCTTCTAATCAGACCGACAGGACGAGGCGATATGCAAGGCGTATGGGGTGTGGCGTCCGGGAAACATATTCCCAGAACCGGCACAAGCTATTCTCCGACTCTCGGCACAGAGAGGCGGACATAGCTGACGGTAATTTCCCCCATTGTCTTACTTCTGCTCTGGCCAGCTTAGGCGAGAGGGACACACCAAGGCAAGGAAATGAGTGACATGGATCTCTCGATGTGTACTTCTGCCGAAGCAACCCACTCGGCCGGTCGCATACAGGGGAAATTGGGGGAGGATGTCCGGTAATCGCTGGGCTTATTCAGCCGGATCCATATAGGAAAAGTAGGGATTACCGTGGTGTGCAACCGCCGAACCTCCGCGGTTGAACGGCTGGCGCATCGGGGTTGACCCGCTTGAAATGGCGTCCCGACTTGGCTTTGGATCGGGCCGGTAGGCACCGGGGAGATGGCGGCTTCCCGCGACCGGCAGGATGCGCGGCGCCGCGAAAACCGAACCATGGCGCGCCACCACCACCCGGTGAGAC
>JBPYFB010000341.1:0-7661 GCA_051986465.1 Rugosimonospora sp.
CGATCTGCATCAGAACCGTGGCCGCTTTCCAGTCCAGTCGGGGTCGACGACGCGCATCGCCGCGACGTCATCGCGCCGCCGGATGCCGCAGCGCAGGTACTGCTCGTGCAGGGTGGCGAGGGCGTCGCGGTCGAGCGTGACGCCCAGCCCCGGCCCCTCGGGTACGGGCAGCACGCCGCCCCGGATCGCGAGCGCCCCGGGCTCGACGACCTCCTCGTGCTGCCATACCGAGTGGGTGTCGCAGGCGTAGGTGAGGTTGGGTACGGCGGCGGCGAGGTGGGTCATCGCGGCGAGGCTGATGCCCAGGTGCGTGTTGGAGTGCATGGAAAGCCCGAGGCCGAAGGTCTCGCAGATGCCGGCGAGCGCCTGGGTGGCGCGAAAGCCGCCCCAGTAGTGGTGGTCGGAGAGGATCACCTGGACGGCGCCGGCCGCGACCGCCGCCGGGATGTCGGCGAAGCTGGTCACGCACATGTTGGTGGCGAGCGGGAGCCCGGTCTTCTTGGCGACCTCGGCCATCCCGGGGACGCCGTCGGTCGGGTCCTCCAGGTATTCGAGTACGCCCGCCAGTTCGGCGGCGACGTGCAGGCTCGTCGGTACCGTCCAGTTGGCGTTGGGGTCCAGCCGCAGCGGGTGGTCGGGGAACTCCTCGCGCAGCGCGCGGATCGCGGCGATCTCCTCCTCGGGCGGGAACACGCCGCCCTTGAGCTTGAGCGAGCCGAAGCCGTACGTGTCGACCAGCCGCCGGGCCTGCGCGACGATGCCGGCCGGGTCCAGCGCCTCGCCGAACTCGTCCGGCTCGGCGCCTGGGTGGCCGGCCCACTTGTAGAAGAGGTAGGCGCTGTACGGTACGGCGTCGCGTACCGGGCCGCCGAGCAGGTCGCACACGCGCAGCCCGGTCGCCTTGCCCTGCAGGTCGTAGAGGGCCACCTCGTAGGCGGAGACGATCGCGGCGACCGCCTTCTGCACGCTCGCCGGCCCGGCGAGCTCGGTGTGTGTCTCCGGGGCGACCTCGCCCAGCGCCTCGGTGACCCGCCGGGTCAGCCCGTTGAGGTCCCATATGGACAGTCCACTCAGGACGCTCGCGGCCTGGCGCAGGTGCTCGAGGGTGGGGTCGTCGCCGTACGCCTCGGACAAGCCGGTGAGCCCGGCGTCGGTATCCACCTCGAGCACGGCGCGCAACGCGTACGGCTCGTGCACGCCCACGGAGTTGAGCAGCGGCGGGTCGGCCACCGCGATCGGTGTGATCCTTACCTCGGTGACCTTCACGCCAGCACCCGCCGTCCCTGCTCGATCAGCTCGGCGAGGCGTTGCACGTGTGCCGGCTCGGGTTCGGACAGCGGCGCCCGCACCGGGCCGACGTCTAGCCCGCCGAGGCGCACGCCGGCCTTGACGAGGGCGACCGCGTAGCCCGTGCCGCACAGGCGAAGCTGCACGTACGGCCGGAAGAAGCCGTCCAGCAGGGCGTCCACCCGCGCCTCGTCGCCCGAACGGTAGGCCCGGTAGAACTCCAGGGCGATGTCGGGCGCGAAGCAGAACACGGCCGAAGAGTAGCCCGCGACCCCGACAGAACGGTACGGCTGCGCCGACATCTCGGCGGTTGGCATTCCGTTGAAGTAGATGAATCTATCCTGTCCGTGCCGCTCGCGTACCGCGCCCACGATGCGCCGCATCAGGTCCAGGTCGCCCCGGCCGTCCTTGAAGCCGATGATGCGGGGGTGCGCGGCGAGCTCCGCGACGGTGTCCGGCTGGAAGACTGCGTTGTCCCGCTGGTAGATGATCAGGTCCAGCTCGCTCGCGTCCGCCAGGCGCAGGTAGTGCTCGCGCAGCCCGGCCTGCCCGCCGTCGGCGAGGTACGGCGGCATCACGAGCAGCCCGTCCGCACCCGCCTCGCGCGCCCGCGCCGCGAACGCCCGGGCCAGCGCGCCGCCGTACCCGGTACCCGCAATCACCGGTACGGTGCCGTCCGCCTCCTCGACCGCGACCCGTACGCACGCCGCGTACTCGTCGAGGTCGAGCGAGAAGAACTCGCCGGTGCCGCAGCATGCGAAGATGGCGCCGGGGCCGGCGGCCAGCCGGGTCTTGAGGTGCTGGCGGTACACATCGAGGTCCACCCCGCCGCGCTCGTTGAACGCGGTCACCGGGAAGAACAGCAGCCCGTCCAGGCGCTGCGCGAGGTTCCCCATGGTCATTCCTTCCGGCTCCTCGTCTCATGCCTGGCCTATTGCCTGGTCGTTCACATAAGTGAACGCTGTACAAGAAAGTGAACGCTGCGCCAGGAAGCTACGCGCGGTACCAGGAGCGGTCAAGCCCGTACCCATGCTCCACCCCGCCCGATCAGCCGGCGAGCCGCGCTAACCTGACGTACGTCAATGTGGCAGCGCGTCACAGCCACAGTTGCGGGAACGTTTTCAGCCCGGACGCGTCTAGGCTGAGCAGCGCGGCCCCTGTGCCGCCGATCCGGGCGAAGAAAGGACTTCACGCAGATGGGCCGCATCCTGATCACCGGCGCCGCGGGCGGCGTCGGCTCGTTCCTGGTCGCCGGGCTTCCCGCGATGGGCTGGCAGGTCCGGGGATTCGACCTGCGGCCCGGTACCCAGACGGACGGGGTGGAGTGGGTCACCGGCGACGTACGCGATGCCGACGCGCTGGACGCCGCGATGGTCGACGTGGAAGCCGTGGTGCACCTGGCCGGCATCCCGGGCGAGAAGGCGTTCCCCGAAATCCTGTCGGTCAACATCGACGGCTCGTACCAGCTCTTCGAGGCCGCCCGGCGCGCCGGCATCGGGCGCCTGGTCTACGCGAGCAGCAACCACGCGGTCGGCTTCACGCCCCGCGCCGACCTGGTCGGCGTCGACGTGCGCCCCCGCCCGGACACGTTCTACGGCCTCAGCAAGGTCTTCGGCGAGGGTCTGGCGAGCCTGTACTCCGACCGGTACGGCATGCGGGTCGCGTGCATCCGGATCGGCTCCTGCTTCGCCCGCCCGAGCCGGGTGCGCCAGCTGTCCACCTGGCTCAGCCCCGACGACGCGGTACGCCTCGTGCACGCCTGCCTCACCGCGCCCGACCTGACGTACGCGGTCGTGTACGGCATCTCCGCGAACACGCGCGGCTGGTGGGACCTGGAGCCGGCCCGGGCCCTCGGGTACCGGCCGCGGGACGACGCGGAGCGGTACGCGGCGGAGGTCCTCGCCGAGCACGGCCCGCTGGACGACGAGGATCCGGAGGCGAAGTACCTCGGCGGCAACTTCGTCATCCACGAATCCTCGCCGTCACACTAGCCCGCACCCTCCACAGTGGAGCGACGGTACCGTGGCGGTACAGACGGTCAGGTGCCGCAGCTCGCGCCGGTCGCCGTTGCCGAACTCGTGCCGTACCGCGCCAAGCAGGTCGCGCCACCACGGATCCGGCTTGCTCAGGGCCCGGCGCAGCCCACTCGGCGCGTTGGCCGCGTGCCACGCCAGCAGCAGCGTGCCCGAGGGGCGCAGCACGCGGTGGGCCTGCGCCAGCGCTGCCCGCAGGTCGGGCCAGATCGCGACGCTGTTCACCGCCACGACGTGGTCCGCGCTGCCGGCCGGGAACGGCAGCGCGGCGGCCACCCCCAACCGCAGGTCCGCGGGAGCGGCCAGCTCGGTACCGGTGGCCCGCAGGCGTCGGTGAGCCTGGGCCAGCATGACCGGGGAGGGATCCACACCACACAGCCGCAGCGTGGGTTCGCGGGTGGCGAGTAGGGCCAGCAGCTGGCCCGGGCCGAAGCCCACCTCGCACACCGTCGCGCCCGGATGCGGCGCGAGCAGTTCGGCCACCTCCCGGTGCGGCCGGTCATCCCGGCCCATCACCCAACCGGCCAGTCGCCCCGGTACGCCGGTGGGCAGGGCGAACGGGTTGCGCGTCGGCGTGCTCGGGCCTTCTGTCATGCGACCAACGTTGCCACCTCAACCCGAGTTGAGGTCAACTGGACGGATGTTGACCGTCGGCCAGGTCGCCAGCCAACTCGGCCTGCGGGTCTCCGCGGTGCACTTCTACGAACGGCGCGGCCTGTTACCGGCAGTTCCTCGCCACCGCGGGCAGCGCCGGTACGACCAACGCCACCTGCGCCGCCTCGCCCTGATCGGGATCTGCCAGGAGGCCGGCCTGTCGCTTGCGCAGATCCGGCTGCTCCTGACCGCGGACCCGACCAGTTGGCGCGCGATGGTGCGCGACCAGATCGGCCGCATCGACCAGGACCTCGACCGGCTGGCGCGGGCCCGGCAGACGCTCGCCGGATCGCTACGCTGCCCGGCGGATCACCCCGCGGAGGAATGCCCACACGTCCACGGGATGATCGACCAGTACCTGAACCAGCCGACCTGACGCCGCAATGGCGCTAGTGCCAGTTGCTGATCCGGACGTCGTGCGGTGCCGGCTCGCCCTCGCCGGTTTCGACCAGCTTCTTGAGGCTCATCAGGAACGTCGCCCACTTGGTGCTGCAGTGGTACATGAACTCCACCGGCTCACGCCAGCCCTCATGGCGGAACAACACGATCGTGAAGCCGTCCTCCTGCGTGAGCTCGAACCGGACGCGGGTGCCCAGCCACTCCTCGGGACCGTCGACGACCTCCCAGAGCACCAGCTTCCCGGGCTGGACCGCCAGGACCTTCATGTCGAAGCCGCCCGGCTCGAAGCGGAACCGCAGCACTCCCCCGACGTCGCTTTCGCCGTCCGTCTCCACTGTCCACCAGCCCGCCAGCCCATCGACTGTTGTCAACGCCGTGTACACCTTCTCGGGTGCCGCCGTGACACCGATCCTGTGCAGGATGTCCACCATCTCGGATACCTCTTCCCGTTTCGCGCCCGCATTCCGGGCAGGGTTCATCGGCGCCGCCACGGCTGTGACGGCGTGCGTTGGGTGCGCGGTCAGCCCTCCTGACCGCGCTGGATCGCCTCGGCGATCCGCTTGATGCGACGCAGCCGGGCGTCCCAGGTGGCGCCGACCGACGACAGTTGCGCGACGGCGCGGGCAAGTTGGGCCTCGTCCACCTCGTACCGGCGTTCGCGGCCGGCCGGCGTGGCGTGCACCAGCCCGACCCGGTCGAGTACCCCGAGGTGTTTGGCGACCGCCTGCCGGGTGACCGGCAGCTCCTGGCTCAGCGTGGTCGCCGTACCGCCGCCGCGGTTCAGCAGCAGGTCGAGCATCCGCCGCCGGATCGGGTCCCCCACCGCCGACCAGAGCTCGTCGTCGACCCTGACGGTCATCCCGCAACCCCGCTCGCGTACCGGGCCAGGCGGGGCAGGAAGTAGTCCCAGCTGGTGAGGTGATCGCGGTACTGCTCCTCGAGCACGGCCGCCGCCCAGCCCTTCTCCCGGAACCCGGTCTCGGTCATGCGCAGCAGCGTTCCCGTGTTCGACGGGACCAGGTCGAAGGTGACCAGCAGCGAATTGGTCGGCGTCGCGACGGCACCCGCGTCGTACACCCACCGGAAGGAGAACCGCCGTGGCGGGTCGGCCTCGACCACCGTGACCGGAACGACCTGCGCGTGCGGGGTGGACCGGTCGCCGAACGAGATGACCCCGGTCCCGCCGGGTACCGGCTCGAGCTCTGCGTCGTCCGGCCACCACTCGCGCAGGTGCTCGGGCGCGCTGATGACCTTGTAGACCACCTCGGGCGCGGCCTCGATGTGGATCTCTCGATCGATGCTTCCGTACTCCATCCCGCCGGCATCCTCTCGCAACGTTTGGTTGCGCATAACTGTAGGGCAGTCCCCAGGTATGCGCAACCATTGGTTGCTCTAACGAGGATGCGGAAAGCGAGACGGCTGCGCGGCGGGCGGGCGCCTGACGCGCGAGACTACGTGGTCAGCTCGCCGACGATCTTGGCTACCCGGTCCTGGTCCTGCGGTGCCAGGCGGCTGATCGGCGGGCGCACGTCCGGCCGGCACAGGCCCAACTGGTGCAGCGCCTCCTTGACGACCGAGACGTTGGCCGCGCTGGCGTCCCGCGCGCGCAGGTCCTCGAACGGGCGCAGCCGCTCCCAGATCGCCATCGCCGCCGGGTAGTCGGCGCGGCGCAGGGCGGCCAGCAGCGCCAGCGAATCCGCGGGCGCGACGTTGGCGAGGCCCGAGGTGAAGCCCCGGGCCCCCGACACCCAGAAGTACGGCGCCCACGTCTCGGCGAGGCCGCACACCCAGACCCAGCGGTCGGCGCCGACCGAGCGGATCAGATCCGGCAGCGCGACCGGGTCGGGCACCGCGTACTTCACGCCGACCACGTTGGGGCAGGCGTCCGCGAGCGCGGTGAACGCGGCGGCGCCGATGTGTGGGCTGCGTACGTAGCAGACCACGCCGAGTCCCGGTACCGCGTCGGCGACTGTGCGGTGGTAGTCCACCCACCCCTGCACCGACTGGTACGGGTGAACCGGCTGGTGCACCATCACCGCGTGCGCGCCGGCCGCCTCGGCCTGCCGGGCCGACGCGGCGGCGCGAGCGGCATCGTGCCCGACCCCGGCGACCACCGTCGCCCGCCCGGCCACCGTGGCGAGCGTGGTCTCCAGCGCGGTGCCGAGTTCCCGCTCGTCCAGCGAGTAGAACTCGCTCGTGTTGCCGTTGGGCGTCACCGCCGTCACGCCCGCGCGCACAACGCGCTCGACGATCGTGGCGTACGCGCCGGTATCGATCGCGCCGTCCGCGTCGAACGGGGTCACCGTGATGGTGACGACGGACTCCAGCGCCGACCGGACCTGTTCCAGGGCCACCGCGCCTCCTCAGGGGTTAGCTGATATCTTGGTATACCAGGATACCGGCGCTGCTCGGCCCGAGCGTCAGGCCGACGGCGGCAAACGTTTCCAACGCGGCCGGTTCGGCATCGCTACGCCACATCTGGTACCTGGCGTACTGGTATACCAAAAGGGTGTCCGACGCTTCCACCGCACGGAGCCTGGCCCTGCCGCCGCTGGCCCGCTCCACGACCACCACCGACATGGTCGTGGAGTCCATCCGCTCGGCCATCCTCGCCGGCCAACTGCGCCCCGGCGACACGCTTGTGGAGCGCCGCCTGGCCGAACAGCTCGGCGTCTCGAAGACGCCGGTACGGGAGGCGCTGATCGCGCTCGCCGGGGCCGGCCTGGTGACGGTGAGCCCGAACCGGGGCGCGGCGGTACGGGAAGTGTCCACTCAGGACGTTCGGGACGCGTACGAGGTGCGCCTGCTGCTGGAGCCGTGGGCGATCGGACGCGGCGCGCGGCAGGCCCGGGCGGGGTCCACCGGTGCCGGGCACGCCGCGCATGCGGCCCTGGCCGAGGCCAAGCGCCACCTGCACGCCCGGGACCGGGTACCGCTGAGCCTCGCCAACCGCCGCTTCCACCGCGCCCTCTACGCCGGCTGCGGCAACCCGCTCGTGGTGCGGCAACTGGACGCCGTCGCCGATCTCGCCGCGCTGGGCGCGGTGACGGTGATCTGGGAGCACTCCGCCTCGTGGGAGGCCGAGTACACGCAGCACGCCGAGATTCTCGCCGCGTTCGAGGCCGGCGACGCCGACCTGGCCGGCCGTGCCCTGCGCGCCCACATCCGCGCCTCCCTGCGCCGCCTGGCCGCCCCGTGACAGTGGTTGCCTGGCCCGCCGAAAACCTTTCCATGGCGCACCACCCGGTACCGCACCCGGTCATACGGTCCAAGCGGGCCTGCGAAGAA
>JBPYFB010000342.1:0-16470 GCA_051986465.1 Rugosimonospora sp.
GGACCCGTCTAGCCAAGACGCCTCCAGCAAAGACGCCGCTGACCAGGACGCCGCCACCCACGGCGCGGAGCCGGACGCACCACTGGCTTCGCGAAGCTGAGATCCCGCCCCGAGAAAGGGCTCCCCATGTTCCGCCGCACAGTGGTCGTTCTCTCCCTCGTCGCCCTCGCCGCGCCGGCCACCACCGGATGCAGCAGCAGCACCAAGACGGCGAGCGCCAACGTTCCCGGGGTGACCGCGACCAGCATCGTCGTCGGTACCCACCAGCCGCTGACCGGGCCGGCCGCGGCCGGGTACAGCAAGATATCCGCCGCCACCAACGCGTACTTCGCGTACGTCAACGCGCACGGCGGCGTGTACGGGCGGAAGCTCACGTACAAGGTGATGGACGACGGGTACAACCCGGCCAACACCCAGCAGGTGGTACGCCAGCTCGTGCTGCAGGACAAGGTGTTCGCGATCCTGGGCGGCCTGGGTACCCCCACGCACACCGGCGTGCTGGACTTCCTCAACACCAACAAGGTACCCGACCTGTTCGTCGCGTCCGGCTCGCGCAGCTGGGACCAGCCGGCCAAGTACCCGTACACGTTCGGCTACAACCCGGATTACACGATCGAGGGGAAGATCCTCGCCAACTACATCAAGTCCAATATGGACGGTAAGAAGGTCTGCGTCTTCGGGCAGCACGACGACTTCGGTGCCGACGGCCTTGCCGGCGTCAAGCAGGTGCTCGGCGATCCGGGCGTGACGCACAGCGAGACGTACGACGTCACCAACACCAACGTGGCCCCGGCCATCGGCGCGCTGAAGGCGGCCGGCTGTGAGGTGACGGTGGCGTTCACGGTACCGGGGTTCACCGCGCTCGCGCTCGGTACCGCCGCGCAGATCGGCTTCCGTACACAGTGGATGGTCTCGAACGTCGGCGCCGACTACGCCACCCTCGCCGGCCTGTTGAGGGCGGCCGCCGGCCCGCTGCTGGAAGGCGTGCTCAGCACCGCGTACCTGCCGTCGGTCGACGACACCGCCAACCCGTGGATCGCGCTGTTCCGGCGCCTCAACGACCAGTACAACAACTCCACACCGTTCGACGGCAACGTCGAGTACGGCTTCTCCGTCGGGTACCTGTTCGTACAGGCGCTGCGCGCGGCCGGGCAGAACCTCACCCGGCAGAGCATCGTGGCGGCGGTCGCGAAGGGCGGCTTCACCGGGCCGGGTCTGGGCGCGTTCCGGTTCTCCACGGCCGACCACTCCGGCTACGGCGGACTGGCGATGGGCAAGGTGCAGGGCGGCAAGCAGTTGGTGTTCGGGCCGGTCTACACGACCGACGACGGGAGTGGACCGGTCCAGCAGGTCACCCAGTCCCCGGTCGCGCCGCCCGCCGACGGCATACCCACATAGCTGGCCGCAGTTACGTAGCCGGCTGCACAACCTGGTTGTAGAGCGCCACGAAACCGTCCACAAGGGAGGTGAGCCCGAGTTCGAAGGCGCCGTCGTCGACCTGCCGGCGGTGCTCGCGCAGCAGGTGCGCCTGGCGCAGGTGCGGGTACCGCTCGGCATAGACCTGCGGGTCGTCGACGAAGCCCTGCGCGAACGAGGCGAGCGCGGAGCCTGCGACGAAGTACCGCATGGCCGCGCCGACCCGGGTGGCGTGGCCGTGCGGCCAGCCGGCGTCGACCAGAGCGCCGTAGACGGCGTCGGCGAGCGCGAGCGCGGCCGGGCGCAGCGCCGGTCCCCGCGCCACGAACGGTACGGCGTTGGGGTGCGCGGCGAGCGCCAGCCGGTACGCGCGCGCCCACTCCATGAGCGCGGTGTCCCAGCGGTACCTGCCGAACATGCTCAGGTCGACCCCGTCGATGATGGCGTCGGCCACCGCCTCGAGGATCTCCTCCTTGGTGACGAAGTGGTTGTACAGCGACGGCGCGCGTACCCCCAGCTCCCGCGCGAGCCGGCGGGTGGAGAGCGCGGCCAGCCCCTCGGCGTCCAGGATCGCCATGGCCACCTCGACGATGCGCTGCCGGGTCAGTACCGGCTGCCGTGGTCGTACCACCCCACCAGTTCACCATGCGCCGGTCCAGCATGCGAAGGCCCGGCACGGTCATACCGTGCCGGGCCTTCGCCCCCCGATGTGTTACGCCTCCACCGACTCCAGCTCCGACTCCAGCTCCGGCTCGCGCGCCGTCGCCTTCTCGACGCGTTCCGTGCGCAGGGCCAGCACCGTCGCGACACCCGCCACCGCCATCACCAGGGCGGCGGCCAGGCCCGCCCCGTGCATGCCCTGCATGAAGGCGGCGCGGGCGGTGCTGCGCAGCCCGTCCCCGACCGGCCCGGGCAGCTGGCCGGCGACGGACAGCGCTCCGCTGAGCGTCTGGCCGGCGGCGTGCCAGGCGGCGCCGGGTACCCCGGCCGGTGCGCCGCCGGTCATCTCGCCCCGGTACAGGGCGGTGCCGATGCTGCCGAGGATCGCGATGCCCAGCGCGCCGCCCAGTTCCGCGCCGGTCTCCTGCAGCGCCGAGGCGATACCCACCCGCTGCGCGTCGACCGCGCCGGTCATCATCTCGGTGGACAGCGACATGACGACGACGATCCCGCTCGCCATCAGGCCGGCGCCGACCAGTACCACCCACAAGGGCGTCGCGGCGCCCACCCGGCTCAGCACGCCGAAGCCGGCGGCGGCGACCAGGAACCCGGCGCCGATCAGGTACGCACGGTGCACGCCGCGCTGGGCGAGCTGGGTCGCCATCGGGACCGCGATGGCCACGCCGACCGAGGGCAGCAGGCTCCACAGCGCGCCGGCCAGCGGCGTCATGCCGAGTACCGACTGCAGGTACTGGGTGGTGAAGATGGCGAAGCCGGCCATGCCGAACATGCCCGCCAGGTTGGCCCCGACCGAGCCGGCGAACGCGCGCTGGCGGAACATGGCCAGATCGACCATGGGGTTGCGGGAGGTGCGCTGGCGCCACACGAAGACCGCGCCGAGCAGCACGCCCGCGACGATCGTGGCGACCCGCGCGGTGCTGGCGCCGTGCGCCGCCACCTCCTTGATGCCGTAGATGACGGGCAGCACCGCGGCCAGCGACAGCACCGAGCTCAGCACGTCGAACCGGCCGGCCTGCGGGTTGCGGTACTCCGGCACCAGCAGCGGTGCGAGTACCAGCAGCGCCACCATGAACGGCGTACTGATGAGGAACACCGAGCCCCACCAGAAGTGCTCCAGCAGGAACCCGCTGAGCACCGGGCCGAGCGAGACGCCGGCCGTCAGCGTGGTCGTCCAGATCGCGATCGCGGTGCTGCGCTGCTTCGCGTCCTGGAACATGGTGCGGATCAGCGCCAGGGTCGAGGGCATGAGGGTGGCGCCACCGACGCCGAGCAGCGCGCGGCAGGCGATCAGGGCCTCGGCGCTGGACGCGTACGCGGCCGCCACCGAGGTGAGGCCGAACGCGGCCGCGCCGAGCATGAGCAGCCGGCGCCGGCCGATCCGGTCCCCGACCGCGCCCATCGTGATGAGCAGCCCGGCGAGCACGAAGCCGTACATGTCGAAGATCCACAGCTGCTGCGTGCTGGTCGGCGCCAGGTCTTTGGAGATGAACGGTACGGCGAAGTACAGCACCGAGACGTCCATGGAGACGAGCATCAGCGGCAGCAGCAGGACGGCCAGGCCGGTCCATTCCCGCCGGCCGGCCCTGCTGCCGCCACCACCCTCCGCCGGGGTCATTACGCTCATGCGGATGCACCTGCTCTCCGAGTAACTGTGTACGTGCTAAACGATTGCGTGTACGTTATACACAGTTAGCCCGGGGCGTCAAGCGATGCTCTGATGAACAGGGGTAGGCGTGGCTAAGGCGGAGGCGAAGAAGACGGCAGCGAAGAAGACGGCGGCGAAGCGGGACGGCGGCGCCGATATGACGCGCAGCATCGAGCTGCTGTGGGGACCGCAGGAGCGGCCGAGCCGGGGCCCCAAGCCCGGACTGAGCCGGGAGCGGATCGCCCGGGCCGCGATCGAGCTGGCCGACGCCGAAGGGCTGGCCGCCGTATCGATGCAGCGGGTCGCGGCCGGGTTCGGCTTCACCACGATGTCGCTGTACCGGTACGTGCCCGGCAAGACCGAGCTGATCGCGCTCATGGTCGATACCGCGGTCGGCGAGCCGCCGGACCTGTCAGCGATACCCGGCGGCTGGCGGCCGAAGCTGGCCGAGTGGGCGCGGCTGACCTGGCACGCATTCCAGCGACACCCCTGGTTCATGGAGGCGGCCATGGGCACGGTCATGGGGCCCCAGCAACTCGGCTGGCTGGAGAAGGCGGTCGCCGCGATGGCCGGTACGGGCCTCGCCGGCCGGGAGGTGCTCGAGGCGGTGCTGACCGTCAACGGGCACGTGCGCAGCATCGCCCCGTTCGCCGGGGCACCACCGGCGAGCGAAGGCCCGGAGCTGGGCGGCACGGAATGGGTCGGCGCGGTGCAGATCGTGATCGAGCACAACCGCGAACGGTTCCCGGCGCTGTACGAGGTGGTCACCGGCGGCGGCTTCGCCTCGGCAGGCGACGAGGACCCGCTCGACTTCGGCCTGCAGCGCATCCTCGACGGCATCGACGCGCTCATCGCCGAGCGGACCGGCCGCCGGCACCGCGGCTAGCCGACGGGCATCAGCACGGCCCTGTCCCTCTCCACATCCGCCGGCGAGGCGAGGATGAGGCAGGCGTCCGATTCATTCAAGACCACGCCGGCGGGGGCCGTTAGCGTAGGGGCCATGACGTCCACACCGACACCGACGCTCAACCTCATCGGCATCGTCACCGAGGACCTGGCCGCGTCGCTCGCGTTCTACCGCCGCCTCGGTTTCGACCTCCCCGCCGACGCGGAGAAGGAACCGCACGTGGAGGTACAGCTACCAGGCGGGCTGCGGCTGGCGTGGGACCCGGCCGACGTGGTCCGCTCGTTCGATCCGGGGTGGACGGCGCCGCAGGGCAGTCCCCGCGTCGGGCTCGCCTTCCTGTGCGCCGACCCGGCCGAGGTCGATCGGGTCTACGCGGACCTGACCGGCGCCGGATACCAGGGACACCGGGAGCCGTGGGACGCGTTCTGGGGCCAGCGGTACGCCGTCGTGCACGACCCGGACGGGAACAGCGTCGAGCTGTTCGCCCCCCTCACGGTATGAGTTCGCGCGGTACCAGTTCGCGCGGTATCAGTTCGCGCAGGGTGACGCCGGCCATCGCCTTCACCTCGCGCGCCAGGTGCGCCTGGTCGGCGTAGCCGGTGGCGGCCGCGACGCTGGCCAGCGGCGCGCCGGTACGGGCCAGGCCGAGCGCCCGGTTCATGCGCAGGATCCGGGCGAGCGTCTTGGGACCGTACCCGAACGCGACCAGGCTGCGCCGGTGCAGCTGGCGGGCGCCCGAGCCGAGGACGCTCGCGGTGTCCTCGACGCTCGCGCCCGCCCGCAGCCGGGACACCACGTGGGCGAGCGCCGGATCCGGCCAGCCCGAGCCGGGCAGCCGCGCCCGCGCGATCTCCTCCAGCGCCGCGCCCTGGCACGCCGCCCCGGCTACCAGGTCGGTGGCGCGGCGTACCCCGGCGGCCGGCCACAGCTGGGCGAGCGGTACCCGCTGGTTGCGCAGTTCGGAGGCGGGAACGCCGAGCACCGCCGGGGCGGTACCGGGGGCGAAGCGCAGGCCGACGTGGCGCGTGCCGGGCGCTACGGGTGCCAGGAAGGCAACCGTGTCCGGCCCCGCCACGACCAGCTCGCCCTCGCTCCACATGATGTCGAGGCAGCCGTCGGGCAGTACCCGGATCGACTCACCCGCCTCCGCGAGGCTGCGCCACACGATCGCGCCCGCGAGCGCCGACCGCCGTTCCCCGTACATGCCAGCTCACGCCTCCCGTACCAGGTGGGTGATCGCGCTCGCGTAGTCGCCCATCGGGAGGAACGGGTGCACCCCGTGGCCGAGCAGTACGGCGCCGTGGTGCACCTCGCCGGTACGCTCGTCGCGATAGCGCGCCGCCGGGTCCAGCCCGCGCAGCGGCACCGGGTGCGGCAGCCGGCCGAACTGCGGCGCGGGCAGGTAGAAGAACGCGACCGACTCGGTACCGTCCCGCGACACGTACTGCACCGCGGAGACGCCGTCGCGCGCCGGCGGGCGCAGCCGGTACAGCTCGCCGTGCTGGACCACGTGGCGGATCCGCTTGTACTGCGCGATCAGCTCCGCCGCCTCGGCGAGATCCGGCTCGCTCCACTGTGGAAGGTCACCGCCGACGCCGAGTACGCCGGACATCGCGACGTGGAACCGGAAGCGCAGCGGGACGGCGCGGCCGGTCAGGAAGTTCGGCACGTCGGTGACCCAGGCGGCCATCGTCTGCACCGGGTACACCTGGGCGTACCCGTACTGGATGGCGAGCCGGTCCAGCGCGTCGGTGTTGTCGGAGGTCCACGCCTCGTCGGTGCGGCGCAGGACACCGAGGTCGACCCGGCCGCCGCCGCCCGAGCAGGTCTCGATGCGCAGGTCGGGATGGTCGGCGCGGAGCCGGTCGAGGATCCCGTACAGGTTGTGCACGTACGCGTGCCACAGCGCGTCCGCGTCGGCACCCGCCGCAGGCCAGCCCGCCTCGGTGAACGGCCGGTTCATGTCCCACTTCAGGAAGTCGATGCCGTGCTCGGCCACCAGCCGGTCCAGCCAGGCGTGCGCCCACTGCGCGACGTCCGGGCGGGCGAGGTTCAGCACGAGCTGGTTGCGCAGCTCGGTGCGGGTGCGGTGCGGGAAGTGCAGCACCCAGTCCGGATGCGACCGGTACAGGTCACTGTCCGGGTTGACCATCTCCGGCTCGACCCACAGGCCGAACCGCATGCCGAGCTTGTGCACCTCGTCGACGAGCGGGGCGAGCCCGCTCGGGAAGCGCTCCGGGTTGACCGTCCAGTCGCCGAGCCCGGCGTGGTCGTCGACGCGCGCGCCGAACCAGCCGTCGTCCATCACGAACAGCTCGACGCCGAGCGTCGCCGCCTGCCGGGCCGGCTCCCGCTGCCCCGCCTCGTCGACCGTGAAGCCGGTCGCCTCCCACGAGTTGTACAGCACCGGGCGCAGCTCCTCGGGGCGCGGCAGCACGTGCCCGCGCGCGTAGGCATGCCAGGCGCGGCTCGCCGACCCGTACCCCCCGTTGGTGTAGAGCCCGGCCAGCCGCGGCGTCTGCCAGTCCCGCCCGGGTGCCAGCCGGAATCCCACGCCGTCGTGGCCGGCACCGCCGGTCACCGACACCAGGTCGGTCGGGGTGCGGCTGATCGTCAGCCGCCAAGTGCCGCTCCACGCGAGCGCCGCGCTCCAGACCTCGCCGTGCTCCTCGGACGCGTCGCCCGCGTCCAGCGTCAGCCACGGGTTGGCGTGGTGGCCGGTGGTGCCGCGGCGGCTGGTCAGCACCGTCTCCCCGCGGGCGAGCGCCACTCGCTCCAGCAGACTCTCGCTCCCCCAGTGGCCGGTGACGTGGCGCAGCAGGTAGCCGTCGCGCGGCGGCACGTGCCAGGTGCCGGAGTCGGCGCGTACCACCTCGACGTGCCCGGTGTCGCCGTTGCGCAGGCTGGTCCAGCGTTCGATGACGTCGGAGTCGGCGTGTACCTGGTAATGCAGGTCGACCTCGAACGGATAGTGACGGTCCCGCAGACGTACGGTCAGTAGGCCCTCGTCGATGGTGTGGTCGACGTATTCGAGCTCCAGGGCGCGCGTACCGTCGGCGAACCGTACCTGCAGCGACGGCACGCCGAACCGGGCGCCGCCGTCGACGGGCAGCTCCTCGGCGTCGTACACACCGCCCTCAAAGTTGGCCATCGTCAGCGGTACGGGCGATGGCAGCGCGGCGGCCTGCTCCAGGGTCAGCGACGGACCCCAGTAGAGATGACTCGGTACGGCCTGCACGATGCGCAGCGCGTAACCAGTGTTGGGCGTGGACAGGAGCCAGGTGTGGCTCGCGGAATCAAACGCGATCAACGACACGTGGCATTCTAACGGTGCTCATGAGCAAAGCTCTCGTTCGAGTGGGGTACGGAATCGTGGCACCACCCGGACCGGCCCGATCCACTTGGCCACCCGCTCCGCCCGCGCCTCGATCGCCCGCGCCGCGTCGGATCCGACGTCCTCCAGCAGCCGGTACACCACCTCCCCGTCCGGGCGCTGTGCCCACCCGCCGACGATCCGGCCGCCGCACCACACCGTCGGGCCGATGTTGCCCGAGCGGTCGAACAGCGCGGGCGCGTGCGGGCCCACGTACCAGTCGCGCCCCGCCCACCCCATCGGAGTCGGGTCGAGCGCCGGCAGCAGCGCCACCCACGGCGAGGGCGCGGTCACCGGGGCCACATCGTCGGCGAGGACCAGGCCCGGCCCCCCGTCGAGCTCCACCTCCACCGGGCCCACCTCGGCCAGGGCCTGTTTGACCTGCCCCGCCGTCCACCCCGTCCACCAGCGCAGGTCGGCGACGGTGCCCGGGCCGAAGGCGCGCAGCCAGTGCCGCACCAGCTCCGCCCGGGCCGGCGGTGCCGGCGGCTCGGCGATCCCGCCGGGCAGCCAGGCCTCCGCCGGCGCCCAGCGCCACTGCGTGCTGGTCCACGACCCGAGCGGGCGGCCGCGCACGATCCGTCCCTCGGCGGCGAGGAGGAGCAGCACCCAGGTCGTGATGTTCTGTCGGGTTTCGTATGGCTTGCCCGCCGCCATCAGCACCTGCGAGCGCAGCCGCGGCTCGTCCGCGGAGAGTTGGGCCGCGGTCGCCTCGCCCCGAGCGGCCAGGGCGCGGGCGGCGCCCTCCGCGACGTCCGCGAGCCAGGCGCCGTCACCGAGCCCGGCCGCGACGACGGACTGTGTGTATCGCCGCCATTGCTGCTCCGCTATCGCGCGCGCCGCCGCGGCCTGGATCACCGGCGCAAGCTCGACCGGAACCACGAACATCGTGCGGCGCATGCCGAGCATCCGGATCAGTGAACGATCCTCGTAAAGCGCGCGCTCGACCGCCTCGACCTCGATCGACCCGCTCCTCGCATACACCGAAAGGAAGACCGTGGCCGGATCGGTCGCGTGCAGCGCGACCACCGCGCGCGCCGCCGCCGACGGTGATGGGGACGGCGCAGCCAGTGCGTGCCGGAGCCCGAGCCTGGCCCGCCGCTCCTCAATGCCGATACGTCGCACGGCAGGTTTCTACCATGGGTGGGTGACAATCCACGTCGAGGTCGAACTGAAGGCGCGCCTGGCCCACCCACAGGCGGTACGCCAGCGCCTGCGGGAGCTGACGACGGGCGTCGTCGAGGTGTACCAGGACACCTACTTCGAGCGGCCCGGCGGCTCCTTCGGCGCCGACGGCTGCGAGCTCCGGGTACGCACCGTCGAATCGGCCCAGGGCGTGCGACACCTGCTCACGTTCAAGGCTCCGCCGGTCGAGGTCATGTCGGGATCCAAGCCCGAGTACGAGACCGCGATCGGCGACGCCCACATGATGGCGGACATCCTCACCTGCCTCGGGTTCCCGGCGGTACTGGCCTTCACGAAGCAGTGCGTCAACTACCGGCTGATCCTGGACGGCCGGGACGTCCTCGCGACCGTGGTGACCGTACCGGAGATCGAGGGCACGTTCCTGGAGCTCGAGTCGATGGCGGACCCGGAGGAGGTGGTGCCGGTGCTCGACGCGCTGCGCGGGGCACTGCGCGACCTGGACGTCGGCGAGGAGGAGCTGACCCGGGAGACCTACGCCGACGCGGTACGGGCCGCCCGGCTGGCAGGTTAGTGAGCTAGCCGTTGCGCCGCGGCCTGTATCCGGGCGGACGCCCGCGCGGTGACGGGTTCACCGTGACCGAAGCAGGCGATGTCGGCGTCGATCGTCGCCAGCCGCCTGATGGAGGCGGACATGGTCGCGATGTCCACATTGAACAGACCGGCGAAGACGGGCGCCCGTCCGTCGCGGCTGCGCGGATCGCGCGCCAGCGTGTCACCGGTGAACAACACACCCGCCTGGGGAAGATGGACCGCGATGCTGCCCGGCGTGTGGCCGGGTATCGCGAGGACAACCGCCCCGCCACCGAACTCGATCACGTCACCGTCCTCGAGCTCGCGGTCCACCCGTACCGGAAGGGTCGGTACGGCCGGCATTTCGGCGCTGACCCGCTCGAGAATCGGCTTCTCCCAGTCGGCGAGCCGCGGCGCCGGGACGCTCTCCTGGCCGCGGATGGCGGGCGCCTCGGCGCGGTGGGCGAGCACGGTTACGCCACCCCATTCGGCGATCTCGGCAGCGGAACCGGTGTGGTCGGCGTGCGCGTGGGTCAGGACCAGCCGCCGCACCTCGGCCGGATCGTGGCCGAGTCTCCGGATCGCGTCCGCGATCGGGGCGGCACTCCCCGGCACGCCGGAGTCGATCAGGGTCAGCCCGTCGAGGTCCCGCCACAGGTAGACGTGGCCGATGGGCATGCGGAGGAAGTACAGGTCCGGAAGGAGTTGAACGAGGTCCACGCCGACCATGCTAGGGAAACCCTGGAGGTGGGTACCGGCCGAGTCGGCGGTCAGCAGTTCTGCTGAGGGCGTATGCATTGACAATTCTACTGTGGACAGTGTTGGTACGCCTTGAGTTGACCTCTTCCGCGCCGGTACGATTAGCACATGAGTGTCACCGCGGAAGCGCTCCAGCGGCTCCGCGGGGCGCTCGCTGATCTGGCCGCGCTCGACGTCGCGGCACTGTCCGATGTGGAGTTACTCGACGCACTGCGGGCGCTGCACCCGCTGCTGTGCCAGACCGAGGCGGTGCAGACGCGCTTGATCGGGGCGGCGCACGGGCGGGGTTCGGCGGCCTTGGATGGGGCGGTGTCGACGCTGTCGTGGCTGCGGTGCCGGCTTCGGCTGGGTGACGCGCCCGCGCAGATCCGGGTGGCGAAGGCGCTTACCGGGTTGCCGCACGTCGCTGAGGTATACGGGCGTGGGGAGATGTCGTTCGCTCATGCCGCCGCCGTTACCGAAGTGGCGTCGGACATCGAGCCAGGGTTGTTGGCGGCGGGTGCGGACAAGTTGCTCGCCGAGCAGGCGGCTGCCCTTGGGCCGGCGGCGACGCGCCGCGCTGCGGTTCGGGTGCGGGATCATTTCGAGCCCGAAGCCGCCGAGCGGCACACCCGCCGGGTGTTCGAGGATCGGTGGCTGGCGGTCGATCGCACCGTCCACGGCTGCGTCTCCATTCAGGGTGTGTTGGATCCGGAGGGTGGGGAGCTGGTCCTGAGCACGCTGGGCGGGTTGACGCCACCGCGCATACCGGGAGACACCCGGTCGCCCGGGGCGCGCCGCGCGGACGCACTGGTGCAGATGTGCCGGCTGGCCGGCGCCGCCACACCTGAAGCGGGCGGGGAGAAGCCACACGTCGCGGTGACCATCGACTGGGAAACGCTGCGCGATAGATTGACCGCCACCCCGACCACCCCAGGCGGTCGGCTGGGTAGCGGCGTCAGCATCCACCCGGTCACCGCGCGGCGGCTGGCGTGCGATGCCACCCTGATTCCCGCCGTGCTGGGTTCGGCCGGGGAACCGTTGGACATCGGCCGGGCCACCCGCGTCGTACCGGCCGGGATGCGCCGCGCGTTGGTTTTGCGGGACGGCGGATGTCGATTTCCCGGTTGCGACCGTCCTCCACAGTGGACGGACGCGCACCACATACAACCGTGGGCGCATGGTGGCTCGACCGGCCTACCGAACCTGCTACTCCTCTGCCGGCACCATCACGTCTCGGTTCACGAAGGCGGCTGGCGCATTGAGCACGAGCCCACAACCAACACGGTCACCGCGTACCGCCCCAACGGCCAACGCCTCGACCTCACCGGCCAGCCACAAGGACCCGCGCCTTAGGGCGAACCCACAACGGACCGTTGATCAGCAGCGCGGACCGTGACAGCCGTTGATACCTTCGGGGCGTGAACCACGCACACCGTGCGGTACGGACGGCCGCCTGCTGGGTGCTCACCGCCGCGCTCGCCGTGACGGCATGCTCAGGCCGTTCCGCGCCCTCGCACGCCCTGCCGGACATGCACCAGCCCTGCCTGTTCTTTTCGACCCAAGAACTCGACTCGCTGAGGCTGCAAGCCGGCGACCCCACCAGTACCCGGTCACTCGATCCCGGGGAGAGCACCTGCCTGTTCAGTAGCCAGGAGCAGGCCGACGAGCAGGTGTCGGAGGTCTTCGTCGACTTCCGCAACGTCAGCGCCGAGCGTTATGCGGGCCTGGAGGGGCTGCGGCCCACCGCCGGCCTCGCCGGCTATGGCCTGCCCACCAGTCACTACACGCTGGTCGCCGGGCGCGGCTTTTACCGTCGGGAATGGCAGGACGGGTTCTGGCTGCACTGTGACACGCTCTTCGCGGCCGGGGCCAGTTGGTCGGTTGAGGTGAACGTCTATGTGCGGCGCGGCGCCTCATATGACGGTACGGCCCCGTGCCGTCTGGCCACATCGGTCAGTGCCGTGGTGGAGGCGGAGATTCCGCCCACTCCAGCATCCAGTTGACGCCGCGCTAACCCCGCTGCTCAAACGAATCAGCCATCGATACGACGGATGATTTCCTGGATGAAGCATGTCGATGATCGGTTTGGCAGGTAATCCGGGGACTGCACTGCTGGTTCAGATCGTCCGACTCTCGCCCAGCGGGATGCGTGCGTACGCAGTTGCCCGTTCGTCCTCCAACCATCCATCGAAGTTTTCCATGCCGAGAGCGCTGAGGTTGGCGTCGTGAATGGGGAACGCGCGAGCCGGCCGTACCGCGCGGACGAACTCGATGGCTTCGCGGAGTTTCAGCCAGGGGCCGGACGCCGGTACCAGGAGTGTTTCGACCGGTTCGGCGGGGACGAACAGCGAGTCCCCCGGGTGGTAAACCCCGTCGACGATGAAGCCGAGGTTCGGGCAGCCGGGCAGGCCGTCGATGATCTCCGCATGCTCGCCGCCGACGGCTCGTACGCTGAACCCGGTCGCGGTGAAGGTCTCCCCCACCGCGACGGCAGTCGCGCCGTGGCCCGAAACTCCGAGGGACGGGGCCAGGCCGGCGTGCGTGTAGACAGCCAGCGCCGGGTTGCGCTCCCGCGCCGCGCGGAGTTTGCCGGCGTCCACGTGATCGGCGTGCTCGTGGGTGATGAGCACGGCAGTAGCGCCGGACAGGGCTTCCATCTCGGACAAGGTGCCGGGATCGATCACCAGCACCCGGTCGCCGTCTTCGAGGCGTACGCACGCGTGGCTGTACTTCGTCAGACGCATCTGATCATTCTACCGATGAGCTCGTCGAGTTCGTGAAGCACGAACGACAGCCGGGTACTGCGACCGTACGGGCTGGCGATCCGTCCCATGTGGACGGAGTACGGTCCGGCTCAGCGCACGCCGCGCGGGCGGTACTGGATGCTGATCCGCGGGCCGGCGGGGCGCGCGGTCTTGGGTACCGCGTGCTCCCAGGTGCGCTGGCAGCTGCCACCCATGACGATCAGGTCGCCGTGGCCGAGTTCGAAGCGCAGCGCGTGGCGCTCGCCGCCGGCCGCCTCCCTGGGGCGCAGCAGCAGGGCGCGGGGTGCGCCGACCGAGATGATCGCCACCATCGTGTCCTCGGTGCTGCCCCGCCCGATGGTGTCGCCGTGCCACGCCACGCTGTCCCGCCCGTCCCGGTAGAGGCACAGGCCCACGGTGCGGAAGGGCTCCCCCAGCTCCGGGCCGTACCGCTCGTCGAGGGCGCGCCGAGCCTCGTCGAGGGCGGGATCGGGCAGTGCCCGGCCCTCGTCGTAGAAGCACAGCAGCCGCGGTACGTCGACGACGCGGTCGTACATCGGGCGGCGCTCGGCGTGCCACGCAACGCCCTCGCGCAGGCGCTGGTACAGGGTGTCGGCGCCGCGTAGCCAGCCGGGCCACACGTCGATCCAGGCGCCGTGGCTCAGCTCGGTGCGGGGCGCGGGGCCCCGCAGCGGCCCCGGCGCGACCTCGTCGGTCATATCCAGCAGCGAAGCCTGGAAGGCTGTCATCCGCTCACAGTACACCTGTACCAATTCCTCAGTTCCTATGGGTGGGTCGGCAGTGGGGTTGGTACGCCGCCGTGGCAGAGGTGGATCATCTCGATGAGGTTGTCGAGCCTGGCGTATCCGTTGGCGCGGCGTTGGATGAGCCGGATGCCGGCGTTGATGCCCTCGACGCGGGAGTTGGATAGCCGGTGGGTGATGACGTTGATGATGCCGTCGAAGTGGTGGCGGATGCGCCGGCCGAGGGTCATGAAGGCGTTGATGTTGGAGCTGGCGGCGGTGCGGCACCACTTGTCCAGGTGCCGGGCGGCGGCCTTGGCTGTGAGTCCTTGGTAGAGCCGGCGGAGGTTTCCTTGAGTTGCCAGGCGCGGTAGAGCTGCTTCTGCTTGATGCGCAGTTGGTTGAGGATGGCCTTGCCGGTGGTGTCCAGGTTCTCGGCGGCGGCGCGGAGGGTGGTGCGGACTTTCTGCCAGGTCTTGGCTGGGGACAGTCCGTCGACCTGGATCGGGGTGCCGTCGCGTGGGGTTGCCAGGTGGACCTGGTCGAGGGCTTCTCCGGCACATTTGATCAGGTGAAAGGCGTCGTAGCAGATTGCCGCTTGGGGTAGGTGGATGCGGGCGGCTTCTCGGTAGATGCGGGTCATGTCCATGCTGATCGCCTGGATGCGTTCACGGACCGGGCCGAGGGAGTCCAGGAAGATGATCAGCGCGGTCTGGGTGCGGCCTTCCCGTATCCACACGACGTGGCCGGTGTCGTGGTCAGTGACGATGGTCAGGAACTTGCGGCCCTTGCGGTAGGCGATTTCGTCCACGCCGATACGGGCCAGCCGGGCCAGCCGCTGGCTGGCTGCTCTGGGGTTTAGGTGCGCGGCTACCAGGCGGCGAACTAGGCCGTGCACCTTGTTCCAGGTAGTACGCAGCAGCGTGGCCACGGCGGCCTTGGACATCCGGCGGACCAGCCAGGCGGCGGTGTCTTCGAAGTCGCGAGTGTGTCGGGCTCCGGGCCGGGCCCACGGCACCTGTTCGGTACCCACCCGCCCGCAGCCGTGGCAGTCGATTCGCCGCACCTGCGCGTGCACGATCACCTTGTAGTGGCCGAGGTCTAGGTGCCGCCACGAGCGCTGCGACCGGTCACAGGTGGCAGCGCTGGCCTGTCCGCACGGGCAGTGCAGTCGACGGGCGCGCAGCCGCACGGTGACCAGGATGTGGGTGGCGTGGAAGACCACCTTCTCCACGACTGTTCCGGAAAGGCCCAGCAGGCGGTTGAATGCAGCAGTGACGCGCACGTGCGTCTCCTCGGGTAGAAGATCTTGGTCGACTTCCAACCAGGTAGCACGTGCGCGTCACTGCGTCCTGTCGGACACTCCGATCACCAATCGTTGAGCCAGGATCTGGATCGGGTGACTGGGCATGCCGCTGTTTGCGGTTGTTCTCGCATCGCGTTTTGCCAGTGGGGAGAAGCATTCCGCTGTGTACTCGTGGCGCCGGGGCTGTCGTGCGTCAGAGTGTTGGCAGGATGCCACCATCGACGGAGATAGCGATGCCGGTGAGGTAGGACGCGCGTGGGGAGGCGAGGAAGGCGATCAGCTCGGCGGCTTCTTCGGGCTGTCCCGGGCGGCCGAGCGGGGCGGCGAGGCGTTGCTGGAACTCTTTGCGGATGGTGTCTAGGTCACGGCCGGTGCGTTCGGCTGCCTGCCGCAGGCTGGCTTCGACCGCGTCGGTCTCGATAACTCCGGGCATGACCGCGGTGACGCGCACGCCGTGCGGGCCGCAGGCCAGCGCAAGGCTCTTGCTGTAGGCGTTGAGGGCAGCCTTGGCGGCGGCGTACGGGGCGCCGTTGGATTGGGGGTAGCGGGCGGCGTTGGATGAGACGTGCACGACGGCGCCGTGGCCCTGGGCGGTCATGTGTGGCACGAGCGCGCGGTCGAGGCGGACGACGGACAGCAGGTTGGCGTCGAGGTTCGCCCGCCAGTCGTCGTCGGTCGCGGCGAGGACACCGTCAGGGACTTGGGTGTTGCGTCCGGCGTTGTCAACGAGCACGTCGATGCCGCCCAGGTGGTTGAGCGCGGCGGTCGCGGCCGCGTCGATCCCGTCGGGGGTAGTCAGGTCGGCGGTCACCAGGTGCACCCCGACGGCCACGGGGGCCTGGTTGCGGGCGATGGCGACCACATGCGCGCCGGCCGCGGCCAGACGGCGCACGGTGGCGGCCCCGATGCCGCGGGTTCCTCCGGTGACCACGGCACGCGCGCCATGCAGGCCGAGGTCAGCACTGGGATCGGTGAGCAGGGACGGTTGGGCGGAAGGCATGGTGCTCCTCGACTGGAGGTGGCGGCGTGGACCGGAAGGCCGCCGTCCCTCAATGATTCAGATTGCTAAGTCGTTTAAGAGCCTACATGGTTTCGTCCGGTAAAGTGAAGCGGTGACCTCGGACTCCTCGACCGCCCCCGGCCCGGCGCTGCTCGACGAGCATCGCGACAGCCCGGGCCTCATGCTCGCCCTGCTGGG
>JBPYFB010000343.1:0-6998 GCA_051986465.1 Rugosimonospora sp.
GCTGCACCCGGTGATGCCGTTCGTCACCGAGGAGCTGTGGCTCGCGCTGACCGGCGGCGAATCCATCGTTGTCGCGGAGTGGCCGGCACCGGACAAGTCCCTTGTGGACGATGCCGCCGAGACCGACGTGACCGTGCTGCAGCGGGTGGTCACCGAGGTGCGCCGGTTCCGCTCCGACCAGGGCCTCAAGCCGGGCCAGCGGGTGGCCGCGCGCCTGTCCGGCCTGGCCGGGGTCGGGCTCGCCGCGCACGAGCCGCTGATCCGCTCGCTCGCCCGGCTGGAGGCGGAGAGCTCGGGGTTCGAGCCGACCGCCACGCTGACCGTCAGCGGCGGCGTGACGGTCGCGCTGGACCTGCGCGGCGCGATCGACGTGGCGGCCGAGCGCGCCCGGCTCGCGAAGGACCGGGCCGCGGCGCAGAAGGAGTTGGCGGGCGCGCAGGCCAAGCTGGGCAACGCCGAATTCCTGGCCAAGGCGCCGGAGTCGGTCGTCGCGAAGATAACGCAGCGGCTCGCGTCGGCCGAGGCCGAGCTGGTACGCATCGACGCGGCGCTGGACGCCTTGGGAACCCCGCGTTGAGCGAGTTCACCGACATCAACCGGGAACTGGAGGCACGCGGGTTCACCCGCATGGTCTTCGACCTGGGGCGCATCGAGTCCCTGCTGGACATGATGGGCAGCCCGCAGCGCACGTACCCGTCCATACACATCACCGGTACCAACGGCAAGACGTCCACCGCTCGGATGATCGACTCGCTGCTGCACGCCCACGGCTTGCGTACCGGCCGGTACACGAGCCCGCACCTGGATACGGTACGGGAACGGATCGCGCTGGACGGCGAGCCGATCGACGAGGAGCGCTTCGTCGCCACCTACCGCGAGGTGGCGCCGATCGCCGAGCTCATCGACCGCAAGTACCCGGAGTCGCTGACCTACTTCGACATGACGACCGCGATGGCGTTCGCCGTGTTCGCGGACGCGCCGGTCGACGTAGCCGTCGTCGAGGTGGGGCTCGGCGGCGCCGACGACTCCACCAACGTGCTGCACGCGCAGGCCTGTGTGATCACGCCGATCGGGCTCGACCACACCAAGTGGCTCGGCGACACGCTGCACGACATCGCGACCGCCAAGGCCGGTATCGTCCACAGTGGAGCGACTCTGGTCTGTGCCGCGCAGGCGGAAGAGGCGGCCGAGCCGATCCTGCGCCGCTGCGCCGAGGTGGGCGCGACGATCGCCCGGGAGGGCGCGGAGTTCGGGGTACTGGGGCGTGGCCTGGCGGTGGGTGGCCAGGTGCTGACGCTGCAGGGCCTCGGCGGCACCTACGACGAGGTGTACCTGCCGCTGCACGGCACGTACCAGGCGCAGAACGCCGCCCTCGCGCTCGCCGCGGTCGAGGTGTTCCTCGGCGGCGGCGCGCTGAACCCGGAGACGGTACGGGACGGGTTCGCCAGCAGTTCCTCGCCCGGCCGGCTGGAGCGGGTACGCAGCGCGCCCACGATCCTGCTGGACGCGGCGCACAACCCGCACGGCATGGCCGCCACGGTGGCCGCGCTGACCGAGGAGTTCAGCTTCCGCCGGCTCGTCGCGGTGATCGCGGTGCTCGCCGACAAGGACGCGCAGGGCGAGCTGGAGCTGCTGGAGCCGGTGGTCGACGCGGTCGTGGTCACCCGCAACAGCTCGACCCGCGCGATGCCGGTGGACGCCCTGGCGAGCCTCGCCGCCGACGTCTTCGGCGAGGACCGGGTGCACGTCGAGGAGCAGTTGCCCGACGCGATCGCGACCGCGGTGAGCCTGGCCGAGGAGGACGCGGAGGCGGGCCTGGCCGGCGCGGGCGTGCTCATCACCGGCTCGGTCATGACGGTCGCCGACGCCCGGAAGTTGTTCCGCAGGTGACCGGCGACGAGCAGGTGACGGGCGACGAGCAGGTGACGGGCGACGAGCGGCCGGCCCAGGATCAGACGGGCCAGGATCAGACCGCCGAACAGGAACAGACCGCCGAACAGGAACAGACGGGCAATCAGCAGCGGTCCGGGCTGCGCAATCCGCAGGCGGCGGTACGGGGTGTGGGTGCCGGCACGCTCGTACTCGAGGCGATCGTGCTGCTGCTCGCGATCGTACCGTTGATCAAATTGGCCGGTCACCTGCCGGGCGCGGCGATCGGCGCGGTCCTCGCCCTCGTCGTCGCGTGCGTGCTGCTCGCCGGGCTCATGCGGCACAGCTGGGCCTGGTACGCGGGGCTCGCCGTACAGGTCCTGCTCGCGGTGTGCGGCGTGTTCCACCTCGCGCTGCTGGTGCTCGGCATCCTCTTCGGCGCGGTCTGGGTGTACGTCCTGTCCGTGCGCCGGTCCGTACTGGGCCGGATCTAGGGGCCGGAGCTAGGTGCGGAGGTCCCAGCGGGTCAGCGCGATGCCGTGCCCGTCCGGATCGCGGAACGCCGCCGAGCGCAGTTCGAGCTGCTCGTACCGGCTGACCGCGCGCGGTCGGTGCACGAACTCAACCCCCCGCGCCCGCAGGTCCTCGTACGCGGCCTGCACGTCGAGTACCTCCAGGAGCAGGTAGACCAGGCGCCGGTCGACGGGTGCCATGTCCACCACCCGGCGCAGCACGATGCGCCCGTCCCCGGATTCCAGCACCGCGCTGCCCGGCCCCATGTCCACCTGCTGGAAGCCCAGCACGTCCCGGTAGAAGGCGACCGAGCGGGCCAGGTTGGAGACGAACAGGGTGACGCTGACGCCCCGTACCCGGGTGCCGCTCTCGCCCTGGACCGGTGGCCGGGTGATGGCGAGGTACGCGTCGGAGATCTCGCCGGTGGCCTCCTCGGGCAGCGTGTCCTGCGCCGTCGCCGGATCGGGGATCGCCGGTACCGCCGGGGACGCCGGTACCAGGTGCTCGATGCGCAGGGTGGGCTGATCGCGGGGAGCGGTACCGGCGTCGGGTGCGGACGGGGACGAAGGCGCGGACGGGGACGAAGGTGCGGACGGGGACGAAGGCGCGGACGTCTGGGTACCCGGCCGGTCCGCTACGGCCACGCTCTCGGTGGACTCCACGGGGCGCCGCGGGCGCGGGGAGGGGCGGCCGTGCGGGCGGGGGCGGGGCCGCGGCGGCTGGGGGGTGCCCAGATCGTCGTCACCGCCCGTGCCCGGCTGCTCCGGTACGACGAGGCCGGGTGCGACGAAGTCAGGTGCGATGAACGCAGGCACGTCGAGATCGGACACCGTCCCGGCCTCGCCGGCGTCGTCGATCACCTGCGCGTCGACCGGCTCGTCGAGCAGCACGCCGCTCGGGTCGATGTCGAACTCCAGCACCCGTGAGTCGCCGCTGTACTCCTCCGCGACGGCCGGTTCGAAGCTGTCGAACAGGTCGTACGGCTCGTCGATCGCGACCTCGCCGTCGAAGACCTCACCCCGGACGTCGGCCATCTCGCCGTGGGTACGCACGTTGTCCCACAGCACCCGTACCCGTCGAGGGTCACCGATCGCGACGAGGATCGGCAGCGTGGCACCCGGGTCAGGCCACTTGGACACCGGTACCCCCGCATCTCGGATCTTGACCGCAACGTCGTTGATCCCCGTCGCGTGCACGACGATCTGCATCTCGATGCGCCCCTGCAAGGCTGCGGCGGGCGGCGGCGTGCAGCTGATCACGTGCGCCGTCCCGGGGACGTACGCGAACGAGCGGCTGTTCATCGCGGATACCACGAAGAGAGTCACGCCGGCGGCGAGCACCGCGACGCCCAGCGCGGCCAGTTCCCAGCTTCCCGCTCCCACGCTCGCGGCGATGATGAACAGTGCGAGGACGGCGAGGATTCCCGTCGCGAGCTTGCGGCCGTCCGATACAGACCAGCGGCGGTTACTCGGCACTGCACGACCTCCCGGCGTTTTCAGGTCAGGTCCTTATGGGACCGCCGGCGGTAGCCGCGGCGCAAGCGCCGCGCGCCGACTTGTCGGCCGTACCTTTCGGGGGTGCCGGCAGCCGACGGGAAATGGACCTGTCTAGGCTCTCATCACCCGCCCTCCCAGCCGGGGCATGACCCGCCGGGGATTGGCGAAACCGATTGGCGAATCCAGGGGCGGGTAGGAGCGGACGACAGGAGGGTAGCGGTGACGCTCGAGCGCACGCTGGTATTGGTCAAGCCGGACGCGGTCCGCCGGGGTCTGGTCGGCGAGATCCTCGCCCGCTTCGAGCGGCGAGGTCTCACGATCGAGACGCTGGAGCTGCGCACGATGGACGGCGCCCTGGCCGACCAGCACTACGCGGAACACGTCGACAAGGGCTTCTACCCCACGTTGAAGGCGTTCATGACTGGTGGGCCGCTGGTCGCGGCCATCCTCTCCGGGGACCAGGCCATCGAGGTGGTACGGGCGATGCTGGGCGCGACGGACGCGCGCAAGGCGGCGCCGGGCACGATCCGCGGCGACCTGTCGCTGTCGAACCAGGAGAACCTGGTACACGCCTCGGACTCGGCGGACAGCGCGAAGCGGGAAATCGCGCTGTGGTTCCCGGATCTCGCTTAAGGATTGATAGGAACTTTTAATTTCCCCGTGATCGCGAACGCTGGCACGATTGCGGCGAGCACTGACATGGGGAGCTGCCTTGTCGTTAACGGGTGTACCACTGCTCGTGGCCTGCTGGCTCGGGACCAAGCTGGTAGTCGGGCTGACCATTATCGGCTGGCGGTACGGCGGGCGGGTCCGGCTGTTGACCCGTACGGTCAGTATCCTGGCCTGCGAGGCGGTACTCCTGTTCACCTTCGGCGTGGCGGCCAACCGCGCGCTCGACCTCTACCCGTCGTGGGCCGTACTGCTGCATCCGGTACCGAAGCCCAAGTCGGTCGAGACGCCGGTCGGGCGGCTGGACGGCTGGCTGCGCGCGCAGGACGCCCAGGATGTGCAGGGCGCGCAGGACGGCGCGCACGGCGTGACGTTCACCTGGCAGCCGCCGGGTTGGACGAGCTGGGGGCTGGCCGGTGCGCCGAAGGTCTTCGTGCCGCCGGCCTACTTCGCCCCCACCGGCACTGGCCTGCACTTTCCCGCGATCGTGGTGGTCACCCCGGCCGGCTCGGGCGACGTCACCGACCCGATCAAGGCCACCACGCAGGCGATCGCCGTCGTCGTCCACCCGGCCCGGGCCGGTGACGCGGGCACCCTCGCCGACGAACTGCCGTACGCGCTCAACCTGGACCTGCGGGTCAACCCGCACGGCTGGGCGCTGATCGGTGCCGGGGCCGACGAGCGGCTCGTACTGGCCGTGCTCGGCGAGCGGCCGGAGCGGTACCAGGAGGCGGCGCTGATCGTGGATGGCCCCGCCCCGCCCGTGGCCACCGTTGGCCGGCAGGGGTACCCGGAGCAGCAGGTACGCGTGATCGCCGGGCAGGTATCCCCGACCGCCCGCCTGGCCGCCGCCCTGAGCTGGGTGTACGGGCTGCTGCCCGCCCCGCTCAACGCACCGGAGACCGGCCCGATCGGCATCCCGCCCAAGCCGAAGCCGCGGCCGCAGCCGTCCACCAGCCAGTCGACCCTGTGATCCGGGGGGACGATGGAGCCCAACAGCCTCAGCACCGACCTGCTCGCGATCGGCCTGTGTGTCGTCTTCGCGGCGCTCACCGCGTGGGCGTGGAACCGGGCACGCCGCCGCGGCTGGCGGGTATCCGTACGGATACTGACCGCGCTGGCCTGCCTGCTCGCTTCGCTCAGCGTCGCCGGGGTCACCGTGAACATGAAGTTGAACATGTACACGACCTGGTCGGAGCTGCTCGGCCCGAGCCGGCAGGGCGCGGTCGCCAAGCCGCAGCGCGTGGTCAGCACCGGGCAGGGCGGCAGCCGGGTGGTCTCGTTCACGATCGTGGGACGGGCCAGCGGCATCAGCGTCCCCGCCTACGCGTACCTGCCGCCCGGGTACGACGCCCCCGAGCACAAGCACACGCTGTACCCGGTCATCGAGGGGGTGGACGGATACCCCGGCTCCCCGCATACCTGGCTGGTCAGCCTCGGCGCGGCGAAGATGCTGGACCGGGAGATCCTCGCTGGCCGGATGGCGCCGACCGTGGTGATCTTCCCGTACCAGTACACGAATCCGGCTCATGACGGCGAGTGCGTCAACGCCGTTGGCGGCCAGCAGTGGGAGACCTTCCTGACCAAGGACCTGCGGGCGGCCGCGGCCGAGCAGTTCCGGGTGCGTACCGACCGGGCCGGCTGGGGCATCGTCGGCCCGTCGACCGGCGGGTTCTGCGCGGTGAACCTCGCGCTGCGCAACCCGCGGATGTACGCGGCGACGGCCAGCCTCTCCGGGTACTTTACGGCGCTCACCGACCGGACCACCGGCGACCTGTACCGGGGCGACAAGCTGCTGCGCCTCCAGAACAGTCCACTGTGGAGGATCCAGCACCTGCCGATACCCGACATGCCGGTGTACCTGGCGACCGCCGTCGACGATCGCGACGGGTACCACAACCTGAGCACCTTCGCCGCCGCGGCCCGGCCCCCGCTGCAGGTCACCACGGTTATCGTGCCCCAGGGCGGGCATACCGGCGCGGTCTGGACCGTGCTGGAGCCCTCGGTCTACGACTGGCTCTCCGGCTGGCTCGCCGCGCCGGAGGAGGAAAAGGGTCCGACGGCCTGACCCGGGCGTCAGGTATCCTGGTGGGACAGGCTTTGACCCGGCCATCACCGGTGAGCCTCCGGAAGAAACGGCCCGCACCCGGGCCCGAGTAGAACCGGACGGGATCGGCCCGTCACAGCCGACCAACGAGCGGACGGCCCGGTGGGTCGTCAAGCGAGGTGGTACCGCGGGAGCAGCGCTCTCGTCCTCGCATACAACGTGTAGACGTGTATCGCGAGGAGAAGGACCGTGTACCCGAAGCACAACCCGGCGGCCGGCGTACCGGCGAGCCCCGACCTGCCTGCCGTGGAGCGCCGGGTCCTCGACTACTGGACCGCCGACAAGACGTTCGCGGCCTCGGTGGAGGCGCGGGCGGCCGGCGCGAACGAGTACGTCTTCTACGA
>JBPYFB010000344.1:0-3430 GCA_051986465.1 Rugosimonospora sp.
CTTGCCGCCGGGGCACCCGACGACCACCGGATATGGCCGCTGCTGCGCCGGGTCGGCGCGCTGCCCGGCGAGGTGGTCGGCCAGTTCGCCGCCGCCACACCGGAGCGGCTGGCGGCCGCCGCTGCACCGCTGCGCGACCGCGCCCACGGGTACCAGTCGTCCGTTGCCTCGGTGCCGGCCGTAGACGCGTGGCGCGGGCCGGCCGCCGAGAGCTTCGCCGCCCAGTGGTCGACGCTGTCCGGGCACCTCGCCGGGGGCGACGACACGATGGCCGGCAGACTGCTCGACACGGCGCGTTTCCTCGACGATGTGACCGGCTGGCTGACCCGGGCCCGTCGCGAGCTGGCCGGCGCCCTGGCCGAGTGCCTGGCCAGCGCGCAGGCGGGCATGGTGCGGTCCCTGCCGGGCACGGCCGCCGGGCCCGACCTGCTGCTCGACCCGCGGCACGCACTCACTTCGGGTTCGGGGGCGCAGGCCCCGCGGGAGGCGGTCGCGGCCGCGGCCACCATCGGCGCCCACCTGCTGGCCGCGGTCGCGGAGATCATTGACGACGGGCAGCGCGCCCTGGACGACTGGGCCGGCCGGCTGGCCGACCTGCCATACCCGGCGATCCCCACACCGGCGGGTGGGATCCCGGCAGGCGGCCGGCTGGAGATCGGCTGAGCCCGGGTTATGGTGGCTCGATGGGAATGCTGTGCGCGGTCAGCTTCAACAGGTACGGCCGGCTGTATTACCTGAACCCGGGCGACCTGGCGATCGGCGTCGGCGACAAGGTGCTGGTGCCGACCGATGACGGCCCCGAGGTCGCCGAGTGCGTCTGGGCGCCGCAGTGGGTCTCCGATGACACCGACGGTTTCCCCAGGGTGGCCGGCCTCGCGGCCGAGGAGGACCTGCGCCGCGACGAGCTGATCCGCCGGCGGAAGGCCGAGGCGAAGACCGCGGCGAAGCGGCTGATCCGTGAGCACGAGCTGCCCATGAAGGTGGTCGCCATCGACCATGTGCCGGAGAGCCCGGGCACGTCCGGCGGCCGCACCACGATCTACTTCACCGCGCCGCACCGGGTGGACTTCCGTTCACTGGTACGGGACCTGGGCGCCACCCTGCACTGCCGGGTGGAGCTGCGCCAGCTGTCCGCGCGGGACTCCGCCCGGGTACAGGGCGGGATCGGCTCCTGCGGGCGCGACCTGTGCTGCGCCACGTTCCTGACCGACTTCGAGCCGGTCACCATCCGGATGGCCAAAGACCAGGATCTGCCGCTCAACCCGCTACGCATCTCCGGGGCGTGCGGTCGGCTGATGTGCTGCCTGAAGTACGAGCACCCGCTGTACCAGCAGTTCCAGGCGAGCGCGCCGGCCGTCGGCAGCAGGGTGTCCACACCGGACGGTGACGGCCGCGTGGTCGGGCACAGCGTGCCGCGCGACGCGGTGGTGGTGCGGATGGACGCCGACGGCTCCCGCTGCTCGTGCAGCAGGGCGTCGGTGTGCGGGCCGCGGCAGGCCTACGAGAGCCGCTGACCGGTCAGGTGAGGCGGATCGGCGGCTCGGCGAGGTGGGTCACGATCGGGCTCGTCGGCTCGATCCACGGATCGCTGGGCCGTTCCGCGTCCGGCCGGGCCACCCACTGACGCGGTACCCGGTCGATCGCGATCGGGTAGATGGTCAGCGAACCGTCGTGGTCGAAGTGCAGCCGGAGGAAGCCCTTCGAGTCCACAATGGACTGACCGGCGAACAGCTCGTTGAGGTTGACCCCGATCCGGCTGGCCATCATCAGGTACAGGCAGAAGACCTCGGTCGCGACGAGCCCCGACACCGGTAGGTAGATGACCACCGCGGCCAGTACCGGTAGCGGCCAGGCCCAGCCGGTGAACGGCAGTTGCAGCCAGGCCCAGGCGCCGAGCACACCGAGTCCTATGTGGACGATCCCGTGCCCGGCCCCGGACATCCAGTGCCTGGCTCTGCGCACGCCGTTCTGGGGCATCGCGAAGAACATGGCACCGCCGAGGATCAGCACGCCCATGATGGCGACCGGGATCGAAAACAGCCGCAGGTTCACGCTGGACGGATGGCTGAGCTGCTCCACCAGGGCCAGCGCGTAGAGCGTGTGCACCGCGCCCAGGAGAGCCATGAAGCTCGGGTTGCGGGTCAGCGTACGGGTGAACACGCCCCAGGCGTACCGGCGCGAGCGGGCCTTCGTCGGGTACGTCGCCTGCAGGCTGTACTCCTCGATCGGGCTCTGCTTGCGCGACCGGCTGGCCGGCGGGGGGACCGCGATGCGCTCGGGCAGCCGGTGCGTCGGGTACAGGTAGGCTCCGCCGCCGCCGCAGGTGATCAGCTCGCGACCCGGCCCCCGGTACCGGGCGTAGTGGTGCAGGTCGCCGGAGAGCATCAGCTTCACCGTCGCGCCCGTGGGCTCCAGCACCGTACGCACGAAGTAGTCGATGGCGTCGTACGCGCTGGGGTCGCCGACGGCCTCGACCCAGCCGGGCGTCGGCGAGCAGAGGATGACCCGGTCCTCGGCGCCGAGCCTGGCCGCGACGTCGTGGAAGTAGCGCAGTTGCGGGTCGTCGAGGTACGTGCCGAACTGGGTGTCGATGGCCAGCAGCCACCACCGGTGCGGCAGCGAGATGGCGAAGTACGAGCGGGCCTGCGCGTTGACCCAGCCGCCGATGCTGTCCGTCTCGTTCTTGGCGAACAGTCGCAGGAAGGCGGTCAACCCGTCGTACCAGTCGTGGTTGCCGGGCAGCGCGTAGAGCTGCGGCTGACCGTCGCCGTCGGCGCAGGGCAGGGCGGCCTTGTACGGTCCCTTGGTGCGGTCCTCGTAGGCCTGGGTGCCGGCCGTCGGGTACACCTCGTCGCCGCCCATCATCAGCACCTTGCCGCGGGGCAGCTCGTGCCCGTCGACGTTCAGGCTCGGGCGGCCCAGCAGGTACGCGACGGTGTAGGTGGGGTTGAACCCGTCGCCCAGGTCGGCGACGAAGTCGAACCAGAGGTCGTCCCGGTCGGCGCCCTCGTCGTAGATCCGCTCGGGCAGGGTGTTCTGCAGTTCGCGCTTGTCGAGGTACGCGCCGAACAGCTGGGAGAGGATCACCCGCAGCGCGGTCCCGGACAGTTGCACCGGCTGGAGCCAGCCGACGGGTGGTTGCGGGCTGAAGCCGAGTTGTTGGGGACTCAGGTCGGTGGGGCGCGGCTCGGCGTCCGGCTGGTCGTCGGCGGTCATGGATCCGCAGGGTATCGGGTTGGAGGCGGGGCCGGACAGTACCGTACACTGGCTCGCGTTGCCGCCTTAGCTCAGTCGGTCAGAGCGACGCACTCGTAATGCGTAGGTCCCGAGTTCGATTCTCGGAGGCGGCTCCACGTTTGGCAAGATCAAGGGTGTACGAAAGGGTGTACCGAGCCGTCAGCTCCGCGGCGGCTCGGCCTCCTCGTCGGCA
>JBPYFB010000345.1:0-47044 GCA_051986465.1 Rugosimonospora sp.
GCCCGCCGCGGGTCCAGCCCGGACTGCAGGCCGCGTCGGTACCTGGTCACGATGAACAGGGCGTAGTCGATCCCGACGCCAAGGCCGATGAGCGCGCCGAGAATCGGCGCGATGCCGCTCACCGGCATGAGGTGGCTGAGCGGGGTCATGAGCATCAGGCCACTGCCCACCCCCGCCACCGCGGTCACGATCGGCAGCGCCATCGCGAACAGCGACCCGAACGCGACGAGCAGGATGATCGCGGCCGCCAGGATGCCGATCGCCGACGCGCTCGACAGGGGTGGCTGCTCGGTGGCTGCGATGGCCCCACCGCCGAGCTCGACCGCGAGGCCGGGCTTCCGGGCGGCCGTCGCCTCCGCGACCACCCGGTTCACGTCGGCCTTGTTCAGGTTGTCCGCCCCGGTGGTGAAGTTCACCGTGGCGTACGCGGTGCGGCGATCCTGGCTTATCTGGACCGTGCCGCCCGGCTGGTACGGGCTGGCGACCGAGGCGACCTCGGGCAGGTGCGACACCCGCGCGAGCATCGCGGACATCCGCTGCTCGACGGCGGGATCGTCGACGCTGCCCTGGCTTACCTGCCAGACGATCTGGTCGGCGTCGCCCGCCTGGGCCGGTGCCGAGCGCCGCAGCAGTTCCTGCGCGCTGCCCGAACCGGTACCGGGCAGCGAGAGCGAGTTGTCGTACGACGCCTTTACCGCCTGCGACAGCACGGTCAGGCCGATGAGCAGACCTATCCAGGCAGTGATCACGACGAAGCGGTGCCGGTAGCACCAGCGTGCGAGAGCCGGCATGATCCCTCCAATCCGTTCGGTTCGGGCTCCTCATGGTCTGGTTCTCGGCCGGCCCCGGTCGTCGGCCAGCCGCGGCGAATACCCGCGGCGCTACCGCGCCATCCGGTGCGACTTGCGACTTTGCCTACTGCGTTGGCAGTAGGTCAGTCGTCAAGGGCGAGGCCGGTTGCCTACAGTCCAGGTATGTGGGCGAACGCCTGGCACAGGCTGATGGCCAGGGAACAGCTGCTGCTGTCTTCGGGGATCTTGGCGATGACGCTGTTCGCGGTGGTGACGATCCCCGCCGATATCCGGCTCGCGCTGAGTTCGCACCAACCACTGATCTGGGTGTTGTCCACAGTGGTCTATGCGACGCTGGTGGCGCGCCGGCGGAACCCGATCGGCACCCTGGTGATCGCCGTCATCGGGTCGGCGGTGCTGATGGCCGACGGCATGGCGTACCCGCTGACCCTGCCGGCGGTCTTCTACATGCTGTACTCGATCGCCGTGGCCGCCGACCCGGGCCGGACGCTCGCGGTCGGCGTCACCGTCAAGGCGGTACTGGTCACCACCTCGCTCGTCACCCATCCCGGCATCACCGGCTTCGTCGTGCTGCTGTGGGCGGCGCTGGCGGTGACCACCGGCATCGCCACCCGCAGCTACCACGCGCACGTCGCCGGGGTCGAGGAGCGCGCCCGCCGTGCCGAGCAGGCCAGGGAGGACGAGGCGAACCGCCGCGTCGCCGAGGAGCGGCTGCGGATCGCACGCGAACTGCACGACGCCATCGGGCACCACGTTGCCCTGATCAACGTGCAGGCCGGCGCGCTGGGCTGCCTGCTCGACGACGAGGACCGGTCGCAGGCCAGGGAGTCGGTCGCGCACATCCAGCGGGCCAGCGAGGAGGCCCTCGAGGACCTGCGGCTGACCGTCGGACTGCTGCGCCAGCCAGGCGTGGAACCGGTGCAGCGGCCGGAGCCGGCCGAGCCGGTACCGGGACTCGCCCAGCTCGACGAGCTGCTCCGCTCATTCGCCGGCTCGGGACTGCGGGTCACCCGCGAGGTGACCGGCGAGGCCAGGCCGTTGCCCGAGGCGGTGGAGCTGACCGCGTACCGGATTATCCAGGAGTCGCTGACCAATACCCGCAAGCACGCGCGCTGCGACACCGCGGTGGTGCGGCTCGGGTACGCGCCCGAAGCCCTGAGCCTGTCGGTCGAGGACGCGGGAACGGCGCTCGCTCACGGCAGCCGGCGTACGCCCGAAGGGCACGGCATCGTCGGTATGCGCGAGCGGGTGGCCGCCCTGGGCGGACGGCTGTCGGCGGGGCCCGGGCCCAAGGGAGGGTACCGGGTCGTCGCCGAGCTTCCGCTGCGTGGCGCCGGAGCCGGGCGGCCCGGTCTCCAGGCGGCCGGTTTCCAGGCGGCCGGGATCGAGGGCTCGTGAGCGGCGCCGCGCCCGCCTCGCCGGCGTCCACCGCCACCGAGCCGACCCGCGTGGTCCTCGCCGACGACCAGGAACTTGTCCGGGCGGGGCTGCGGCTGGTCATCGACCGTGCGCCGGGGCTGACGGTGGTGGGCGAGGCGGCCAACGGCCATGAGGCGGTACAGGTCGCCCGCGCGGCGCGTGCCGACGTCGTCCTGATGGATATCCGGATGCCCGGCCTCGACGGGCTCGCCGCGACCCGGCGGATCGCCGCGGACGACAGCCTCGCCGGGGTACGGGTGCTGATCCTGACGACGTTCGAGGTCGACGAGTACGTCTTCGAGGCGCTGCGGTCAGGGGCGAGCGGGTTCCTCGGCAAGGGCGCGCGGCCGGCCGCCCTGATCGACGCGATCCGTACCGTCGCCCGCGGCGACGCGCTGCTGTCGCCGTCCGCCACCCGGGGCCTCATCGCCCGGTTCCTCACGCTGCACGACAGTGAGCCGGTACGCCCCTCGCCCCTGCTCGCGAGCCTCACCGATCGCGAGCGCGAGGTGGTGGCCCTGGTCGCCGACGGAATGTCCAATGTGGAGATTGCCCGCCAGCTCACGCTCAGCCCGCTCACCGTCAAGACGCACGCCAACCACGCCATGACCAAGCTCGGCGCACGCGACCGCGCGCAACTCGTGGTGCTCGCCTACCAGACCGGCCTGGCCCGCGCGCCCCGTCCCCGGCCGTGAACTGTCCGCGCCTTACGCGCCGGTCGTTATCGGGAGACCGAGTACCGCGTTGCCGTGCCGCAGGATCTCTTCGGCTCGCGCGCCGGTGACCGGCCCGGAGAACAGGTGCCCCTGACCGTAGTGGCACCCGAACGTCCGCAGGTGCTCGCATTGGCTGGCGTTCTCGATACCCTCGGCGACCAGTTCCAGGCCCAGGTTCACGCCCATCGACACGATCGACCGCACCAGCTCGCGGCTCTTTCCGCCAGCGCTGAGCGGGGTCACGAAGGACCGATCAATCTTGAACGCGTCGATGGTCATGCGGTGCAGGGCTTCGAGCGAGGAGTATCCGGTGCCGAAGTCGTCGATGTGCACCTGTACGCCCATGTCGTGCAGCGCGGCCAACCTCTGGTGCGCGGCCTGTACGTCGTTGACGATGACGCCCTCGGTGATCTCGATGATGAGCGCCGACGGGTCCAGCCGGGTCTCCCGCAAACTGTCCTGGATGTCGTTGAGCAACCGGGTGTGCCAGAACTGGCGGTTGGACACGTTGACGCTTATCCGCAGCCCTTCGGGCGCATAGCTGGCGGCCCGCCAGGCGCTGACCTGCCGGCAGGCCTCGGTGAGGACCCACCGCCCGATCGGTGGCATCAGGCCGCTCTCCTCGGCGATCGGCAGGAAGTCGTTGGGGCCGACCAGGCCGCGGATCGGGTGCCGCCAGCGGATCAGCGCCTCGAACGCGCAGGTGACTCCGTCGGTCAGCCGGACGATCGGCTGATAGTGCAGCTCGAAGGCGTTCGTCTCCAGCGCCCGGCGCAGCTCCGCCTCGGTACGTAGCCGGTCCACCACGCGCGCGTGCATGCCGACGTCGAAGACGGCGTGCGAACCCTTGCGCTGCCATTTGGCCGAGTACATCGCCGTGTCCGCGTCCCGGATGACGTCCTCGGCGAGCCGGTACCCGGTCGTGCTGAGCGAGATACCGATGCTGGCCGATATGACGACCTCCTCTTCGCCGAGGCGGAACGGGACGTTAAGCGCTGCGCGGATCCGCTGCGCCACCGCCACGGGTCCGTGCCCCTCGGGCGGATCGCTGATGAGTACGGCGAACTCGTCGCCGCCGAACCGGGCCGCGACGTCGGCTTCCCCGGTACAGGCCCGGATCCGCTCGGCGACCAGGATGAGCAGCCGGTCGCCGGCGAGGTGTCCCATGCTGTCGTTGACGAGCTTGAAGCCGTCGAGGTCCAGCAGCAACACGGACCAGTGGCGCTCGGGATACTGTTCCTGCGAATCGAGGGCCTGCTCCAGCTTGGCCCGGAACAACGTCCGGTTGGCCAGGCCGGTGAGCGGGTCGTAGAGCGCCGCGTGCCGGAGCATCTCCTCCTGCAGGCGCAGGGACTTCAGCACCGCCTCGTGGTCGAGCGCGATCGTCAGCAGCGCGGCCCACTGGTTCATCATCTCGCGACCGGTCGCCACGTCGGCCTCGATCGGACCGACGAGTGCCAGCATCCCCCAGTCGCTGGTACCGAGCTTGAGCGGTGCCACGTAGACCATCTGGTCGGCGTTCAGGTCCGCGAGCTCCACCAGGTCGAGCGGGGGGAACGACGGCGGGGAAACCGGCCCCGGCCGTACCGGTACCAGCCCGCGGCCGCGCTCGAATATCGTGACGGGGTCGAATGTCGGCTCCGTACCGGGGCCACCGCCTTCGGTGTGCGACCAGAGCCCGAGGCAGCCGCCGCGGGCGTTCGTATCCTCGATCCAGGCCAGTGCCCTGGGCTCCTTCTCGTGGCTGCTCAGCAGGTTCTTGCTGACCGTGTACAGCATCTTGAGGGTGCTCAGGAACTCGTTCTCCTCGACCGGCCGTGCCCGGGAGCCGCACTGTACGAGGGCGACGACGATGTCCTCGGTACCGGTCCGGATCCGCTCACCCGCCACGGGGTCGCGAGTCGCCACGCACTGCGCCAGGTTCAGTCCGTACTGCCGGATGCACCGCATGATGCGGCCAAGAGCCTCTGGGTACTGTCCGGTGAGTACCTGCAGGTGGATCAGCGCCCGCCGCAGCTCGAACGGGCTCGGGCCACCCGCGTCGTCGGCCGCCGCCTCTAGGGCGCTCGCCACCACGTCCACGCACTTCTGGATGGCGGCCTGGCTCACCGCGTCGATCCGATCCGGCGTGAGCGCGGCGGTCACCTGGACCACCAACTGTTCGGGCGAGGCGACCGGGACCGTTGCCGCGGAGCTCCTGCGCAGCGCCAGCGTGTCCGGACAGCCACAGGACTCACGTGCCTGGAATGACGTGGGCACGTACCACTTGCCCGCCGCGACGTCCTCACCGGCGATGGCTCGCAACGCGAGCGACGCGGCAAGCTGGCCCAGGGATTCGAAACTCTGCCGGACCGTGGACAGGCTCGGGGTCAGGTAGACCACCCCGTCCATGTCGTCGAAGCCGACGATCGCCTGCTCGCGCGGCAGGTCGTGGCCGGCCGCCTGCAACGTTCGCATCAACCCGATCGCATTGAGATCGTTCCCGGTCACCACCGCGGTCGACGGCAGGCCGGCGGCGATCATCGCCCGTGCCGCGCGGTCGCCGCCGCTTTCCCGGTTGTCGCCGGTGTCGTAGCGCAGCTCGTCCCGGGGCGTTATGCCGCATTCGAGGAGCGTCTCGCGGTATACCTCGTAGCGCTCGCAAATGTCGCGCAGCTCCAGATATCCAGCAAAGGCGATCTCCCGATGTCCGTGCCCGACCAGGTGCAGGACCGCTTCGCGCACGCCATTCCGGTTGTCTGGCAACACCACCGGGCAGGAGAATCCGGCCATCTCATCACTGATCATGATGACCGGCTTGCCGGCCTGGCGGATCGCCTGCAGGTAGGCCAATGACGCGGAATTGAGGATCACGATGAACGCGGATACGTGATCCCATGCGATGGGGTGCCGAAAGTCGGGCGGCTCCGGCGGGTCGAAGTCGAAGGTACCGGCGCCGAGCGTCTGAATGGCGATCATCCGGCCACCCTCGGCCGCCGTCGTGCGCGCGATTCCGCCGAGGATACCGCCGAAGTATTCGCAACCGACCGACATGGTCAGTACGCCGATGGTGGGGCCCTCGACCACGGGCACTTCACCTCCTGCGCGGAATGCGCATCGCAGGGCCTGACCAGTTAGCCGGCGGCGCCGCCAGGGACACCGGTACGCCTTTCCGGAAAACCTCCGGAAGACCTGTGGAACTCAGGCAGGCAGCCTACCGAAACGATTCCGCCACGTCGATACGCACCGTTGCGATCAGCGCGGCACTCGTGGCCGTCCGCGAGCCGGTGACCAGCCGTCCTTCCTGATGCCGATTCGCTACGATCGCCGAATGTTGCGAGCAGATCTTTGCAAACACGCGGACGAACTGGTGCGCGCGGTAGACAACCGAGACGACAAACAGTTCTACGCTGCGCTGCAGCGTATCGCGAAGGATACCCCGACCGCGCGGCCCGAGGAGGTTGACGCGGCCCTGGCGAAGCTGGTGCCGGTACTCGCCGGTATCCCGTTCGGCATGGGCGGCGACCTGGCTCAGGTCGCCGGTGGCATGGTCGACTTCGGCGCCGATCCGGCGGTCGCCCTGCCCACTCTCGTCGCGCGGGCCGCCGAGGCGATGGAGCAGGCGGCCCAGTTCGCCGCGCAGTACGAGGCGGCCTTCGGGGACCTGCCCGACGCCGGCGATCCGGAGGTGATCGAATCCACAGTGGAGCGTTTCGTGCAAACCTCGCCCGAGCGAGGTGTCGACCAGCAGGAGGCGTATCTGCTGGTACAGGCGTGGTTCGCCGGTAACCAGTGGGTCCAGCCGGTGCTGTACCTGTCGCAGCGCAAGGACGTACGCGTGGCCCTGCCCGAGCGCCCCCGCCTGATCGCCGCGGCGGACGCGGTGCGCGAGCACATCGAGGCGGCGCACTGGCTGGCCGGGCTGCTGCTGGTCCTCGACGACGAGCCGCTGATCGTGCTGCACCGGGAGACCGGGCGCGGGTACCGGTTGACGATCGGCGGCATCGGCGACAACTTCCAGCTGCACACGCTGCTCGCCGCGGCTTTGATCGGCGACGAATCGCAGGGCCTGCTGCCCGGCCAGCGGCCGAGCGCGGCGGAGATCGCGGCGGCCTCGGATGGCGAGGAGCTGAGCCCCGCCGGCGGCATTCGGGGCAACTTCAACCTGGTCGACGCGTACGGCGAGTGGATCTGGAACGAGGGCCGGCCCGCGGACATCCCGAAGCTGGACGAGGTACGGGTGGTGGTGCTCGATCCGGCCCCGTACCAACGGTCATGGAACGCCGGCCGGGCGTACCCGCTGATGCGTCCGGAGGTGACGGTGACCGGCACGCTGCCGGCGGACGAGGCCGCGCACTGGCTCGGGCTGGTCAAGCCCTCACAACGCGGATAGCGCGCAACAAGTCATCGCAGCTATGACACAAATCTGTGTCATAGCTGCGATGACTGCTATCGTCGTACCTGTGCCAAGAGATGAGGAGCTGATCTTCGCCGACCACGTCGGGCGGTTCTACGCGCGCGAGCACGGCTTTCCGCCGATGGCCGGCCGGTTGATGGGGTACCTGATGATCTGCGATCCGCCGCAGCAGAGCATCGATGAGTTGGCTGACGCGTTGATGGCCAGCCGTAGCGCGATCACCGGCGCGGTAAAGATGCTGGAGGCGTACGGGTTCGTGGCGCGCACGCGCCGGGCGGGGGAGCGGGTGGACCGGGTGAGTGCGAATCCGGACGCCATGGAGCCCCGCAACTTCGACTCGCGGCTGTTCGAGGAGCAAGGTGCGCTGTTCCGGGAGGGGTTGGCGCTGCTGGCGGGCGCTCCGCCCGAACGGCGGGCGGTGCTCTCGGAGCTGGTGGCCCTGGCGGACTTTCTCGCCGAGCGGCTGCCGCGGGTGTTGGCGGAGTGGCACGAGCATCGGGACGCGTTGCGCGCCTCGGGCAAGCTCGCCGATCCGCACGGGTCTTCGTCTTCCGCCAAGCGCGACACCAAAGGAGGTAGGTAGGCGTGCCTGATCGTTCGCTTCCGCCCGCGATCGCCCTGCGCGGGCTGCGCAAGTCCTTCGGTGGGCACACCGTGGTCGACGGTGTCGACCTGGCGGTGGCCGCCGGTACGGTCTTCGCGTTGCTGGGACCCAACGGCGCCGGTAAGACCACGATGGTCAACATCCTGACCACGCTGATCCGGGCCGACGCCGGGCAGGCGTGGGTCAACGGCCACAGCGTCGCCGAGGAACCCGACGCCGTACGCGCGGCGATCGGCGTCACCGGCCAGTTCTCGGCTGTGGACCGCCTGCTGACCGGCGAGGAGAACCTGCTGATGATGGGCGCCCTGCACCACCTGCCGCGGGTGGAGGCACGTCGCCGCAGCGCCGAACTGCTGGCGCGGTTCGACCTTGCCGAGGCCGCGGGGAAGCTCGCGGGCACCTACTCGGGTGGCATGGTCCGCCGCCTGGACCTGGCGATGAGCCTGATCGGCGAGGCGCGGGTACTGTTCCTCGACGAGCCCACGACCGGTCTGGATCCGCGTAGCCGCCGCACCATGTGGCGGGTCGTCCGCGACCTCGCCGCGGGTGGGGTGACCGTGTTTCTCACGACGCAGTACCTGGACGAGGCCGACGAGCTGGCCGACCGGGTCGCGCTGCTGGAGCACGGGAGGATCGTCGCGGACGGTACCCCGGCGGAGCTCAAGCGTCTCGTCCCCGGTGGGCACATCAGCGTACGGTTCACCGACGCTCAAGGGTTGGCGGCGGCGGCCGGCACGCTGGAGGGAGCTCGCTCCAATGTGGACGGTCTGACGCTGCAGGTGCCCTTCACCGGTGGCTTCGCCGCGGTACGGGACCTTCTGGACCGGCTCGACGACCGGTCGGTCGCGGCGGACGGGCTGTCGATCCACACGCCCGACCTGGACGACGTCTTTTTCGCCCTGACCGGACACGCCTCCGCAGACAGTGAGAAGGTGGCTTCGCCGTGACCGTGCTGACCGCCACATTGACCGACTCGTCGACCATGCTGCGGCGGGTGCTGCGGCATACCACCCGGAACCCGGGAACGCTGATCATGTCGGTCGTGCTGCCCGGACTGCTCCTGCTGTTGCTCAACTTCGGCTTCGGCGGCGCGATCCACGGCACCGGCGTCGGGTACCTCGACTACCTCGTTCCCGGGATCATCATGATGGGCGGCGTCTACTCGGCGAGCGCCACCGCGGTCGCGGTGGCGGCCGACGTCGGCGAGGGCATCATCGATCGGTTCCGCACCATGGCGATCGCCCGGTCCGCGGTACTGACCGGACACGTCGTGGCCAGCGTGGTACGCAGCATGTCGGGTATCGCGATCGTGGTGTTGCTGGCCGTGGCCATCGGCTCGCGACCCACCACCAATCCGCTGCACTGGTTGGCGGTGCTCGGCCTGGTGGCGTTGATGCTGTTCGCGATCGCCTGGGTGGCCACCGCGATGGGCCTGGCCACCGGTACGGTGTCGGGTGCGGCCAGCCTCGCCGGTATCCTGCAGGTCCTGCCGTTCCTCTCGGGCGCCTTCGTGCCCACGACAACGATGCCGGGGTGGTTGCAGGCCTTCACCGCCAACCAGCCCATGACGCGCATTGTGTCGGCGCTGCGCGGCCTGCTCACCGATACGCCGGTGGGCAATGACGGGTGGATCGCGGTGGCCTGGTGCGCCGGTGTCGCGATCGCCGGGTACCTGTGGGCGCGCGCGGTGTACGGCCGGCGCGCCGCGAGGTAGGGCGAGGCATGCGGCACGGGCTCCCGCCCGTGCCGCATGCCGGAACAGCCTGGATCAACCGTGTACCACGGTGGTCCGCAGCTGCGGGTCGGCCAGGATCTCGGCCTGGGTGAACCGCTCGGTGACCCATTCGCCGCGGGAGAACAGCCCGGTCTCGTCGCTGAAGTGCGGTGACGCCGGGTTCGCGGATTCGGAGTAGGTCATGATGGTGCGCGCGACCGGGCCGCGCGCGGTCATCTCGACGGCCATGATGAAGCTGCTGCCCTGAGCCCTGTTGTCCGGCGAGACGTCGATGCCGCCGCGCCCGGACGTGGGTGACGCTTCGACGATGTTGAAGCAACCCGATACCTCGTCGCAACCCTGCAACGGGATGTCGTGCCAGCGCATGGTGTCGCCGGGGGTGGAGTCCAGCGCCATTTGTTGAGCGCCGAGGAGCTGCACGGTATCGGCCAGCGCGCGCTGGACATCGGCGTTGTCACCGTCGATGCCCGACGGTGTGGTGACCGGTTGGGACGGGTCGTACGGCACGCGCCACCACGGCGCGGACAAGTCGAAGCCGCCCAACACGTTGAAGAACGTCGACCACAGCACCGCACCGGCACTGTCTCGACCGGCCCGCCCGTCCCAGCGGGCCAGGATGTCGCACGCCGGCCGGATGTCCACCGCCGTACCGTCGCTGGCGGCCAGTGACGGATGGGCCCGGCACATGGCCACCACGTCCGCGCGCCCCAACTCGGCGCTCAGCACGCGGTCGCCGAGCATCGCGGCCTGCAGGGTGGGTACGGTGAAGCCCGGCGCGCCGAGGCCGTCGGTACCGGCGATCCGCTGCGCGATCATCGTGAGGCTCAGCCGGGGCCGCAGTTCCGGCTGCAGGCGGGTGTCGTACATGCCCGGGTACCCGGTCAGCGGTGCCGACGGGTTGGCCAGCAGCGGGCTGTTGTTGGAGTTGGCCACGTAGTCGTCGCGGGTCAGCGTGGGCGCCTGATCGGGTGCGAAGATGCCCGCTTCGATCGCGCCCGGGTCGCTACCCCAGTCGCAGGCGGCCGTGGAACCGTCGACGATGTCGGGGCGCTCGGGGTTGGCCCGCCGTACGCACCGGGCGGCCTGCGCGTCGGTGATGTGCGGTACGACCGAGGGGTCGGCGAAGTACACGCCGCCGCTGGTATCGGTGGCCATGGTGTACATCCACGGCACGCCCTGGTACGCGTTCACGGCCGCGCGCAGCTCGGTCAGGTTCTGCGCCCGGTCGATCGCCAGCCACTCGTTGACGGAGCGCACGTTGTCGGCGTTGGCGTCGCGTACCGCGAATGCCGTGGTGCTCGTCCACCCGGTGGCCAGCACCGGTCCGTACCGGGAGGTGTACAGGGTCCGGCTGACGCTGCCGCCGCCGGGGAGCGCGACCGTCACCGCCCGCCGGCCCATCGCCACCGGCGCGCCGTCGACCAGGTAGCTGGTCGGATCGCCCGGTACCAGCGCCAGTTGATAGATGCTGGCGTGCTGTGCGTGGCTGGCGGTCATCGTCCAGGCCAGCCCTCGCGTGTGGCCGATGGCGACCACCGGCAGGCCGTACAGGCTCGCCCCGGACACGTCCAGCACTCCGGGTATGGTCAGCTGCACCTGGTACAGGCGGCCGTCGCCGGTCCACGGCAGGTGCGGATTGGCCAGCAGCATCCCGTCGTGCGCCCGGGTGGCGGCCCGGCCCAGCGCCCATCCGTTGCTGCCGATGTCGCCGGTGCTGCCGCTGTTGCCGGTGGTGTCCACACCGGACACTCCGGACGCTCCGGACGTGGCGCTCGCGGTGGGCGGAGCCGCGGCGGCGATCGCCTGCTTGAGCGATCCGGTCCCGGCAAAGGTATCGATGGCGTACACCGCGGTCCAGACGTCCAGCGCGGTGATCGGGCTGACCCACGCCTGCCCCCGGCAGGTCGGATCGGGCAGGTGCGCGACGCCGGTGTCGCGAAGGTACCGGTTGTATCCGGCGGCGTACCCGTCGATCAGTTGCTTCGCCTGGTCGGTCGGGCCGAGCGGGGCCGGGCGGGTCAGCAGCTGCGCGACCGTGCCGGCGTCCCGCAGCGCCCGGTAGTAGACATCACTGTCCACATTAGAGGGATTCGGCCCGAGGGTGGTGGTGGAGTGCGCGTCCGGGCCGAAGTACCGGGAGCGCTCGCCGCGCTGCGTCACCACCATGTCGGCGAGTACGCACAGGTTGTCCTGGGCGAACGCGTACCCGTAGCCGAAGCCCAGGTCGCCGTAGTCGTGGGCCAGGACATGCGGGACGTCGTACGCGGTGCGCCGGATCGTCGCCGTGTATCCGGCCCCGGTCGTCGTGCCGGCCGCGGCGGTGCCGGCCACTGTCGACACGACCGCCGTGGTTGCCACCGCCGCGAGCGCGGCGACGTATCGCCTGCCCCGACGCGCCGATCTCTTCGCTGACTCCATAGCAGACCCTTCCCCCGCAGGTGTGAGACGTCGTTGGCGAGCAGAGTATCACGGGTATGATACCCGGTATACAGCCGTGCTCCGTGTGCGCCGAACCCGATGCGGGTACCAGGTACACAAGGGACGATCACGAGTACGCGCTGAGGGAGGGCGACCGTGCCGCTGGTGCTGGGTCCGTTGCTGCGCAGGGTTGTTGGAGATCGCGCGACGGTCTGGGTGGAGACCGACGCGCCGGCGACCGTGGAGGTCACGGCCGGTACCGGCGGGGGTGCGGCGCGTACCTTCACCGCGTACGGCCGGCACTACGCCCTGGTCGTGGTCGACGGGTTGGCGGCGGGTGCCGAGACGCCCTATCAGGTGCTGCTGGACGGGGAGCAGGCGTGGCCGCCGGCCGGCTACGAGTACCCGGCGCCGGTGATCCGCACCCGGGCGCGGGGCGGGCCGGTACGGCTGGTCTTCGGCTCCTGCCGCAAGGCCGCGCCGTACGCCGACGACGGCATGCCGCCGGACGCGCTGGACGCGTACGCGAAACGGCTCGCCGCGACCGGCGCGGACTGGCCGGACGCGCTGGTGCTGCTGGGCGACCAGGTGTACGCGGACACGCCCTCGCCGGTGAGCCGGCGGTGGCTGCGCCGCCGGCGCCGCACGCGGCACCCGGAGGCACCGGTCGACCAGGTGGTGGACTTCACGGAGTACGCCCGGCTGTACCGCGAGTCGTGGACCGACCCGGAGATCCGGTGGCTGCTGTCCACCGTGCCGTCCGTGATGATCTTCGACGATCACGAGGTCATCGACGACTGGAACACCTCGGCGTCGTGGCGGCGGGACGCGCTGCGCGAACCGTGGTGGCCCGAGCGGATCAGCGCCGGGCTGGCCTCTTACTGGGTGTACCAGCACCTCGGCAACCTGCACCCGGACGAGCTGGGCGCCGACCCGGTGTACCCGGCGGTGGTGTCCACTGTGGACGCCACCGGGGTACTGCGCGAGTTCGGGGCCCGCGCCGACCGGGAGCGCGACGCGTACCGCTGGAGCTACGCGCTGGACATCGGCGATACCCGGCTGGTCGTCCTGGACAACCGCTGCGGCCGGCAACTGGAGCCGGGCCGGCGCGCGATGCTGCCCGAGCGGCAGTGGGAGTGGTTCGCCCAGACGGTGTGCTCCGGCGGGTACCGGCACCTGGCGGTCGGCTGCTCGCTGCCGTGGCTGCTGCCGTACGGCGTGCACCACCTGGAGGCGGTCGCCTCCCGGCTGGCCGAGTCGCGGTGGTCGCCGGTGGCCTGGGCGGGAGAGTCGCTGCGACGCGCGGCGGACCTGGAGCACTGGCCGGCCTTCGGTCGCTCGTTCGACGCTCTTGCCGCGCTGCTCAGCCAGCTCGACCCGGGACTGGGTAGCGTCAGCGTGCTCTCCGGCGACGTGCACCACTCGTACGTGGCCCGGCCCGATCTGGACGGGCCGCCCATCTACCAGCTCACCTGCTCGCCGGTGCACAACCGGGTACCGCCGCTGATGCGGGGCGTGTTCCGTACCGCGTGGGGACCGCGTTCGGCGCGGCTGGGCCGGGCGCTGTGCCGGCTGACGGGGGTGGAGCCCTCGCGGCTGCGCTGGACGAAGCTGGCCGGCCCGTACTTCGGCAACGTCGTCGGTACTCTCCTCCACAATGGACAGTACGCGGATGTGACCGTGGAGACCACGCAGCCGGACGCCAGCCTGGTCCGGCTGGTGCACGTCACGTTGGCAGGCGAGCCGGACCAGGATTGGGACCTGTCGGGCGGCTCGGCTCGTGGCAGGGCAGTGGCTTAGGCGTACGACCACGGCCGTCCCACCGGCGACGGCAACCGGCGCTAGAGTCTCTGCTGGGCTCGGCGGGTGGCCGGGCGGTGATCCCGCTGGGACGGAGGACGCATCCGCAATGGCAGCCCTGGTGCGGCGCTGGTGGTGGGCCGGCGCCCTGGCTCTCGCAGCCGTCGGTGTCGGGTTGTGGCTCGTCTGGCCGAGCGGCGGTGAGCCGCGTGCCCGCGAGTACCGCGACGTGACCGCCTGCCTGCTGACCGACGATCAGGGGGTGGCCGGGCCACAGGCGGCGACGGTATGGGCGGGCATGCAGGACGCCTCGCGGCAGACCCACGGGCAGATCAGATACCTCGCGGTCGCCGGCGAACAGACAAAAGACAATACGTCATCGTTTCTCGGATCGCTCGTCGTCGGGCGCTGCGCGGTGATTGTGGCGGCCGGCCCGGTACCGGTGCAGACCGTCGTCTCGGAAGCGCGACGTTACCCCGGACAGCGGTTCCTCGTGGTCGGTGCCGATCCTGGCGCGTCACCTAATGTGTCTGCTGTGTCCGGTTCCGGGGGAGAACGCGCGCGTTCGTCGATATCTGCGGCGGTGGCCCGGTTCCTCGCCGCTCCGTAGCGGCGGCGTGACTCAATCGTTATCTGGCCCGTCCCGACGGGTATTGATAGATCGCACTACGTCCCCCGACAATTACCCGGCATTCCTGACCGGATCGGGAGACAAATATGCGGGGGATTCGGCGCACGGCTATTGTCGTGTCCATTGTGGTCGGTCTGTCGGTGGCGGTGCCTGCCGGCGCGGTACCGTCGGGTGGTGGGTTCCCGCTTTCCTGGCTGACGTCCTGGCTGTCGCAGGGCCGGGCGTGGGCGCGGAGTTCGGTCGTCACTGGGTTGCCGCGCCAGCCGCACGGGCCCGACGTGGGCCGCAGTGGATACGTCTCGGCGAACGCCACGCACGCGGGCGGCGGTGCGGGCGGGCCGGCACACAAGGTGGCCGGCGGACTGGACGGTTACCAGCCGCATGAGGCCGGCGCCGCGACGACCGCGACGACCGGGACCCACGGGTACGACGCCAAGACGAGCCGGCGGGACGCGACCCGGTCGACGGCGCGGATGGACCAGTACGTCAACGCGGACGGCTCGGTCACCCGCCAGCTCTACCAGGATCCGGTGAACTACCAGGCGGCCGACGGCACCTGGCAGCCCATCGATACCAAGCTCGCGCGCGGGTCCGACGGCCGGTGGCACGTGGGCGCGAACTCGACGAAGGTGTCGATGCGCGCCGACGCCGCGGCGACCGGCGACCACCTGGTGTCGGTGACGCTGCCGACCGGGCAGACCGTCGGATACGACATCCAGGGCGGTAGCGTCAGTTCGCCGGCCGTGAGCGGCGACACCGCGACGTACCGGTCCGTGTTGCCCGACACCGACCTGCGGTTGACTACAGTCGCCGGCGGCGTCCAGGAGAACCTCGTCCTGAACTCGCCACAGGCCGCGTCGGACTGGGTGTTCCCGCTGTCCTTGCAGGGGCTGACGCCCCGGTTGGCGAGCGACGGGTCGGTGGACCTGGTCGACGCCTCCGGCGCGGTGGCCGCCCGGTTCCCGCACGGGTACATGCAGGACTCGAAGTTCAACCCGCAGACCGGTGCGATGGCCGGCTCGGGCGCGGTGAGCTTCTCCCTGGTCACGGTCGATGGTTCGGCCGCCCTGAAGGTGAGCGCGGACCGGGCCTGGCTGGCCGACCCGGCGCGGGTCTACCCGGTGATCGTCGACCCGACGGTATCCATCTACACCAACGGTGACGTGTTCCTGGACAACGATCCCGACACAACAAACACCAATGGTGACAACATCGCCGTCGGCACCTACGACAGTGGTACCACCAAGGCGCGCTCGTTCATCCGGTTCGACAACCTGAGCAGCAATGGGGTGTCCGGCAAGCGGGTCACCTCGGCGAGCCTGAAGCTTTACCACACGTGGTCCTACGACTGCCTCCACCACCTGCCCATCAACGTGTACCGGGTGCTCAGCAACTGGGACGTGAACTCGCTGGCGACCGCGGCGCCGTCGGTGTTCCCGGGACCGTCGCTGTCTTCGTCCATCGGGTCGCTGACCATCACCGACAACTACCCGGCGTGCCTCAACACGGCCGCTGACCGGACGGTGGGCCAGTGGTGGTCGGTGCCGTTGGGCGTGAGTACGTTCAACGACTGGACCTCGGGTGGCACCAACTACGGACTCGCGATCGTCGCGACGGAGAGCGACTCGTACGGGTGGAAGCGGTTCACCTCGGCCAACGCGAGCGGCACGTACGGGCCGTCGCTGGTGCTGACGTACACGGACAACGTGCTGCCGCAGGTGGACACCCGGTACCCGAACAACAACGCCGTCGTGGAGACGCTGACGCCCGAGCTGGTGGCGCGCGCGCACGACCCGGACGGGTACCCGAACAAGGGCTTGAAGTACCAGTTCGTGGTGTACGACAGCACGGGCGCCACGCCGGTCGCCTCCTCCGGCTGGGTGACCACCTCCACCTGGACGGTCCCGTCCGGCTCGCTGAAATGGAACACCTCGTACCTGTACACCGTGCAGGTCAACGACATGGTTGGCGTCAGCGCGTGGTATCCGGCGTACGCGTTCAGCACACCGGTGCCGCAACCGGCGTTCACGTCGAGCCTGACCCAGAATCCGGGCAAGGGCTACGACCCGAGCACTGGCAACTACACCACCTCCGCGGTCGACGCTCAGGTGGCCGGCGTGGGGCCGGCGCTGGAGATATCCCGCAGCTACAACAGCCTCGACACCCGCCGCAACGGCGCCTTCGGCCAGGGCTGGTCGAGCATCCTGGACACCCGGGCGACGCAGAAGACCGACGCGGCCGGAGTGCTGCAGACGGTCGTGGTGACGTATCCGAGCGGCCAGGAGGTGGCGTTCGGCCGTAACGCCGACGGGAGTTTCACGCCACCCTCCGGCCGGTACGCCACGTTCAGCGCGATCACCAGTGGCAGCACGGTCACCGGGTACACGCTGACCGACAAGGACGCCACGGTCTACACGTTCGGCCGGGCGGCGGGCGGTGGCGTATTCACTATCACGGCGGTGACCGACGCGAACGGGCGCACGCTGACGTTCGGGTACGACTCGACCACCGGCCTTGTCTCAACGATGACCTCGGCGTCCGGCCGTAGGCTGACGCTCACCTGGGCCACCACCGTTTCGCCAGTTGCCGGACCGCACGTGGCGACCGTGACCACTGACGCGCCCACGGCGGGCGGCACCGGGTACACGTGGACCTACTCCTACACCACCTACGACCGGCTCACCAGTGCCTGCCCGCCGGGTACCACGACCGCGTGCACCACGTACGACTGGGCGTCCTGGGTGGACGAGTACGACAACGCGGTCCTCAACTCGACGCCCAGCTCGTACTGGCGGCTGTCCGACACGTCCGGCTCGTCGACGAAGAGCTACGTATTGGCCAACGCGGGCGTGGACAACGGCGTGTACAAGAACGTCGCGCTGGGCGGTGCCGGGCCCTTCAGCAACTCCACCGCCACCTCGGCGACCTTCGACGGCAGCTCCTCCTACGTACAACTGCCCGGCAACCTCATCATGGACGGGTCGTACCAGACCATCAGCCTGTGGTTCAAGACGACCGCCACCAACGGCGTGCTGTTCAGCTACCAGAACAAGGCCATCACCGCGGGTGCCCCGAACAGCATCACGCCCGCGCTCTACGTTGACAGCAACGGGTACCTGCGCGGCGAGTTCTGGTACGGCGACGACCAGCCGATGATTTCCACCAAGACGGTCAACGACGGCGCCTGGCACCAGGCGGTGCTCGCCGGAAACGGCGATACGCAGAGCCTGTACCTGGATGGTGCGAAGCAGGCGACGATCAACGCGACCATCACGGTGTACCTGACGACCGGTGCGGCGTACGAGTATCTCGGCGCCGGCTACATCGGCTGGGGCTGGCCGGACAACACATACTCCGGGGCCAGCCCGCAGCCGATGTACTTCTCCGGGCAGATCGCGAACGCGGCGCTGTACAACCGCGCACTGACCTCGTCGACGGTGAACACGCTGTACTGGATCGGCCAGATGGGCAGCTCTGTGCTGTCGAAAATCACCAGGCCGAGTGGGCGGGTCGCGGCGCAGATCGCCATGGACCGCTACACCGGCCGGGTGCGTTCGGTGACCGACGAGAACGGCGGCGTGTGGTCGATGGGCACGCCGACCGTCGTCGGCGACAGCGACGTGTACGAGGCGGCCCTGCTCGGCAGCAACCCACAGGACTACTGGCGCATGGGTGACGTGGCCGGCACCACCGACGCGGTCGACGAGGTGAGCGGCAACACCGCCAGCTACGCCGGGACGCTCACGTTCGGCGCGGCCGGACCCTTCTCCGACAGCACCTCTGTCACGTTCGACGGCAGCTCGTCGGTGCTGCAGCTACCGCCCGAGGACATCCCCGCGGCGACCGCCGCACCGGGCTCGTGGAGCCTGTGGTTCAAGACCTCGAGTACGGCCGGCGGAGTGCTGGTCGGCTTCCAGAGCAATCCGCTCGGCTCGAGCCAGAGCAACTACGTGCCCATCCTGTACATCGGGACCGACGGGAAGCTGCGCGGCACCTTCTGCTACTGCGCCGCATCCGCACCGATGACGTCCAGTGGCACCGTCAACGACGGCAAGTGGCACCAGGTCACGCTGACCCGTTCGGCCACCGCCCAGGCGCTGTACCTCGACGGCAACTCGATCGGCACCAAGTCCGCCAGCTCGACGGAGACCCGCACCCTCGCGTACGGGCAGGTCGGTGCCGGCACCATCTCTACCTCCTGGCCGTCGACGCCGACGAACACGTCGGGATACTTCAACGGTTCCATCGCCGAGGCGGCCTACTTCGACGCGCAGCTGTCCGCCGACGACGTCACCGCCCAGTTCTCGGCAAGCAAGCAGACGGTGGGTGTCGCGCTGACCACAGTGGACACTACGGTCAAGACGATCCCGATGCCGGTGAAGGTCGTCACCGTGACGGACCCCGGCGGCAAGACCGTCTCCTACAGCTACGACCTCGTCAACGGTGGCCGCGAGGTCTCCGAGACGGACGCGCTGGGCAACACGACCCGGTTCGGGTATGACACGGGTGGCTTCACCAACCTGGTCTACGACCCGAACGGCGCGGTGACGCAGACCGTGCAGGACGCCCGCGGCAACACGATCCAGCAGATCACCTGCCAGGACCAGTCGGCGAACAAGTGCTCCAGCGTCTACTACGAGTACTACCTGAACGCGTCCAGCCTGACGGACCCGCGCAACGACCTGATGACGTCGATGCGCGACGGCCGGTCGGCGTCGGCGACCGACAACACGTACAAGACGACGTACGCGTTCGACGCGAAGGGCAACCCGACCACGACGACGGATCCGCTGGGCCGGGTCAACGCCACGACGTACACGGACGGCACCTCGGTCGCCGCGTACGACAGCGGCTTCGCGCCACCGGGCCTGCCGTCCACAGTGGTCAACGCGGCCGGCGGTACGCAGTCCATCGTGTACTACGCCAGCGGCGACGTGGCAAAGGTGACCTCGCCGGCCGGTGCGACCAGTACGTACACGTATGACAAGCTGGGCCGCAAGCTCAGCGAGACGGTGGTTACCTCGACGTACCCGGCCGGTCGCACCACCACCTTCGGCTACGACGCGCAGAACCGGGTGCTCACCCAGACCAGCCCCGAGGTCACGAACCGGGTGACGGGTGCCAAGCACGTCGCCGTGGTCACCGACGTCTACGACGATGACGGGAACATGACGTCGCAGACGACGTCCGACGGTGACGGGGCCGACCCGGCGCGCACCGAGTTGGTTACCTACAACGCGTACGGGCAGAAGCAGTCGCAGACCGACGCCGTGGGTAAGACCGTGAGCTTCACGTACGACGCGTACGGGCACGTGGTGACCGAGACCGACTCGGACGGCGGCCAGACCCGGTACGACCTCGACGCCGAGGGCAACGTGCTCAAGACGTGGATGGTCGGGTACACCGGCAACCCGAACAACCCGACCGCACCCACCGACACGGTGCTGGAGTCCTCGCAGTACGACCCGGCCGGGCGGCTCGCCACGCAGACCGACGCGATGGGCTGGACGACGAGCTACGCGTACACGGACAACGGGTTGACCGCGAAGGTGACCCGCTCCGACGGTACGAACACGTTCGTCACCGAGCAGGACCAGTACGACGGGGCCGGCAACATCGTCACGACGATCTCCAACAACGGCACCACCACGACGACGTTCAAGTACGACGCCGCCGGTCGGCGCTACCAGACGAGCCTCGACCCGAATGGCCTGAACCGGTCCACAGTGGAGGAACTGTCCGCCGACGACCAGGTCGTCTCCCGAACCTCGATGACCGGCACCAGCACCGTACTGGCCCGCACTGACTGGATGTACGACGCCGAGGGCCATGTGTTGGCGCAGACCGCCTACAACGGCGACCCGAGTGTTACTCCTATAGGGCGCTGGAAGCTGAACGAGACGTCCGGTACCACGGCGGCGGACTCGGCCGGGAACAACGCCGTCAGCACGAGCAACGTGACGTGGTCGACGGATGCCACCCGGGGTGCGGTCGCGGCCTTCAACGGCACATCTTCCGCCATCACCTCGTACACGCCGCCGGTGGACACCACCCGCGCCTACACCGTTTCGGCGTGGGCGAACCTGGCGTCGAAGGCCGCGGACAGCTTCGTGATGGTCATTCCCGGCGGCGGTGGCGGCTCGGCGTTCAAGCTGAACTACATTGCGTCGGCGGACCGCTGGTATGTCTCGGGGACGACCAAGGTCTCCGACGGCACCGTCAGCTGGTTCGGCGGTGGCACGCCCACCGGATCGCCCAAGACGGGTACCTGGACCTTCCTGACCGCGACGGTCGACCCGGCGAACAAGGCCGTGAAGCTCTACGCCGACGGCGCGCTGCAGGTGACGATTCCGTGGACCAATCCGTTCAACAACCACGCGACCGGAATGAACATCGGCGTCGAGTACAACACCGGCTACTTCAACGGCGCGCTCTCCGACGTCCAGGTGTACCAGTCCGCGCTGAGCGCCAGCCAGATCGCGAACATCTACAGTGGAGCGGCGCCGGCCTCCTCGGCCACCGTGTCCCGGACGTCGTACACCGTGAACAACGGTGGTCTGGTCACCGCCGAGCGCGACCCGAACGGCAACGTCACCAACACCTCGTACGACGAAGAGGACCGGCCGGTGGTGTCGACCGCGGCCCAGGTGAACGCGGAGACCTTCAACAGCTCGGTGACTGCGCGACCGGTGACCTATGTGGGGTATGACACGTTCGGCGATCAGACCGAGACGGTGGACGGCAACGGCAACCGTACGGTGCACGTGTTCGACCGGGCCGGCCGGGAGTACGAGACGCACCTGCCGTCGTACACACCACCGGGATCGTCCACGCCCATCACGCCGGTCACCTCGAAGGTGTACGACGTGCTGGGTCAGGTCACGTCGTCCACTGACGCGCTGGGCCGGACAACGTCCTATGTGTACGACCAGTTGGGTCGGGTCGCGAAGGTCACCACGCCGGGCGGCGCGGTGAGCACCGCCACCTACGACATGCTCGGCAACCAGCTCTCCGCGACCGACCCGACCGGCGCGGTGAGCTCGACCACCTACGACTACCTCGGCCACAAGGCGACCGCGACGCAGGCCGTACGGCAGTCGAACGCGAGCTACACCACCAACTACGCGTACAACTCCGCCGGACTGCTGCAGCAGGAAACCTCACCGGCCGGCGTGAAGCAGAGCTACACGTACAACGTGCTGGGCGAGCCGCTGACCGTGACGGACGGCGCGGGACAGGTTACGTCGTACGCGTATGACGGGCTGGGACGGCGGTACAAGACGACCGCGCCCGACAACACGTACTCGACCGTCAACTACGACATGCTCGGCCGCGCCAACGCCACCGCCGACTACGCGGCGGACGGCACGGCGCAGGTGCGCACCTACACCGGCTACGACGCGGCAGGCAACGCGGTCTCCTCGACCGACGGGCGCGGCACCACGACCACCTTCACCTACGACCCGACCGGGTTGGTGCTCTCCGAGCGGCAGCCGATCAGCAGTACCGACTCGATCGTCACGTCGTTCGGCTATGACCTGGCCGGTAACCGCACCCGGTTCAGCGATGGGCGCGGCAACGCGTTCTGGACCACGTACAACTCGTGGAACCTGCCCGAGTCGCGGATCGAACCCGCCACTACCGCATACTCGGATCTCGCCTCGCGTACCTACACCGCGACGTACGACGCGGCCGGCCAGGCAACCTCCCAGGCGCAGCCCGGCGGCGTCGTGCAGACCTACACATACGACAACGACGGGCGGCTGCTGACGCAGGCCGGCAGCGGCGCCGAGGCGAGCACCGACACCCGTTCCTTCGGCTACGACGCGGCCGGCAGGGTGACGTCGCTGTCGGCACCGGGCGGCACCGAGACCGTCAGCTACGACGACCGCGGCCTGCCGCTGTCGCTGTCCGGTCCGGTGGGTGCCTCGTCGTTCGGGTACAACGCCGACGGGTCGATGACCAGTCGCACCGACACGGCCGGCACGACGAACTACACATACGACACCGCCGGCCGGCTGAGCACCGTGAAGAACACCGCGGCCGCGGTCGATGTCGGATACGCCTACAACGCGATGTCCGCGGTCAGCAAGATCACTTACGGGGGTACCGGCAACACCCGGACGATCGGGTACGACAGCCTGCACCGCCTCACCAGTGACGAGATGAAGACCGCCGGTGGGGTGAGCATCGCGAAAATCGCCTACGGGTGGGACGCGAACGGCAACGAGACCGCCAAAACAACAACCAACTTCAACGGTACGACCACTGCGAACACCTACACCTACGACCTGGCCGACCGGCTGACCTCGTGGAACAACGGCACCACAACGACTGGGTACGCGTACGACAAGTCGGGTAACCGAACGCAGGACGGTACCAAGTCGTTCGCCTACGACGAGCGCAACCGGCTGCTGTCCGACTCGACCGGCGTCGCGTACATGTACACCGCGCGCGGTACCCTCTCGGCCACGCTCTCCGGGGCGACCACGCTACATACCACCGCTGATGCCTTTGGACAGATAGTCTCCCAGGAGGCGTCTACCGGTACGCAGACCTACTCGTACGACGCGCTCGGTCGGGCGGTGCGCGCCGGCTTCACCTACACCGGACTCGGCAATGACCTGTCCGGTGACGGCACCGCGACGTATGTGCGCGATCCGTCGGGTGACGTCGTCGGCGAGCACGCCGGGAGCACGAACCGGCTGGCCTGGACCGACCTGCACGACGATGTGGTCGGCCAGTTCACCGCGACAAGCACCACCCTTGACGCGTCGACCACCTACGACCCGCTCGGCAAGGTGCTCGCCGCGGCCGCGATGATCGGCAATCTCGGTTACCAGTCGGAGTGGACCGACGGGATCACCAACCGGGTGAACATGCTCGCCCGCTGGTACAACACCGACACCGGGCAGTTCGACTCCGAGGACACCGCCAGCAATAACCCGGTGCCGGACTCGGTCAACGCCAACCGGTACCAGTACGGCGACGCGAACCCGCTGACCGTGACCGACCCGAGCGGCCACTGGGGTTGGGGCTGGGTCAAGAAGGCCGCGTCCGCGGTAAGCCACGCCGTGTCCAGTGTCGCGAGTTCGGCGTACTCGATGGCGTACTCCGCCGCGTCGTACGCCTACTACGCCGCCTCCTACGCCTACCACGCCACCGCCTACGTTGTTGACCGGGCGGCGAGCGCCGGGTTGGGTCTGGTAAGTAAGGCCGCCAGTTCGGTGGGGCTACACAAGCTCGCCCGCGCCGCGGAGCGCGGTCGTAAGCACTTCGCCTCGCGGGCGCAGAAACAGTTGCGTCAGGCCAAACGTGCGGCGGCCCATGCGAAACAGGCCGGTCACGCCTTGAAGGCCCAGGTGGCTCGGCACGTCAAGACGTTCGTCAAGAACGTCAAAGACGCGGCGCACAAGACCGCCAAGTGGGTCAAGGAGCATAAGAACACCCTGATCGAGGTGGCTGCCGTCGTGGCTACCGTCGCGGCCACGGTGGCGCTGGGCCCGGTCGGTGGTGTCCTCGTCGGTGTTGCGATCAACGTGGCGAAGGACGCTGCCGAAGGGAAGATCCATAGCCTGAGCGACCTCGGCGCATCGGTGGTCAGTGGTGCGGTGACGGGGGTACTCGGGGCGGCCACTGGCGGAGTCGGCGGCTTGATCGGCGGGAAGATCGCCGGAATGGTCGCGGGCAAGGTCGGCGCCAACCTGCTCGGCCGCGTGGTCAGCGGCGCGGTCGGCGGTGCTCTCAGCGGCGGCATCGCCGACGTCGGGCAGCAGCTGCTCACGAAGGGCTCCGTCAACTGGCGGGAGACCGCGATGGCCGCCGGTACCGGTGCGGTCATCGGTGGTATCGCCGGCGGCCGGGCGAAGGCGGGCGGCTGCGGGCACAGCTTCGACCCGGACACCCGCGTGTTGATGGCCGACGGCACCACCAGGCCGATTAAGGACGTCAAGCCGGGCGACAAGGTCACCTCGACGGATCCGGCTACCGGGACCAACGAGGCCAAGCAGGTCACGCTGCTGCACAACAACCACGACAGCGACCTGGCCGATGTGACGGTCAAGGATTCGAAGACGGGCAAGAGCACGGTGCTGCACACGACGTGGCACCACCCGTTCTGGAACGCGGACGCCAAGGCGTGGACGGAAGCGGCCGACCTCAAGCCCGGTACTCACCTGCGCGCGGCGGACGGGGAGACGGCACAGCAGGTGACGGCGGTCAAGATCTGGACCGGCCTGCACTGGATGCGCGACCTGACCGTCGCCGATACCCACACGTACTATGTAGTTACAGAGTCCACGCCCGTTCTCGTCCACAACTGCGGTGACGGCGAGCCGTTGCCGAAGCAGCTATTTAAACCTGGGCGGGCTGACACCGACAACGAGCCACAGGCCGCGCTTCCCAAGGATGCCGTTGTCCATACTGATGGACAAGGACTTCGTGATGGAGATTATCACTATGCCGCAATGAAGGATGGATCCGTGAGGGCCATGCACAGTGATGACATAGATGCTTATAATGACCAGATTCCCGTAGGTCAACCTGCAGTCGGCCACACCAGCTTTACCGATCACGAGCCAGTACACATGGCTGGCCACTTCAACGTTTCGGGCGGCAAGATTACCGACTTCGACAACTGGTCAGGCCACTACATGCCGCACGATAGTCCGGGATTCATGCCCATCGAAGACGTTGGACGACAGGCTCTGGTGAACAATGGCTTCCCCGGTGCGGCGACGGCGAACTGGGATGATATAACGAAATGATTTGAAACAGTCGTCGTCGAGCCCGAAGGATATTCAGCCAGGGGAGCCTAATGACAGCGCCCATTGCTTTTCTCGCATCGATCCAACGGCTCCTTGAGCGGCGCGGGCAGGCATTTGACGATGTGGTGCGCTCCGCTGGCATCGCGGGCCCAGAGATGCAGGCGATTTCCGGCGGCGCGGTCGTGGATTCGTTGATCGTGTGGCGTCTCGCCGACGCGCTCGGGTTCCACGCGGCGGACATGTTTGTTCTGGCCGCCCGTGGAGTGCCGGACGACCTTGCGTCTTCCCGGGAGCCGGTTGGTAGAGCGCTCGACCACATCGTCCGATGCGCGGTTCGGCTATCGCCCGACCAGTGGCGGCAGCTTTCGCAGACGGTGGAGTCCATGCCTTCTCTCGAGGGCGGTCGTCGGACGTCACCCTCGCCCGACCGGGTGCCTTATCCGCGTCACGCTGGCGGCATGATCGTTCGCATGCTCCGCAACCGCAATCTCGACAATCTGACGTCCGCAAAGATTCTATATCGCCTGGCCGGAGTTGGTCCGCTGTCGTCGGCGACTATCGCGTCGGTAGGAAGTGGATTTACTCCGCTAACGTACGACCTGCTGAGCGGGTTTGCCGTCGTACTAGGCTATAACGTTGATGACTTGAGTGCCTTATTCGACATAACTGAAGAAGGTCAAGCGCGGGTGGCTGATCCATCGGCTCGCGAGGTGGCCGCACTCGTCTGGAATCTGCGCCGACTCACCAGTGAACAGGTTAACGCAGTTCTTAAGGAAGTCCGGCGCATCGACTCCGGAGATTGAGCCGCTCGATGATCGCAAGCGATGCCGCCGGCGAGCCACTGGGGTTGGTGGGAGGGCCGGTAGTTCGCGCCGCGGCTGGGCTGCCGTACCGGAAACGGGTACGCGGGAAGGGCGCCTGGGCCGGTACCGTATCGGCACGATGGACAAGGTCTTTCAGGTTGACTTGCGCGGTGTGGTGGACCTGCTCAGCCACCACCTGTACAGCAGCCCACGGGTGTACGTTCGGGAACTGCTGCAGAACGCCGTAGACGCGATCACCGCACGCAGGGCGGTCGAGCCGGATGCGCCGGCCGTGGTGCGGTTCGAGCCGGCGGAGCGGACCGGCGACGGTACGGTGCGGGTACACGACACCGGCATCGGGCTGTCCGAGGCTTCGGTGCACGAGTTGTTGGCCACGATCGGGCGCAGTTCCAAGCGCGACGATCTGGGCTTCGCGCGGCACGAGTTCCTCGGTCAGTTCGGCATCGGCCTGCTGTCGTGCTTTCTGGTCGCGGACGAGATCCGGGTGGTGACGAGGGCGGCCGGTCACCCCACTGTGGAGTGGACCGGGTACGCGGACGGCCGGTACGCCGTGCGCCTGCCGGAGCAGCAGCGGCCGGAGACCGGTACCACCGTCACACTGGTGCCACGGCGCGATGCCGAGTACTGGCTGACCGAGGCGACGGTCTGCGAGTTGGTGCGGCTGTACGGCTCGTTCCTTCCGGTGACGCTCACCGTGGGCGACTCCCCGAACCTGGCTGCCCCACTGCCGTGGAGCTCCGACGGGGATGCCGCTCGCGAGTACGCCCGCCAGGTGCTCGGCTTCGAGCCGTTCGAGGTGATCGAGCTGCGGGTTGCGGAGGCGGGCCTGACCGGCGTCGCCTATGTTCTGCCGACGCCGGCGAACCCGGCAACCCGTGGCGGGCACCGCGTGTACCTCAAGCGGATGCTGCTGTCGGAGAGCGCGGAGGGCCTGCTGCCCGATTGGGCGTTCTTCGCCCGGTGCGTGGTGGACACCAGCGAGCTGCGACCCACCGCCAGCCGCGAGGCGCTGTACGACGACGGCCTGCTGGCATCGACCCGCGAGGCCCTGGGTGAGCAGTTGCGCGGTTGGCTGGTGCGGCTGGCCACCCGGGAGCCGGCCCGGCTGGCCGAGTTCCTGTCCATTCACAACCTCGGCGTCAAGGCCCTTGCGCTGTATGACGACGAGATGCTGCGCCTGGTCGACGCGTGGTGGCCGATGGAGACCAACGTCGGCCGGATGACGCTGGCCGAGTTCCGCGACCGGCACGGGGTACTGCGGTACACCCCGTCGCTGGACCAGTTCCGGCAGATGGCCGCGGTAGCCGCGGCGCAGGACGTGGCGCTGATCAACGGCGGGTACACGTACGACGCCGAGATTATCGAGCGGCTCGTCCAGGTCGACCACAGCGTGGCGGTGGAGCGCCTTGACCCGGCCGACCTGGCGGCGCGATTCGAGGCCGTCGACCCGGGTGTCGAGCTGTCGCTACGGCCGTTTCTCGCGGCGGCACAACGCGCGCTGGACCCGCTCGGCTGCGAGGCGGTGCTGCGCGCGTTCGAGCCGAGCCGGCTGCCGGCGCTCTACCTGGTGGACCGGGCCGCCGCGTTCCAGCAGGAGCTGCGCGCCACGAAGGAACGCGCCGATCCACTGTGGGCGGACGTACTGTCCGCTTTGGACAGTGGTGCGCGGGACACGCGGCCGCAGTTGATGCTCAACTACCGCAACCCGCTCGTGCGCCGCGTCTGCATGCTGTCGGACCCGGCGCTGGCCCGGGTGGCGGTGGAGGCGCTGTACGGTCAGGCGCTGCTGCTCGGGTACCACCCGATCCGGCCGGCCGACGCGGCCCTGTTGAACCGCTCCTTCCTGGGCCTGCTCGACCAGGCTCTGCCAGACGATTCGGGGACATCGTGAGCTACACCGAGCAGCAGTTGCGGGATTTGCTGAACGAGGCGGACGGGATGCCGTACGGCGCGGCCAAGACCGCCGCGATCGAGCAGGTCATCGCGCACGCCGACGCCGGCCGGATGACCCGGCTGTCATTCCACGCCAGAATGATGTGTACCAACGCCTACGTGTACGGTGGCGAGCCGGCCAAGTCCGTGGTCACGTTCTCCTGGTGCCTCGCCGAGTACGACAGCAACCCCAACGCGTACGGAGGTTGGCGGCACACCTTGCTGTGGCACTTCAAGTACATGGTGGTCGCCATGCTGAAGGTGCCCGAGGTGTCGCTGGCGCGCACCTACTCCGTACTGGACGAGATGCAGCGGCGCTGGCAGGACGCGGGCTCCGGGTTGAACGCGGTGTACCACTACCGGCATCAGGTGGCCGAGCACGTGGGCGACCTGCCGGCCGCGCAGGAGTGGTTCGACAAGTGGCGCATCACGCCGCGGGACCAGCTGTCGGACTGCATCGGCTGTACGCCGAGCGGACAGGCGCGCTGGCTGCACCAGACCGGTCGGGACGAGGAGGCGGTACGCCTCGCCGAGCCCCTCCTCGCCGGACCTCCGACGTGTAGCGAGCAGCCGCAGAACCTGCTGACGACGCTGCTCGTGCCTTACCTGCGTACGGGTCGGTTGGAGCAGGCGCGGGACGCGCACCGGCGGGGGTACCTGCTGGTCCGCCCCAACCTCTCCGACCTCGCCGACATCGGCGACCACGTGCAGTTCTGCGCGCGTACCGGCAACGGGGCCCGGGCCGTGGAGATCGTGGAACGGCACCTGCCGTGGCTGGATCGGGCGCCGTCCCCGTACGCGGCCATGTACTTCGCCGCGAGCGCGGCCCTCGCCCTGCGGCTGGCCGGCGCGCCCGAGGTGACGCTGCACCGGCCGGCGCACGGCGACCGGCCAGCTAGCGATGTTCCCGCGGCCGAACTCGCCACCTCCCTCGCGCAGGAGGCCTTGGCTGTGGCGGCCCGGTTCGACGCGCGCAACGGTACTTCCCGGCAGAGCGACCTGATCCACGAGATTCTCGACGCGCAGCCGCTCGTCGACCACCTGCCGTTGTCGCCGACCGCGCGCCGCCCGGAGCAGCACCCACCATCCGCGCCGGTCGCGTCGGCGCCACGCCGCCCCGCCGAGGCAGAGGCGCCACCCCGTTCCGCCGAGGCAGAGGCACCGCAGCCGCCCGCCGTGCCAGCGAGTGCCGGCCCCGACGAACTGCTCGACCTGGCGGAGAGCTGGCACCGGGCGGAGCGCATCGAGGAGGCGTTCGCCGCCTGGCACGCCTTTGACGAGCGGTACGCGACCGGCCCGCTGACCGTACTGCAGCGGGCCCGGCGCGCCGATGGCAACGCGTCGGAGTGCGCCACCGCTGGCGACCTCGACGCGGCACGGGTGTCCTGGAGCTCGGCGGTCGAGCTGTACGCGGAGGCGGGCGACGAGACGCGCCGCCAGGAGGCGACCGGCCGGCTCGGCATGACGCTCTGCGATACCGGCGACGCGGCGCGTGGACTGTCCATGGTGGAGGATTCGACCGCCTACCTCGTCGGGCACGGCAGCGCGGCGCAGCGGATATCCGCCCTGCTGCGACTGGTCGCCGCCCTTGCCAGCGCGGGGCAGACGCAGCGGGCCGAGAGCGTGCTGGATGACATCGAGGCGCAACCACCGCAGGCGACCGCCGTCGTGCCGCACCTGCCCACCAAGGTGCTGCTGCGCCGCGCCCACCTGGCCGGCCAGGCGGGGAACCCGCAGGCGGTGCGCTCATTCAGTGAGCGGGCTCGTGAACTCAGTAGGCAAGCCGGAGACCGCAACGGCCTTGCCGGCGCGTGCTGGCTCGTCGGGCTCTCCGCGGAGCAACTGGGCGACCCGGCGGCCGCCCTCGACGCTTACGACGAGGCGCTCACCGCGGTCCGCAACGACAAGTTCCGCGCCGCGATCCGCACCCAACGGGCCGGGCTGCTCGCCGGCTCCTCCCGCGCCGCCGAGGCCGTTGCCGATCTCGTCGAGGCGGTGGCCCAGGCGACCGCGGACGGCGCCGGCGAGCAGGCCGCGCGCGCCCGCCACAAGCTGGCCATCGGCTATCTCAACACCGGCCGCCCGCTGGATGCGGCCGAGGTCGCCGAGGAGGCGCTGGCCTGGTTCGACCGGGCCGGCGACCCGCACGGTACCGAGGTGCGGCACCTGCTCGCGGCCGCGTACCGCCGGCTCAATCAGCCCAATCAAGCCATCAGTCAACTGGAGGCGATCAGCGCGGAGTGCGCGCGCCACGGCAACCAGGCCGGCGTGGGCCAGATGGCCGAGGAGACCGGCGAGATCCTCGACTCGGTCGACCGGGACGCGGCCGCCGCCACGGCGTTCCTGGCCGCCGCGCAGGCGTACCACGAGGCCGGACTGGCGTTGGACGAAGCGCGGGCCTACCGGCGCCACGCCACCTCATTGCACTGGTCGCACAACGCCGAGGGCGCGCTCGCCGCGCTCGCAACCGCGGACGCTCTCGCCGCCATCCTGGCCGCCGGCGACCAGGCCACCGCCTGGGAACGCGCCCTACTGGCATACGACGGCGGCCGGATACTCGGCAACACCGAACGGCTCGACGAGGCGCTGGGCCGGACCACCGCCGCGGTCGCCGCCTTCCGGAACATGCAAGCCCCGGTGCAGATCGCGCACGCCGAAGCCCTGTGCGGAGAACTGTTGCTGCGATCCGACCGGCCGCGGGAGGCCGAACAGGCGGCGCGCCGCGCGTTGACGTCGCTACCCGAGCGCGCCGGTGGCCGGGAACGCATGGCGGACCTGCTCGCGGCCACACTCGACGCCCAGGACCGGCCGGCGGAAGCCAGCAAGGTAAGGCAGGAGTACGGCATCGCCGACGGGTGACGAGGAAATGCGTCACGACGTTCGCGGCGTCGTCATGCCGTGGTCTCCCGGTCCCGCAACTCGCCGAGCAGGTCCCGGGCCGCGCCGGCGATGCGCGGCTCGACGCCCAGTTCGGCGAGTTGCTCGGCGGCGGCGGTCATCTCGTCGGCCCGGCGGCGGGCGTGCCGGTGGCTGCCCTCGACCAGCCGGTCCAGCGCGGTGGAGTCGAAGCCGACGAGTTCGGCCCGGATGTTCTCGCGCAGCCAGTCCGCGCAGCCGGCCGCCTCGGCTCCGGCCAGTGCCTCGACCACCGCGGCGGCCAGTCCCTTGTAGAACACGCTGCGCAGCAGCTTGCGCGAGATGGCCGCGCCGGCCGGGCCGGGCTGCACGGTCACCTGCGCGCCAAGGTCGGTGAGGATCGCCGCGTACCGGTCGGCCGCCTCGCCCGCGACCAGCATCGGGGTGCGCAGGCCCTTTCCCGGTACGGGGGCGAGCAGCGCCACGTCCACCACGGGTACCGACCGGCCGGCCAGTGCCTGTACGAGCGTGGCCTTCAGACCAGGGGAGGCGGTGTTCAGGTCGGCCCAGATGGTACCGGGAGCCAGGGCCGGCAGCGACGCGTGCAGTGCGGGCAGGGCGTCGTGCGAGCTGTTCACGCTCAGTACCAGTTCCGCGTCGCGTACCGCGTCGGCGTCACCGGTTCGGGCCGCCACGCCGGGCGGCGGGGCGAGCCTGGGGTCGTACCCGCGCACATCGGCGCCGGCCGCAACCAGGTCCCGGGCGATCTCGCCGCCGGCCTCCCCGAGGCCGAGCACGGCGATGCGTACGCGCGCCATCGGTCCTCCCGGTGTCCCCTCGTGTCAGCGACGTCCGATCCATGTCTACGCCACGCGAAGATCGTGGTCAAGATTGTTCTCATAACTGTTGACAATATATGTAGCGCCTGTACGGGGTGGTATGCGATAACCGTCTGCAGTAGACACTCCACCGTCCTGTGTGGAGGAAGCACCCCGTCGCGGCGCGCGGTACCGTCAACGGTCGGGATCGCAGCGACACGGGGGAGTACGGATGGCGCAACTGCTCGTGGTGCGAGGGCTGACCCGCCGGTTCGGCGAGCGGGCCGTACTCGAGGAGGTCAGCTTCGAGGTCGACGCCGGCCAGGTGTGCGCGGTCGTCGGGCCCAACGGCTCGGGCAAGACCACGCTGCTGCGCTGTGTGATCGGCGCGGACCGCCCCGATGCCGGCTGGCTACGCCTGGATGGGCGGGAGCTCGTGGAGACCGACCCGTGGGTACGGGCGGCCGTGGCCGGTGTGCTCGATGACGTCGACTTCTTCCCGGACCTGTCGGTTCGCGAGCACCTCGACCTGCTCGCGTTCGGGCACGGCATGCCGGAGGCCGCCGATACCGTGGTGTCTATTGTCGATGAGTTGGGCCTGGCGGAGGCGCAGGACCAGTTGCCCGCCACGCTCTCCAGCGGGCAGCGCCGCCGGCTCGCGCTGGCCTCCTGCTTCGTGCGCCCGCGCCGGCTCCTGGTGCTGGATGAACCGGAGCAGCGGCTGGATGTGGCCGGGCGGAACTGGTTGGCGGCCAAGCTGATCGCCGAGCGGCAGGCCGGTACCGCCGTACTGATGGCCTCGCACGACCCGGATCTGATCGATACCGTCGCAGACTTCGTGCTTGAGTTCGGTGACGTGCCGGCCGAAGAGGCCGGAGAGGCCGGAGAGGCCGAAGATACCGAGGAGACCGAGTGACCGCGACGGCGGTCGCGGTGGCGGTCCCGAGCGCCGGCCGGCTGCGCCGCGAACTTCGCCGGGCCCGCCGTCGCCACCGCGAAGGCCGGCTCGGTGACCTGTACATGTGGCTGCTGCTCATATTGATCTACGGCGGTGTCATCGACCGCCTGCTGAACCGGTATCTCCGCGGCGGTACGTTGCTGGCCGCGGCCGGGCCGGCACAGTGGTGGCTGGCGGTGGCCGTGGCGGTCGCCGTCGCCGGATTGGCCTGGCGCGGCGCGCGGATGCTCGGGCCCCTGCTGGCCACGCCGGCACAGCAGGCCTGGTGCCTGTCCACTCCGGTCGCCCGGGCGGGCTGGTTGCGCGGTCCGCTGCTCGCGCGGCTGGCCGGGGGCGGATTGGTCGGGGTGGGTGTGGGCACTGCCTGCGGAGTGCTCGCGGGCACAAAGCACCTTGCCGCCCCGGCGGCCGTCGGCGCCTGCGGCGGGGTGGCTGTGGTCGGGCTCGCGGTGCTGTTGCAGAGCCGCCGGTTGCGACGCATACACCCGCTTGAATGGGTACCGGCCGCGGCGGGGTTGGCCGGTGCCGCGACAATCCTGGTACTGCACGCCCATGCGGTCGCGCTGCGGGAGCCGGCAATCCCGGGGGTACTGGTCGTCATCGTGGGTATCGCGTTGGCGGCGGCCCTGAGCGTTGCCGGACTGGGCAGCCTCGCCCGGCTCGACAGGGCCGCACTGGCCAGCGGTGCCCAGGTCGCCGAGGCGACCGCGACGGCGACCATATTCCTCGACCCGACACTGCTGTTCGGTGTGCTGGAGGCGCGGCGCTGGCGCGCGTTGGGCCGGGTACGGCGCCGGCCGTTCCTGACGTTGTGGACCCGGCTGCCCGGCCGGCGCTGGTGGTTGCTGCTCGCCGCGGACACCCGGCGCCTGGGGCGGCGACCCGGCAGCTTGGCGGTATGGCTCGCGCTGCCCGTCATCCCGTACGCCGTGGCGTTGCTCGCGCCCCCGCTGGCCGCGCCGGCCCGACTGGTCTGTGCTTACCTCGCCACCAACCGGCTGACGTCGGGGCTGCGCCTGATACACGCCATGCCGGCCCTGCGCCGGGCACTGGGCGGCCGGGACGCCGTGCTGCGCGCCGTGCACCTCGTACTCCCCGCGCTGGGACTGGCGGTGTGGTGGCTGTTGTCGTCGGGTATCGACCGGGCGCCCGGGTACCCGGCGCAGCTACTGTTCCCGGTCGGGATCGTGGTTGCCGTCTACCGCAACGCCATCCGGCCGCCGCGCTCGTACGGCGGCGGCGCGGTCGACACGCCGTTCGGCCTGATACCGACGGACCTGCTGCGCCAACTCGTCAACGGCGTGGACGTACTGGCCATCCTGGTGCTCATCCAGCTCGCCATCCGCTGAGCCGGTTTCGGCCGTAGGGTCGGGCGGAGAGGGTTGCCGTTGTGGTCGCCCGCGAGTCGTCGAGGAGTACCGATGTCCGCACCGACCGTCACACTCGCGTTCGTCGCCAAGATGGTAAGCAAGCCGGGCCTGGAGCAGGATGTCGCCGACCTCCTCACCGGCGCCGTCGACCTGGCCAATGCCGAGGCCGGTACCGTTCACTGGTTCGCGTTGCGCACCGACTCGTCGACCTTCTGGATCGTCGATACCTTTGCCGCGGAAGACGCGCGCCAGGCCCACATCACCGGCCCCATCGCGCAGGCGCTGATGGCCAACGCCGACCGCCTGCTCGCCGTGCCACCGGAGATCCTGCCGGCCGAGGTGCTGGCCGCGAAGCCTTGATCTGCCGTTGAACCAGGTGACCTACGCCCAGCCGAGCGGTGACCTGTTCGGCTGGGTAAAGGATTGGAGTTGATGGTCAGCGATACGATGGCCATCGTGCGCGGCAGCGGTGATGCGCGCGGCCCGTCGGGCACATTCATCGGTAGCCGACCGGGCCGTATCGTCGCTGGGATCCTCGTTGCTTCGGCGTTGCTCTTGCTCATGGCCACGGTGGTCGGTTCGACGCCGTCGTTCGCAGGAGAGTACCTGGCGTTGCGCTTCCTGGAGCACTACGGATGGGTCAGCGCGCTCGCGGTTTCCGCGGCGACTCTGATCGTGACGGCTGCCATCCTGGTGACGCCTCGGCGGCCAGCGGCCACCATCTTGCGCGTGCTGAGCGTGCTGGTCTGGCTTCTTATCGCTGTCGCAGGGTTCCTGTGGGCCGGCCTCATCGACAGTTTCGCGCCGAGGAGGATCAGTACGCACGTAGTTGCGGTCTCGCCGGACAACCGATTTGAGGTGGTGTATCAGGTCGAGGAGGAGAAGGCGACGGGTGCACGCGACGACCTACTGCGGTTGCGCTCGCGCGCCGGTCTGCTCAGTCGGGAATCGCCGTGGGATCCGGGCATCTGTGTCGGCGTTGGAGCCGACGTCGTTAGTCGGATTCACGTGGAGTTCCTGGACAACCATACGATCCGCTTCGTCACCCCCAACGGAGTCGCAACGACCGTGACCTTCAATCCGAACACGCTCAAACCCGACCGACTTGTCGACGTGTGCCCGCCGTCGTAGTGCCGCAGTTCCACTTCCGCCGCTGGCCTATCCGGGGAACCCGAGCTGGTCTGCGAAGGGTGGCCATACGGCCGATGCGAACGGTTCGCCAATCCTGGCACGCCCTCATCCGGTACCAGCCAATCCAGCGATGCACCGCCTGACGTAGTGCGTGCGTCCTCTTACGGAGCCGCGCCGAGGAGGATGTCAAGCTCTCGGACCCGCCTTCCGTCTTCGTCCCGGCGGTAGACGGTTAGGGACAGACGTCCGCATCTGCCGCATCGCGCGCGGTGGCCGGAGCCCTCAGGCTGTACTGGCGCCGATTGCTTCAGCAACGGACGGTGGCAACGGGTATGGCCGCTCAACTGGCACGCCCGTGCCGAGGATGATGTCCTTGAGCTCCGCCAAGGTTCGGATCCGGTTGCGCGCCTGCGAGAAGTCGTGTGACTTCGTGAACTCGTTAAAGACGATGGCGCAGTCAATACCGGCGGCTACCGCGGAGCGCAGCCCTCTAGACGAATCCTCGACGACCAGGGCCTCCTCCCTCAGGGCTCCGAAGCGTTTCAGGGCCGTAAGGTAGGGCTCCGGATCCGGCTTGGCGCGCGTGTAGTCGTCGCGGACGAGAACGAAGTCCATGTACTGCCTGATCTGACGACCGTGGTGGATCAGCTCGAAGTCCTCGCGCTTAGAGGTGGTCACGATCGCCATCCGCACGTAGTTCGACAGTTCGGCCAGGGCCTCGACGACGCCGTCGATCTCGATTGCCTCGGTCCGCAGGTACTCCTGGTAGTAGGCGTTTCGGACCTTACGTAGCCTGTCGATGGTGCGGTCGTCAACCCCAGCCGCCTTGGCTTGGGCCCAGGTGCCTGCGCCTTGGCTCATGTCCAGGAGGTACTGGTCCAGGTCCAACCGCACGCCGATCCCGGCTAGCGCCCGTTCGCCGGCCTTGTAGTACCAGTGCTCGGTATCGACCAGCACGCCGTCGTGATCGAACAAGATGTACTTCTTCACCTCAGCGATCCTTCCCCAAGGGCTTGGAATCGCGCCAGCAAGACCACCACGCGCTAGACGACGCAAGCCATGGCGCCGGCGAGCTTCGGCCGCATCGATCGTTAGTGCTCCGCGTCTCGTGCAAGGGTGCGGTAGCGGAGGTGTACGACGCCGTTTCCGAAGCGACGCTCGTCGAGCAGTTCGAGGTTGAGGCGCATGCCGGTCGGTAGCCCCGGCTTGCCACCGCCGACGACAACGGGCCAGACGAGCAACTGGCACTCGTCGACCAACCCGGCCTTGAAAGCCTGGGTCGCGAGGTTCGCACCACCTATGGTGAGGTCGCTGCCAGCCGTGGCCTTCAGTTGGTCTACCGCGACGGGGTCGAATTGGCGTTCGAGTCGGGTGTCGGCGGTTGACACCGCGGCGAGGGTCGTGGAGTAGACGACTTTGTTCGCCGCCTGCCAGGCTCCGGCGAAGTCGGCCATGAGGTCGGACCGCGCGGCCAGAGCGGCGTCGGTCTCCCATACGGCCATCGATTCGTACAGGCGCCGCCCGTAGAGGAACGTGCCCACAGACCGCACGAGGTCGGTGGTGAACGCGAATACCTCGTCGTCGGGTGGGAACCAGTCGAAGGCGCCGCGTTCGTCTTCGATGTAGCCGTCAAGCGACACGTTCGTCACGTAAATCAGCTTGGCCATACCTCATGCCTCTCGATGTCTTCTGCCGCTGGATGCGCGCTGCTGCGGCTGTGCCCCCGAACACGCCCGCTGGACCTGGCCATCCATCAGGCACGGCAGGCACAGAAGCTCCGGTTCACCCGCCGGCTGGTCCGGCTTTCCCATGACCGAAACTGTAGGCAGTAGCTGCCACCGGGTGGTGCGGGGCCCGGACAACGACCAACGGCATCGGGATCTATCGCTGGTCGCGCGTACGGGGTGCACTTCGTCGTGGAGCTGTGGCAACTGCTCGATGCGGTGCCAGGTCGGTCGTAGGCGTCGAAGATGCTTCCGACCTGCTCGGTCGCCGGTGTCGGCGCGCTGGCAGGATAGGGCGCATGAGTCGTCAGGTTGTAGCGGTCCATGTGAGTCCGGCGCACACCTTCAGCAAGCAGACCGTGGACGCCATCAGCCTGCATGAAGGCCTCGGGGTCGAGGGTGATGCCCATTTCGGCGCCACCGTGCAGCACCGATCCCGAGTTGCGGCCGATCCATCGCAGCCCAACATGCGCCAGGTCCACCTCATCCACGCAGAGTTGTTCGATGACCTCGCTGCGGCAGGTTTCCATGTGATGCCTGGTGACCTCGGCGAAAACATCACGACACGTGGCATCGATCTGCTCGGTCTCCCCGTCGGCACCCGCCTCACCATCGGGCAGGCTGTCATCACGGTCATGGGCCTGCGCAATCCGTGCGAGCAGATCAACCACTTCCGGCAGGGACTGCTCAAGCAGGTCGTGCATACCGATGACGACGGGCAGGTGATCCGCCTGGCTGGCGTCATGGGCATCGTCTCGCGCAGCGGCCAGGTCAGCGCCGGCGATCGCGTTGAAGTCGAGCCGCCGCCTGGGCCGCATCACTCGCTCACGCGGGTGTGACCGGGGCGGGTGCTGTGGGTGGCCAGGTTTGCCTGATGTTCGATTGGGACGGCTTCGAGTCCGGTTTGCTTGACGCCCTGTTGACGGCTTCGGCTATCGGACGACCGCTGCGCGCGGTCGCACTCGCCGAGCTCTACGCCGAGACCGACGGCATCATCGCCGCACCCTGCCTCGGCTTGAACACCAATGGCGAGGACATCGACTCCCCGCCCGACTGGGAGATCTTCCTCGACGACTGGGCGCCCGAGTCCTGGATCGAGGCGCTCACCGCGGAAGCCTGCTCCGGCACGGTCGAGCACTGGGAGAACACGTTCGCTCGCTACCTGGATGTGCTCGTAAGGATCTGCGTCGCGGCCGGCGCCCGCCTCGGCGTCCCTACCTTCATCGAACACCCATGCCACGAGGAGTTGCTCGAGCGGTGCCTGACCCAAACGCAGCTGCGTGAGCTGTTCCCGCAGGTCGTCGCGGCGCAGGCGGAGCGCGCCCGAGTCTCGGCTCTGCCGATCGACGAACAGATCGCCTACCACGTGTCGCTGCTCAACTGCTTCGACGGCCTCATCACCAACGAGGAGGCGCAAAAGGTGTTGCGCGGGTTGGGCTCCGCCGCCATCCCGGCGTTGCTGCCGCTACTGCGCCACCGCGACCACGCCCACGTGGCCGCTAAACTCCTCGCCGAGATAGGCGTTCCCGACGATGGCGCCCTCGCCGCTCTCTCGGCCGCGGTGTCGGTGTCCACTGCGGACAGTCCGGCTCAGCTGTGGTCGTGCCGCGCCCTCGCCCAGCTCGACCGGCTCGACATGGTGCTCGCCGAGGCATCCCGCCTCTCGCCCGATGCCCTGGCCACGGCGGTCGCCGCCCGCTACACCGCCTTCCGGGACTACGGTGTACACCCGTTGTCGCTTGACTATCGGCCTTTGGACGATTTTCTCAACCGCTACCCGCAAATCGCGGGCAAGGTCGCCGAGGAGCTGGCCCCTGGTAGCAGCTACTGCGAAATCTCTGCTGCCGAGGTCCCAGAGGCGATCCGAGGCGCCACCTCCCCACATCTGGTGGTGCGTACGCACGCCGTCTGCGTGCTTGGCGAACGCCGTCTCGGCGAGGCGGTCGGGCACCAGGTCCTTCCGCTGCTGCGCTCGATCGCTCGATCTGATCCTGACGATCAGGTCCGCGGCCTGGCCGGCCTGTCGTTGCAACGTTGGCGTCAAGCGACTTGATGGCTCGCTTGCACTGTCCTGTGTGGGAGTTACGCGATGACGATGTCCGGCAAGACCTGCCTGGTGACCGGCGCGACCAGCGGGATAGGCAAGGAGACAGCGGCTCGGCTGGCGATGCTCGGCGCGACCGTGGTCGTTGTCGCCCGGGACACCGCACGGGGTGAGGCGGCCGGCGAGGATATCCGCCGGCGGGTACCGCTCGCTCAGGTCGATACCGTGACCGCGGACCTGTCGAGCATGGCACAGGTACGCCGGCTGGCTGAGCAAGTTCTGACCCGGTACAACCGGCTCGATGTCCTGGTCAACAACGCCGGCGTCATCACGATGCGCCGGCAGTTGACCGCCGACGGGCTGGAAACGACGTTCGCGACCAACCATCTGGGGCCGTTCCTGCTCACCAACCTGCTGCGAGGGCTGTTGGAGCGCAGCGCTCCGGCACGGGTGGTCACGGTCTCGTCCGCCGCCCACCGGCAGGTCCGCGCCATTCCGTGGGATGATCTGGCCCGCGGCAACGCCGGGCACGGGCAGACCTATCCCGTCTCGAAACTCCTGAACATCTTGTTCACCGCCGAGTTGGCCAGACGCCTGGCCGGCACCGGCGTCACGGCCAACAGCCTGCACCCCGGCTTCGTGCGTACCCACCTCGGTCGAGACGTCACCGGTCTGCTCGGCACGGTCGTGCGGCTGCTGCTGCGTTTTCAGCCCAGCCCTGCGACCGGTGCCCAGACCTCCGTGTACCTTGCCAGCGCACCCGAGGTCGCCAGCACCACCGGTGGCTACTTCGTCAAATGCAGGCCCGCCCAGCCGAGCAGTCTTGCCACCGACGCCCAGGCTGCCGCACGGTTGTGGGCGTTGAGCGAACAGCTTGCCGGCCTTGAACCAGACCGGTAACCAACGGCAAGCAGGTAGAGGTTTGGACGCGCACGCGCGCGCTGCCCGCTCGTGGCCAGAACAGAGCCACCCAACCGACCGACCCCCGGAGATCAGACCCGGCGGATTTCCTTGCCCAGCATCAGGCGGGGAGCAGTGCCGGTATCGGGCGACCGGGCGTGGAAGACGTGCCGGTGGGTGATGACGACGTCGCCCGGCGACCGGTCAGCTCGACGACTTGGACGGGTACGCCGTCGATCTCACCCGTCCCACCGACCAGAGACCGGCCGTGGTCCGGCAGGTCCGCGCCGTCGAGAAGGCGCGCCAGCCACGGATGATGACGCATGAAGGCAAGCCAGTTCTCCTTGCCGGCACCGACCTGCGCTGGCAAGGTCGCCCGGTAGCGGTCGACCAGCCGATGCGTACCGGGTAGCACCATCGTGCCGCCGTCTTGCGGGCCGACCTCGCCGACGAGCGCGAACAGCTTGACCGACGGTACGGGCCAGGTCGCATCTTCGAAGCCGCAGTCAATGTGCCAGCCGTCGGGCAGGACCCAGGGGCCCGATTCGGGAAGGGAGAACAGGATCTGGGCTCCCGGCCGTGGACGCCGCCAGCCGCCGGCCCCGAAGATCACGTCCAAGGCATCGCGCACCGCCCGGCTGTCGACAAGTGGCCTGAACACCGGGTCACGGCTCAGCGCCTGCCAGTTCAGGACGGGTGAGTCCGCCCAGGTGGTGGGGTCGGCGGCCCGGAGCCCGGCCTGGTGTTCGGCGTGATGCCACATCGCGTTTCGCATGGCGGTCGCCTGGACGGCAATGAAAGCGTTGTGGAGGCGGACAACGCCGGTGGCCTCGAAACGCGATCGGATTTCGGCCTCTAGCACGGGTTCCAGTCTGCAGATCCCTTCGCATCGCGACACCGAAATACCGCGCCGACGCCTGCGACCGGCAGGCGCCTAGATCGATCGACGCGGTGCGCGCCGGCAGCGTGCCAGCAAGCGAGCTGTCGCGATGACGGCGACGAGCCAGAGGAGCGGCGGCCCGACCGTCACGGCCAGTTCGAAGACGGTGGGCCGTCCGCCGAAAAGAGATGAGGCGCCGCCCGTGAGTGGATCGCCGAAGTCTAGTGGGGTGCCGATCGCGGAGTTGGCCGCGTGGTTGAGCGTCCGGAACAGTAGGTACATGCCCGCCCAGCCGACTACGACGACCGCCGCCGTCGCCCCGCACCACGTCAGGGCCGCGCGCGGTGCCGGCCACCGACTCTGCGGGTTCGACAACCTACCGGCACGCGACATGAGATCACCGTAGCGACCGGCAGCCCGTCATACTCGTTCCGCCGCGGACGGGTACGTGCGGCTTGAGCTCGCGGGCCTGCGCCGACGGACTCCGTCCGCACAGGTTGAGTACTCAGCGACCGTTGGGGCTGCCGATTGTGCTGCGCCGCCCGCCTATCAGCTGCACAAAGGTCGTTGGCCAGAATCCGTCCGGCAATGTCGCGTTGGGAAGAGTGCGACGGATGCTTGCGAGTGAGTCCCTTATTACCTGCCCTGTCCAAGCGATGAGGACAACGCCGCCGACCCACGCGACGAGCCTGGCCAGCCAGTGGAGCGAGGTAGGAATCACGGCAGTGAATGCTGTTAGGGAGCTGAGCGTGCCGAAGACTATGACGGTGGCGAGCAGCCATCGAGTTGCAGTGATAAGGCGATTGTAGGCCGGTTGGCCGAACGGTGTTACGGACTCGCCGGGCGCCGGACTGGAGGGCATGCGCAAAACCCTTTCATACAGTCGCCATGTTTTGGCTATTGAATCTGCCGGTGCGGTTGGGGTCAAGGAACATGTGACGCCCTCAGCCGTCGGGCGCAACTGGAGCGTTGGGCGCCGCGATCCCGTCAGGCCGGGTGGAGATCCGTCCAGGCGCGCGCGTCCGGGCGGTCCCGTGTCCAGGCGTCGAGGATCGCGCGGGCGGCTTCCGCAGGGGCGGCGACGAACAGCGGTTGCTCGCCGTCGAAGCGCCCTCGTTCGCTCTGGTGCGTGCCCTGACTGCAGCAGGAGCACCGGTCCACGCGGCTGTTGAGAACCTCCATGCCGTACCCATCCTGAGCAAACCGCGCCGCGAGATCCTCGATGTCGTCCGCGTCCCGGGCGCTGACCACGACGGCCAGCGTCGCCAGATTCGACGCCTCGAACAGCTCGAGTTCGTCGAAGACCGGGTAGGTGACGCCGCCGGAGACCCGCTCGCCGGTCGGGGCGCCGCTGTGCAAGACGACCTCGCCATACCGGCGTGACGGGTCGAACGGCACGTTGCGGACGCGGGCCCGGACCGGGTCGATCCGGGTGGCCCAGACCACCTCGCCGACGCCGAGCCGGACGCACGTGGGTCCGCCGTCGATGTCGATCGGGCCGGTGCCCGGCAGCGGCTCCATGCCGAAGCCTACCCAACAGTCACGGGCCAGGTCCCAGTCCCGCAATGCGGTCGCGGCGGTGCCGAGGTTCCAGTACGCCGGCTCGTTCGCACCCCGCTCGACGAACCGGACCGCCGCCAAACCACGGTCGCGGGCGGTGGGCCAGTCTCGCATCCGCAGGGCGCACAACGCGGCGTCAAACCAGAGTGGTTTGGCGAACTGCGGCGCCACTACGGCAGCGACATCCGCCAGCAGTTCACCGGCACGGTCGTACCGCTCGGCCTCGAACGCCGCGTACGCCTCATCCAGCGCCCGTACGATCACGGCGCCCGGCTTGTCGTCGGTCGTCATGGCGCGACACCATACGTGACCACACGGTCAAGGTGCCAATCGGGGAGGCGCGGGACCGACAAACCTAAACGGTCAAACATTTCCCGGTCACAGTTCCGTTCGGCGGTCGGAGCGCTCGTCCTGGACCGGAGTTCCGCTGTGCAGCACGCCGGCGAGCGCCCGGTCGCGCCACGCGGATGTGGAGTCGTACAGCTCGGCCGCGGTATCCACAGTGGAGACAAGGACTCCCGTCCGGTTGCGGCGAAGACGCCCAACCGTGACCCCGTCGGCTCTGACGAAGAAGGCGGCCCAACAGCTCTCGCGAGCCGAAGAGTTGGGACAGCTGATCCACATGTGACTGGCGGCGGCAGCGGCGGTCATGGTCGCGGGCATGGTGATGCCGGGGTACGTGCCGCCCGGGTTCAGAGCTTGCACGTCCAAGCCGACTCGCGCCCGCATGGCGGCGATGGTCTCCGTGGAGGCGTGCGCCGCGTGGTACGAGTGGAACATCAGCTGGACATCTCGCCGCTTGTATTCGCGGTACAGCTCCGGATAGCGGTAGTCGTGGCAGATCGCGGTGCCGCACCGCACGCCGTTGATCTCGAAAACCGTGAGATGGTTCCCGGGACTGTAGTGCGCCAGGTCGCCGCTCTGTTCCGTCGTAGCCCCAGCGCAGAACAGCTTGTCGTACCGGTCGACCAGATCCCCGGCGGAGTTGATGACGTACAGGCTGTTGTGCGGTTTGTTGCCACCGGTCAGCCGGTGTGTCGAGCCGACGATGGCCCATACGCCCGCCTCTGCCGCGCAGCGCATGACCTCGCGCATGGCGTGCTCGAGCCGATTCCAGTCCAACGCTCCAAGATCGGCCAGGTCGGAGCCGGCGTAGCCGGAAAGCGCACACTCGGCAAAGTGCACGACCTGCGCCCCACGTGCGGCCGCCTCCCGCATGTGCCGCAACACGTACCGCAGGTTCCGTGTCACGTCGGCATCCACCGGAAACTGAGACGTGGCAACCAGGAGGCTGCCGGTGCTGGCACCCAACCCTACGGCCTCCTCAGTCGTGCGGTCCGGCTGGACCCGCCCGGCTCTGAACTGTTCAGGCGGATCCGGCGTGTCCATCATTAAGGGTCGGCTTACACGGGGGGCCACACGTGTAAGGCAGGTCAGGACATGTCATCGCATTCTCAGGCAACGCGTTCTCTCCATTGGGTCGGTGTCAGCCACCGCGCGCTGATGGCCTGGCGGATACTTAGTGTGATCATGCTTCTGGTGATGGGCGGGATCCATCTCTACCTTGTGTTCTACGGCGTGCGGGGTTTGCTCGGTACGCTGTTCGTGCTCAACGCCGCTGGCGCGCTCGTGCTGGCAATCGCGATCACCGTGCTGCGCGGGCGACTCCTGTTGCTGGCAACGGTGCTAAGCCTGCTGTTCATGGTGGGCACGCTGCTTGCCCTGGTGTTCGCGCTGACTGTGGGGCTGTTCGGCATTCACGAGGTGATGAGCTTCAGGCTGGTGCCCACCACACTGGTGGTGGAGTCCATCGGCACGATCATTCTGGCGGTGACCTGCGCGCTGCTGTTGCCGTTGCGACGAGCATCCTGACCGTCGAGTCAGCCGGCACCGTCAAGCCGGATCCGCGGTGGACGAATCGGTGCCGTCGTCGAGGGCACGGGCGAGCTCGTCCGGGGCACGCATGCGCCATGCGTCGGTGATGAGCTCACTGAGGCGGTCCAGGTTCACCTGCGCCAGCCGCAGCATGACCAGAGGCAATCCGTCGTAGGCGGACGTCGTGAAGAAGAGGTCGGGCTCGCCGAGGAGCAGAGCCTGTTTCTCCGCCTCGTCGCCGACATACAACACCGCGACGTCGGTACGGATGAGGCGCGGCTTGCCCGGTCTGCGCTCAGGATAGGACCAGACGAACCCGTGATTGCCGACCCGGAAGTCGAAGCCCTCGCTGTCGATCTCGGTGACGTGCGGAAGAGCGAGTGCCAGGTGACGCACATCGTTGGCGTCAGCCACCGAGGTCCCTCACTAACACCACCTCCTGAATACGCAAATACGCACAGCCTAACGGCCGGCGAGCCCGTCAGCCCTGGGACTGCGGACGCCCCAGGCAACGCTGGTCAATGGCGGTGGGCGCGCGTCTCGGTGCGATCCACTGCAGCGCGGACTGCTCCACCTGCCAGCCGTGTACCGATACCGGGATCGACGGGATCAGCTCGTCGCCGGGGCACAGTACCCGGGACCGGACCTGCTGGTTGAGGAAGTAGCGTACGGTGCCCTGCTCGTCGAGGATCGCGGTCATCTGGTCGTCGACGCTGATCACGTGCCCGATCACCACCTGTACCGGTTGACCCGTGGTGCCTGACGCGATCTCGACCGCCGTGGTGGGTAGGACCGGCGCCCTGAGAAAGATGGCGCCCATAGCGAGCGGCCCGACCAGTAGCCCGACGGCCGCGATGGTGTGGATGACCGCAGCCGCGAAGCGGGTGGAGATCGGCCCGGTCAGCAGTACGGTCAGGGCCGGCGGCAGCGTCAGCAGGGCCGCGACGATGAACTGGTTCCCGGACAGGGCGCTGTATATGGCCGGGCCCAGCCAGACGTACTCCACGGCGGCCACCGCCACCGGCAGGCCCAGGCAGACGGCGCGGACCAAGCGGGTACGGCCCCGGTAGCGGTGCCGGACGGTCAGGCCCAGGATCGCCAGCACCAGCATCACCATCGCGGGCAGGAAACGGAGCTGCCAGGTGAGCGTGGCGAGTACCACCGCCACGGCCACCACCCAGTCGGGGATGCGGTCGCTGGCCCGTACCAGCCAGGAGCGCGGCGGCACCACCTCTTCCGGCGCCGGCGGCTGCTCAGGCGAGCCAGCGGACGCGCCCGCGGGCGAGCTGAGCAGCAGGAGGGTACCGAGCATCCGGCCGCAGAGCACCACCACCGGCAGTGTCCACACCAGAGTGATCAGTAGCGTCGCGACGAGCCCGAGCGGGCTGACGTACTGGACGAGCAGCAGCATGGTCTGCAGGTCTTGCCGGCTCAGGTACCACAGCCGCAAAACGAGCAGCAGCAACGGGAAGGTGGGCAGCAGCGCGAGCAGCCACTCGTTGCGCCCCCGATCCGACCCCCGGCTCACTGCCCCTGCCACGGCCACTCGCGTACCCGTACCTTGGGTACCGGCGGCTGCTCGTCGATCGCCACCTCCTGTGGCAACGCGTCCGCCTGCTCCGAGCGCAGGTTGCGGTCGAACGCGTCCTCCCAGCGATGGTCGTTCGGGTCGTACCGGGAGTGGTAGAGCGACAGGTTGACCAGGTCGAGCAGGGCCCGGTTGCTGCCGCAGTTGATGCCCCACCGCTCGTCGGCGTCCAGGCCGATCGCGTGCATTTTCAGCTTGTCCGGGTACAGGTGGGCGAAGCCGGCCAGGATCGCGGCGTCCGTGGTCACCGCGTCGAACTTGCGGCTGAGCAGGCCGTCGACACAGTCACTGATCTTGTTCATCTGGGTCACTGAGAGGCCGGCCTGTTGGGTGGCGATCACCGACGTCGACGTGGTGAGCGAGCACACGTGCTGGCCGGCCAGGTCGGTCAGCGACTGTACCGATGGGTGGTCGCGCCGGGTGAGTACCGACTGGGTGGTGCGCAGGTACGGCGCCGAGAACAGCACGCCGGGCAGGGAGGCGCGCTCCGCGGTGATGCTGTAGCTGGCGATCACCAGGTCGACGGTGACGAAGTGGTTGTTCTCGAGCGCCTGCATGCGCGCCCGGTCCTTGGCCTCGATCGGCAGGAACTTCACCGCCGAGCGGGGGAAGCCCAGGTCGGCTGCGATCATGTATGCGATGTCGATGTCAAAACCGAAGTACTCGCCGGTTCGCGGGTCTACCAGAGAGATGCCCGGCTGGTCGAACTTGGTACCGATACGCAACTCGCCCTTGCCCACCAGACCCGCCTGGTGCAGCAGGTCGTCGCGGGAGGGCGGTACCGCGTGCAGGACCGTGGTCACCACAACGACCACCGCGACCAGCGCGACCAGGATCACCGCGCCGAGGCGGGCGGCTCGCATGACGCTGCGGCGGGTGCGTCGGCGCCGCGCAGGCGCGCCGGCAGGCAGCTCTGACACGCGCCGATCGTAGTCGATGCATACCAGGCGTCTCGGTCCCCCAGCAGGCGCGGCCGGGCCGCCACTCCCTCCACAAGGGACATGGCCCGATACAGGGGGACATGGACGATCAACACGGGGGAACGCGGTATCGTGGTCCGCTCAACCTGTCGGGGCGTCGGCTTCGGGCATTCACCCGGCCGATGAGTTTGGGCCGCGGCGCCGGTCTACCCAACGAAACCCTGCCGACTCGAAGGGACCACCGCGATGGCAAAGGTCATCTCCACGCTGTTCATCTCGGCCGACGGTGTGGCCGAGATCGACCCCGACTGGCACTTTCCGTACTTTGACGACAACATGGGCCGTGCCGTCAAGGAGGACTACGACA
>JBPYFB010000346.1:0-14828 GCA_051986465.1 Rugosimonospora sp.
CAGATCGCTGCCTACCTCTACCCCTGGGACGTCCTGGACGACCCGGCCGCGCCCGAGCGTATCGCCGGGCTCGGACTCGACCACGTGATCCTCGCCGCCGGGTACCACGCGACCCGCGCGCTGACCCCACGCCATCCGCAGCACCGGGTGGTGACCGTGCCACACTCTGCCGCCTACTACCCGACCGGCGACACGGCGTGGCGCGGCAGCGAGCTGCGTCCGGCGGTCGCCAACTGGCTCGGGCAGCCGGACCCGTTCGGCACGGCGGTGCGCGAGCTGACCGCCGCCGGGGTGGCGGTACACGGCTGGCTGGTGCTCAACCACGTCGACCTGCCGACCGGCGCGGGAACCACGGACTGCGTGGTCAACGCGTACGGGGACCGGTACCCGTGGGCGCTGTGCCCGGCCCGGGACGCGGTGCTGCGCTACGCGGTGACGTACGCGGCCGAGGTGGCGGCCCGCCCCGGTATCGCCGGCATCGAGCTGGAGGCGTGCGGCTGGTACGGCTTCGACCATCTCAGCGCGCACGACAAGACCGCCGGGATGCCGCCGGACGAGGCGCACGAGTACCTGCTGTCGCTCTGCTTCTGCGCCGCGTGCCACCTCGCGTACCGGCGCGGCGGCATCCACCCGCAGGAGCTGGCGGACCGGGTACGCGACGCGCTGCAGCCCGCGTTCGAAGGGACACCCGGGCCTGGCCTGCCGGCCGACCTGATCGAGGCGGTCGGCGCGGTCCGCCACGACATCGCGGACCGGTTCCGGGCGCAGGTCGTGGCGGCGGCGCGGCAGGCGGCTGCGGACGGTACCGTCGCGTTGCACGCCACCCCGCGCCCGGAGGTGTCGACGGCCTTCACCGGCGTCGATGTCTCTGTCGCCGGTAGCCTTGTCGATACGCTCGTGGTCAACTGTTGGCGTGGGGCCGACGCCGTGCCGGCCGCGCGCGGCCCGGCCGGTGTGGCCGCGAGCCTGCTGGCCGTTTCCGGCATGGGCGGCCGCCCCGCCGAACTGCCGGCCCAGGTCGAGGCGGCCCGCACGGCCGGCGCGACCGCGATCCGGCTCTACCACGCCGGCCTGGCCAGCACCGCGGACCTCGCCGCGGTGGCCCAACTCCGGGCGGCGACATCGCCGGCGGACAGCGTGCGGGTCGGCGGGGAGTCTTCCGCGGAGAGCTCGCGGGTCCGCGCGGAGTCTTCCGCGGAGAGCTCGCGGGTCCGCGCGGAAACGATGGAAGGATTCAGCACATGAGCCAGAACGTAGTGAGCATCGATGCCCGCACCGGCGACCGCGTCGAGTTGGATGTCGCCCCGTCCAGCGCGGAGCAGGTCGACGCGGTGGTCCGCGCGGCCGCGGCGACCGGGCCGGCGCTGGCGGCGGCCGGCATCCGGGGGCGGGCCCGGCTGTTGCGGGCGATGGCCGACGCGGTGGAGCGCGACGGCGACGCGATCGTCGCGGCGGCCGACCGGGAGAGCGCGCTGGGCGAGGGGCGGCTGCGCGGCGAACTCGCCCGCACCACATACCAGCTCAGGCTCTTCGCGGAGGTGCTGGAGGACGGCGCCTACCTCGACATCACGATCGACCACCCCGACCCGCAGGCCATTCCCGCGCCCCGCCCAGACCTGCGCCGGATGATGCTGCCGGTCGGTCCGGTCGGCGTCTTCTCGGCGAGCAACTTCCCGCTGGCCTTCAGCGTCGCCGGCGGCGACACGGCCAGCGCGCTGGCCGCCGGTTGCCCGGTCGTGGTCAAGGCGCACTCCGGCCACCCGCACACCTCCGAGTTGACCGGCGCGGCGCTGCGCCGGGCCACCGCGGCCGCGCAGCTGCCCGCCGACCTGATCTCCGTCATTTACGGCCGCGACGCCGGCACCGCGCTGGTCAAGCACCCGCTGATCCAGGCCGTCGGCTTCACCGGCTCGCTGGGCGGCGGCCGGGCCCTCTACGACCTGGCCTGCGCGCGCCCGTCGCCGATCCCGTTCTACGGCGAACTGGGCAGCATCAACCCGCTCGTGGTCACCCCGGCCGCGGCGGCGGAGCGGGCCGAGGCGATCGCGAAGGGACTCGCCGGCTCGTTCACGCTCGGCATCGGGCAGTTCTGCACCAAGCCCGGCCTCGCGTTCGTCCCGGCCGGGCCGGACGGCGAGCGCCTGGCGTCCGCGCTGGCGCAGGCCGCGGCGCAGGTTCCGGGCGGACCGATGCTGACGCCGAGCATCCGCGAGGGATTTCTTTCGGGTGCGGCCGAGCGGGTCGATCATCCGGGGGTACGGGCGGTGCTGCGCGCCGATGGCGAGACCTCCCCGCACGTGCTGTCGGTACCGTCGGCCGGCCTGACCGACCTGTTCTACGAGGAGTGCTTCGGCCCGATCGTGGTTCTCGTGGAATACCAGGGCACCGACGACCTGCTTGCCGCGCTGGACCGGGTGCCCGGCACGCTGACCGCGACCATCCACAGTGGAGCGGATGAGGGCGGTCCGGACTCGGTCGCCGCGCTCGCCGCGGACCGGTTGAGCGGGCGCGCCGGTCGCGTGGTCTACAACGGCTTCCCGACCGGGGTCGCGGTGACCTGGGCAATGCAGCACGGCGGCCCGTACCCCTCGTCCACGTTCGCCTCGCATACCTCGGTGGGTACCGCCGCGATCCGGCGTTTCCTGCGCCCGGTCACCTACCAGGACGCGCCGGCCGGGCTGCTCCCGCCGGAGCTGCGCGAGGAGAACCCGCTGCGCCTGCCGCGGCGCGTGGACGGCAAGTACCAACTGGCATGAGCGTCAAGTCGGCGTCGCGCACGGTAGAGCTGCTGGAGTACTTCGCCGGCAACCAGGGGCCGCACAGCCTCGCCGACCTGCACGCCCGCCTCGGGTACCCGAAGAGCAGCCTGTACATGCTGCTGCGCACGCTGACCGGCTGCGGCTGGGTGGAGACCGACGGCACCGGCACGCTGTACCGCATCGGCGTGCGCGCGCTGCTGGTCGGCACCTCGTACATCGACGGGGACCGTACGGTCACGGCGGCGCGGGACACCCTGGACCGGCTCGGCGAGGAGACGACGGAGACGGTGCACCTGGCCCGGCTGGACGGCTCCGACATCGTCTACCTCGCAACCCGGGAGTCCCAGCACTACCTGCGCCCCATCTCGCGGGTTGGCCGGCGGCTGCCCGCGCACGCCACCTCGCTGGGCAAGGCGATGCTCGCCGAGCGCTCCCCGGCGGACGCGCGCGCGTTGCTGCCGGCCGAACTCGCGGCGCTGACCCCGAACACGCTTGTGTCGCACGACGCGCTCGCCGCGGACCTCGCCGCCACCCGGCGGCGGGGGTACGCGGTCGACCGCGAGGAGAACACGCTCGGGCTGCGCTGCTTCGGCGCCGCCCTGCGCTACCGCGGCCCGGCCCGGGACGCGATCAGCTGCTCGGTACCGATCGCCCGGCTCTCCCGCGGGCGCGAGGAGCAGATCGTCGCCGCGCTGCTGCGCGCCCGCGACCGCCTCGACCACGTGCTCCGTTAACTCTCGGCCTTCCGGGGGCCGAGAGACGCGCGAGCGGAGCGTGCGCCGATTAACCCGCGGTTACCGCGGTGACGCCGTTGAGGGTCCCGACGTAGGCGTGGCCGGCGGACAGTGTGGGGGAGGCGAAGTGCGGCGCCTTGCCGATGGAGAGGTGGGCGCGCACGCTGCCGGTGGCCGGGTCGAGCACATACAGTACCCCGCCGTCGTAGTCCACCACCCAGACCCCGCCGCCGAGCACCGGTGACCCGGCCGCCGGCGTGGCGGCGCGCCACAGGAGGTGCTGGCTCCCGCCGGCGTCCACCTGGACCGCCCGGGTGCCGTCCGGGCACGGCACGTACACGACGTCCCCGTCGACAGCGGCGCCACCGAAGGCGCGGCACACGTCCGCCTTGTTGAGTTCCCCGCCGATACCGCCGAGGTGCCCGGCGTCCAGCACGTACCCGGTGCCGCGCTTGCCGGCGATGAACACGTGCGAGCCGGTGACCGCCGGGGTCATCGAACCCAGGTCGAGATCGGCGGCGTTGTCCTGCGCCCAGACCGCGGGCGCGAACCGGTCGGCGAGGGTCACGTCGGGGTTGAGGGCGATCACCGAGTCGCTGCCGTCGTAGGCCCCGTCGACCGCCTCGCCGTTGCCGACCGCGTAGTACAAGCGTCCATTGTAGACAGTGCCGCCGCCCGGGGTCCACATGCCCGCCTCGCGGGTGGTCGGCACCGCATAGCTCAGGAGCTGGCCGGTACCGGTGGTCGGCACCGCCACCACCGAGCCGATGTACTGCGAGCAGTCGCCGGCGAGGCCGCCGTACGAGATGTAGACCCGGTCGCCCAGTACGGTCAGCGCGCTGCGCTGCTGGTGCGCGACGCGTGCGCCCTTGGGCGGCTCGGCGTCCCGGCGCAGTTTCACCGTGCCCGAGGTGACGTCCAGGCCGTAGAGGGTATGCCGCGCGCCGGTCGTCTCGGCGAGCGCGAACACCAGGCGGGTGGCCGGGTCGTACGCCATCGTGCCGGTGATGCCGAGCGGGTCGACGTTGCCGCACGGCAGGTTCTTGCGGGGTACCGGCGTGCCGACGTGGGTGGACCAGCGCACCTTTCCGGTCGCCGGGTCGAGCCCGTACACCGTGTCGTGCTCGGTCGCCGCGAGCACGAGGCCGCCCACCACGAGCGGCTGCCCGTACACGGCGCCGTCCAGCTTGGCGTGCCAGGCGGTGGTCAGCTTCGTGACGGTACCGAAGCCCGCGGCGACGCCGGTACGCGCGTTGTCGTGGTGGTACGTGGGCCAGTCGGTCGCGGCCACCGACGCGCTCGCGGCCGGGTCGGCGCTCATGGCCGGCGGCGCGGTCTCCGGCTGGGCCGGCTCCTGCGGCGCCGAGCTGCCGCATCCCGCCATGGCCAGCAGAACCAGTACCGCCCCTGCCGATCGCCACCCCCGCATGGCCGCGAGCGTACCGTGCCGTGCGCACCGCTCACGCCGGGTGCGCAATCGTTAAGACTCCCGCAACGTCACCCGGGCTTGACCGCGACGCCGGTGACCATCCCGGTCCCGTGCGGGTTCGGGCCGACCTCCTGCGGCGAGTCCGGGTGCCACTGCGGCGCCCACACGACGCCCGGCTCGACCAGTCGCAGGCCGGCGAAGAAGGTCTCGACGCGGTCCGGGTCGCGCAGCGTCAGCGGGGTGGCGGTGGTGCGGTACACCCGCTCGCCCTCCTGCGCGAGGCCGGGCTGTACCACCGCGCTGCCGTGCGAGATCGCCACGTAGCTGCCCGGCGCGAGCCGGCGTTGCAGCGCCGCCACCAACTGCGCGGGATCCTCCTCGTCGGAGATGAAGTGCAGCACCGCCACGAGCATCAGGCCGACCGGCCGGTCCAGATCGAGCACGCGGCGCAGTTCCGGGTGTTCGAGGATGCGCTGCGGATGCCGCAGGTCCTCGCGTACGACCGTGGTACGCGGGTCACCGGCGAGGATCTCCCGGCTGTGCGCGACCGCCACCGGGTCCAGGTCCACGTAGACCACGCGCGCGTCCGGTACCGCCGCCTGCGCGACCTCGTGGACGTTGCCGACGGTCGGGATGCCGGAGCCGATGTCGAGGAACTGGGAGATGCCCTTGCCGGCCATGAAGCGTACCGCCCGGCGCAGGAACGCGCGGTTCGCCTTCACCCCCACGGTCACGTCCGGGATCGCGGCCAGCACCTGCTCGGCGGCGCGGCGGTCGGCGGCGAAGTTGTGCGAACCGCCCAGGTAATAGTCGTACATGCGGGCGGCGCTGGGCCGCTCGATGTCCATCCCCGGCGGTGCCCACTCTGGCCGGTCCACAGGTCGTCCCTCCGCTCGGCTCGGCTACGCTCGCACGCAGTACGAATTAGTACCAGAGAAGCGAGGCGAACGTTCTGTGCGGTTCGGGTTGCTGGGCACCGGCTACTGGGCGGCGCAGGTCCACGCGAACGGCCTCGCGCAGCATCCCGACACGACACTGGTCGGGGTCTGGGGGCGCGACCCCGAGAAGGCGGCGGTACTCGCGCGACTGCACGGGGTGCGCCCGTACGACGACGTCGCCGCGCTCCTCGCCGACGTCGACGCGGTCGCCGTCGCGCTGCCCCCCGACATCCAGGCGGAGCTCGCCGCGCAGGCCGCCCGCGCCGGCAAGCACCTGCTGCTGGACAAGCCGCTCGCGCTGACGACCCGGGCGGCCGACGCCGTCGTCGAGGCGGTCCGCGAGCGCGACGTGGCCTCGGTGATCTTCTTCACCCGCCGGTACTCGCCGAATGTCGACACGTTCCTGCACGGCGCTGCCCGTACCGGCGGCTGGTCCGGTGCCCGGGAGATCCTGCTCGCCTCGATCATGCAACCCGGCAGCCCGTACGGCGGCTCGCGCTGGCGGCGGGAGATGGGCGGCCTGTGGGACGTCGGGCCGCACGCGCTCTCCGTGCTCCTGCCCGTACTGGGCCCGGTGTCCCGGGTCGGCGCGACGCTCGGCCCCCAGCAGACCGCGTACCTGACGCTCGAGCACGCGTCGGGTCCGGTCAGCACGCTGGTACTCAGCATCGACGCGCCGCCCGCCGCCGTCTCGCACGAGACCGTCCTGTACGGCGAGGCCGGTGTGGTGCCCGTACCAGATGCCGAGCTGGGCCATGTGGACGCGTTCCGCAACGCGATCACGCAACTGGTCGAGGCGGCCGGCGCCGGACCGGGGGAGCGCGGTCACCCGTGCGACGTGCGCTTCGGGCGCGAGGTGGTGGCGGTACTCGCCGCCGCCGAGGCCGCCGCCCGTACCGGTACGGCCACCCGCCCGGACCAGGCGGACCCGGTGGCCTGAATGCTGGACACGGTGCGCGACGCGGTGGCGGTGGTGACGGGCGGCGCGAGCGGGATCGGCCGGGCGCTCGCCACCCGGTTCGCCGCCGAGGGCGCCCGGGCGGTCGTGGTGCTCGACCGCGACGGTACGGCGGCCGAGCAGGTAGCGGCCGGCATCCCGGTTGCGGCCGGGTACCCGCTGGACGTCACGGACGAGCCGGCCGTGGCCCGCGCCGCCGACCTGATCGAGGCGCGGCACGGGCCGATCGACCTGTGGTGCTCGAACGCCGGCGTGCTCGGCGACCCCGGCCTCGGTACCGACGCCGAGTGGGCGCTCGCGTGGCGGGTGCACGTGCTCGCCCACGTGTACGCGGCCCGGCACGTGCTGCCGCGCATGCTCGCCCGCGACCACGGCCACCTGCTCGTCACCGCGTCCGCGGCCGGGCTGCTCACCGAGGCCGACGTCGCGCCGTACGCGGTCACCAAGCACGGCTCGGTCGCGATCGCGGAGTGGCTCGCCGTCCAGCACGGCGGTGCCGGGGTCGGCTTCTCCTGCCTGTGCCCGCAGGCGGTACGCACGCCGATGGTGGCCGGCGCCCCGGCGGAGTCGACCACCCTGCACGCCGGCCCGGTACTCGAGCCGGAACAGGTCGCGGACGCCGTGATCGACGCGCTCGCCGCGGGTAGGTTCCTGATCCTGCCGCACCCCGAGGTCGCCGAGTACGAACGCCGCCGCGCGGGCGACCGGGACCGCTGGCTCGGCGCCATGCGGCGGCTACGAGCCGCAGCCCGGCAATCACCATGAGGCCGGGCAATCACCATGAGGACATGAGGGACGGAGAACCTAGATGACCGACACACCGCAGAGGGTCGCGATCGTCACCGGGGCGGCGCGGGGCATCGGCGCGGCGACCGCGCGGCGCCTGGCGAGCGACGGGTTCGCCGTCGCCGTGGTGGACCTGGAGGAGGCGGCGACCCAGGAGACGGTGCAGGCGATCGCCGCGGCCGGCGGCCGGGCCCTCGGTGTGGGGGCGAACGTGGCCGACGCCGAGCAGGTCGCCGCGGCGGTCGCCCGGGTGGCGGCCGAGTTGGGCGAGCCGGCGGTGCTGGTGAACAACGCCGGCGTGATCCGGGACAACCTGCTGTTCAAGATGACCGACGACGACTGGGACACGGTTCTCGCGGTACACCTTCGCGGCGCGTTCCTGATGAGCCGGGCGGCGCAGGCGTACATGACGAAGGCGAAGTGGGGCCGGATCGTCAACCTGTCCAGCACCTCCGCGCTGGGCAACCGGGGGCAGGCCAACTACGCGGCGGCAAAGGCCGGCATGCAGGGCTTCACCAAGACGCTCGCGATCGAACTGGGTCCCTTCGGGGTCACCGCGAACGCGATTGCGCCCGGCTTCATCGTGACCGACATGACCGCCGCGACCGCCGCGCGCATGGGTGTGCCCTTCGACGTGTTCCAGAAGGGCGCGGCCGAGCAGATCCCGGTGCGCCGGGTGGGCCGCCCCGAGGATGTCGCGCACACGGTGTCGTTCCTCGCGAGCGAGGGCGCCGGTTTCGTCTCGGGACAGGTCATCTACGTCGCCGGCGGTCCCACCAACTGAGCCTCGGCGATACTTCCGGGTCCGGCTGGGTACCAGTGGCCATGACCGTGGAGCAGATGCCGTTCGCCATCGGGTTCGACTCGTCGAAGTTCTTCGATATATATACCAAGGAGATCTTTTTCCGGGCCCGCGGTTAGGGTGGCGGCATGCTCTTGCGCCCCCACTCCCTGCGCCTGCGCCGCGCGGCCCGGCAGAACTTCGGCTGGCGCTCGCTGCGCGACGGTCAGCTGGCCGCGATGCGGACCGTCCTGCGTGGACGCGACGCGCTGGTCATCCTCTCCACCGGCGCCGGCAAGTCCGCCATCTACCAGGTACCGGCGACGCTGCTGTCCGGCCCGACGGTGGTCGTCTCGCCGCTGCTCGCGCTCCAGCAGGACCAGCTCGCCGGCCTGGCCGAGCGCGGGCACGAGGCGGTACGCGTGTCGTCCGCGGAGACGCCGGCCCAGCGCCGCGCCGCGCTGGACGCCCTCGCCGCCGGTAGCGCGCGGTTCCTGTTCATCACGCCGGAGCAGCTCACCCAGGCGGAGATCCTCGCCGAGGTCCGCAAGGCGCGCCCGGCGCTGGTCGCCGTCGACGAGGCGCACTGCGTCTCGTCGTGGGGGCACGACTTCCGCCCGGACTACCTGCAACTGGGCCACGTCATCCGGGAACTGGGCCGCCCGCCGGTGGTGGCGCTGACCGCGACCGCCTCGCCGCCGGTACGCGAGGACATCGCGCGCTGGCTCGGCCTGCGCCGGCCGCGGCTGGTGATGGCGGGGCTGGACCGGCCCAACCTGTTCCTGACGGCGGTGCACTGCCCGACCGACGAGCACCGGTGGCAGCGACTGCTGGCAGTGCTTTCGCAGATGCCCCGGCCGGGCATCGTGTACACGCCGACCCGCAAGGGCGCGGAGGAGTTGGCGGCGCGGCTGTCGCGGGAGGGGCACGCGGCGGCGGCGTACCACGGCGGGATGGCGGCCGGCGAGCGTACCCGCCGGCACGAGGAGTTCCTCGCCGGCCGGGTACCCGTCATGGTGGCCACGTCCGCGTTCGGCATGGGCATCGACAAGTCCGACATCCGCTGGGTGATCCACGTGGCGCTGCCCGACTCGCCCGACAGCTACCTGCAGGAGATCGGGCGAGCCGGCCGGGACGGCGAGCCGGCGCAGGCGGTACTGCTCTACCGGGCCGAGGACATCGCGCTACAGCGGTACTTCACCGGCGGCGCGCCGAACCAGGAGGAGCTCGCGAAGCTGGCCGCGGCGCTGCGCGAGGAGGAGCCGGCCAGCCGCACCGAGCTGGGCAACCGGACCGGACTCGGCCCGCGCAAGCTGCCCCAGCTGCTGGCCCTGCTGGAACACGTGGGCGCGGCGCACACCGTCCACAGAGGACAATGGGCGGCGCCCCGGTACGCGCCCGCGCCGGACGAGGCCGCGCGCCTCGCGCTGGACGAGGCCGAGCGGCACCAGCGGCTGCAACGCTCCCGCATCGACATGATGCGCGGGCTCGCGGAGACGACCGGATGCCGGACCCAGGCGCTGCTCGCCTACTTCGGCGAGCACCTGGCCCGGCCCTGCAAGCACTGCGACAACTGCGCGGCGGGCTCGGCCAGGCCGGCCCAGGCTGCCGGCCCGTACCCGCTGCACAGCCAGGTCCGGCACGCGAGCTGGGGCCAGGGCACGGTGATGCGCTACGAGGACGACCGGATGGTCGTCCTCTTCGACGACGTCGGGTACAAGACGCTGTCGGTCGCGGTCGTCCAGGAGCAGGGCCTGCTGACGCCGGCCTAGACCTCGCCCCAAACCTCGCCGCAGCGCGGGCGGTCAGCGGGTGGCGAGCCAGCCGGCCGGGTCGTCGCGGATCGCCCGTACCACCGAACCGGCCGCCCCGACGACCGTGGCCTCGGTACCCAGCCGGGAGGCGCGTACCGTCACGGGCGACCAGGTCGCGGTGAGCACCCGGGCCGCGATCTCCCGCTCCACCGGACCGGCGAGCCACGGCGCGAGCAGCGCGTAGCTGCCGCCCAGCACGACGGTACCGAGGTCGAGCAGGTTCACCACGCCGGCGACCGCCACGCCCAGGGCGGTACCGGCGTCGGTCAGCGCGGAGAGCATCCGGCGCTCCCCGGCTCCGGCGCGGGCGGCCAGGTCGGCGACGGTACCGTGGGCCGGCGCACCGGCGGCCACCAGGATCGCCTCCTGCCCCGCGTACTGCTCCAGGCAGCCCCGGGAGCCGCAGTGGCACGGCGGCCCGTCCGGGTGCACGGCGACGTGCCCCAGCTCGCCCGCCCAGCCGTTGGTACCGCGGAACAGCTCGCCACCCAGCACGATGCCGGCACCGATGCCGACCTCACCGGAGATGTACAGGAAGCTCTCGCCCGCCGCCGCCTCCCCGAACGCCGCGAGGTTGGCCTCGTTGTCGATGCGCAGCGGCAGCCCCGGCAGCTCGGCGGCGAGCAGCCAGCCCAGGTCCACGCCGCGCCAGCCGAGGTTCGGCGCGAGCCGTACCACGCCATCCTGGACCAGGCCCGGCACCGCGACGGCGCCGCCGATGATCTCCAGGCCCTGCTCCTCGGCGGCGGCCCGCGCCACCTCCGCGAGCGCCGCGAGCGCCCTGGCCACCTCGCGCGGGTCGCGCTGGCGCTGGTCGACCCACTCGGTGACCCGGTGGCGCACGGTACCGCTCAGGTCCAGCACGCTCCCGGCCAGGTAGTCCACATTGATCTCCAGGCCGAGGCCGGCCGGGCCGCTGCCGGCGAGCACCAGGCCGGTCGCGGGACGCCCGGCACCGGCGCGCGGCGCCGGGCCAATCTCGGCGACCAGCTGACCACGGACGAGTTCCTCGACGAGAGTGGAGACGGTGGCCCGGGTCAGCCCGGTGGCGGCCGCCACGTCGGCGCGGGAGACCGGCCGGCCGGTCGCCGCCACCTGCCGCAGGACCAGCGCGAGGTTGTGCGCGCGCAGGCTCGACTGGCGTACCGGCATGTCGCGGTCGTTTCCGGCTCGGGTCCGCGGTGACATGGTCTTGACAGTGCCACACCAGCCCAATAAGTTCAATGGCAAAACAAATTTCTTGGTACCGCAGTGAAGCGGAGGGTAAAGCATGAGTATTCAGCCGACGAAGGACGATCACTTTACATTCGGGCTCTGGACCGTCGGCTGGCCGGCGAACGACCCGTTCGGTGACCCAACCCGCGCGCCGATCGACCCGGTGGACAGCGTGCACAAGCTGGCCGGGCTCGGCGCGTACGGCGTCACGTTCCACGACGACGACCTGGTGCCCTTCGGTGCCGACGACGCCACCCGCGACAAGCACATCGAGCGGTTCCGCGAGGCCCTGGCCGAGACCGGCCTGAAGGTGCCGATGCTGACCACCAACCTGTTCAAGCACCCGGTCTTCAAGGACGGCGCGTTCACCAGCAACGACCGGCGGATCCGCCGGTACGCGCTGCGCAAGGTCATGCGCAACATCGACCTCGCCGCGCAGCTGGGCGCGGACACGTACGTGTTCTGGGGTGGCCGCGAAGGCGCCGAGTCGGATGCCGCCAAGGACATCCGGTCCGCGCTCGAGCGCTACCGCGAGGGTATCGACACCCTCGCCCAGTACGTGATCGACCAGGGCTACGGCATCCGCTTCGCCCTCGAGCCGAAGCCCAACGAGCCGCGCGGCGACATACTGCTGCCCACGGTCGGGCACGCGCTCGGATTCATCTCGACCCTCGCGCACCACGAGATGGTCGGCCTCAACCCCGAGGTGGGCCACGAGCAGATGGCCGGGCTCAACTTCGTGCACGGCATCGCGCAGGCGCTGTGGCAGGGCAAGCTGTTCCACATCGACCTCAACGGGCAGCGCGGCATCAAGTTCGACCAGGACCTCGTCTTCGGCCACGGCGACCTGCTCAACGCGTTCTTCCTCGTCGACCTGCTGGAAAACGGCGGCCCGAACGGCGGCCCGGCCTACACCGGCCCGCGGCACTTCGACTACAAGCCGTCCCGCACCGAGGACTACGACGGCGTGTGGGTCTCGGCCGCCGCCTGCATGCGCACGTACCTCGCCCTCAAGGAGCGCGCCGCGGCGTACCGGGCCGACCCCGAGGTGCAGGAGGCCCTGGCCGCCGCCCGGGTCCCCGAGCTCGCCACGCCCACACTGGCCTCCGGCGAGACCTATCGCGACCTGCTCGCCGACCGCAGCGCGTTCGAGGAGTTCGACGCCGACGCCATGGGCGTGCCCGGGCTGGGCGCGGTGCGCCTCAACCAGCTCGCCGTCGACCACCTGCTCCGCGCCAGGTAGGTCGGTGTGGTGCTGGTAGCCGGGATCGACTCGTCGACCCAGTCCTGCAAAGTGGTCATCCGCGACGCGGAGACCGGGGTGCTCGTCCGGGAGGGCCGCGCCGCCCACCCGGACGGCACCGAGGTGCACCCGGACGCATGGTGGCAGGCGCTGACCGCCGCCGCCGAGCAGGCCGGCGGCCTCGCCGACGTGGCCGCGGTGGCGGTCGGCGCGCAGCAGCACGGCATGGTCTGCCTCGACGAGGACGGTCAGGTGGTACGCCCCGCGCTGCTGTGGAACGACACCCGCTCGGCGGGGGCGGCGCTGGAGCTCATCGAGGAGTTCGGCGGGCCTGAGTTCTGGGCCAACGCCGTCGGGCTGGTACCCGTCGCCTCGTTCACCATCACGAAGCTGCGCTGGCTGGCCAGCCACGAGCCGGAGAACGCGGCGCGCACGCGCATGGTGTGCCTGCCGCACGACTGGCTCACCTGGCGCCTCGCCGGCGGTACCGATCCGGCGACCGTCACCACCGACCGGGGTGACGCGAGCGGCACCGGGTACTGGTCCGCAGCCACCGGCGCGTACCGGCCCGACCTGCTGCGGGCCGCGCTCGGCCAGGAGTGCGGGGTGCCCCGGGTACTCGGTCCGGCCGAGGTGGCCGGGCAGACCCCGGGCGGGGCGCTGCTCGGCCCCGGTACCGGCGACAACGCCGCGTCCAGCCTCGGCCTCGGCGCGTTCGAGGGTGACGTGGTCATCTCCATCGGCACCTCGGGCGTGGCGTTCACCCCGACGAGCAAGCCGGTCGCCGACGCCTCCGGTACGGTGGCCGGCTTCGCCGACGCGACCGGCGGCTTCCTGCCGCTGATCGCGACCCTCAACGCGGCGCGGGTACTCGACGCGACCGCGCGGGTGCTCGGCGTTTCGCTGCAGGAGCTGTCCAACCTCGCGCTCGCCGCGCCCCCGGGTGCCGGCGGCGCGACCCTCGTGCCGTACCTGGAGGGCGAGCGCACCCCCAACCGGCCGCTCGCCACCGGATCCCTGCACGGGCTCACGCTCGCCGCCATGACCCGCGAGCACCTCGCGCGGGCCGCCGTGGAGGGCATGCTGTGCGCGCTCGCCGACGGGCTGGACGCGGTCCTGGGACAGGCTCCCGGGGTACGGCTCAACCGGGTCACGCTGGTCGGTGGCGGCGCGCGCTCCGCGGCGGTACGCGCGATCGCGCCCGCCATCTTCGGGGTACCGGTAGCGGTACCGCCGCCGAGCGAGTACGTCGCCGACGGCGCGGCCCGGCAGGCGGCCTGGGTCGCGTCCGGCGCCGCCGCGCCTCCACAGTGGACGATCGCGGGGGAGCAGGTGTACGAGGCCGATCCGGTACCCGCCATCCGCGAGCGGTACGCGCAGGCCCGCGACCACGTACTGGAGCGGATCGCGGGGTGAGCTCCCCGGACCCCGCCGCGCGCCGAACCTGCGCGCGGCGGGGGCCTGGCTCACGCATCCGGGATAAGCGCGTAAATCGCCCAGACCAGGGTGAGCCTCGCTTTTGTACGATATGACCCTCGTACTTTCGGTCAGCCACCCATCCGTTGTATGGTCGTGGACGACCGCGTGAGTCAGACGTTGAGGATCCGTTTTAAACCTCCTCCACCTGACACGTGGTGTACCGACCCGGACGGGTCGAGGCGGCGCTCAAGAAATGGGTGCCGGCGAAACGACCAGAGTGTCGTTGCCGCCTGTACAGGCGGGTTCGGCGCGGCTTGGTGTGGGAGGAACACCGTGACCGCGACAGCAAATACCAAGACCAAGCGCGTTCCCCAACAGCGTGGACCCGCCGTGACGCGGGGTGCCCAGGCAGAGCGCGGCACGGCCGCGTCGACCCGAAAGGCCCAGACGGCGGGCTCGCGCCCATCGTCGAGCCGTGCCGCACGCTCCACAGTGGACGAAGGAGCGGTCGGCCTGCTCAAGCGGCTGGCCGCGCTGCCCGAGACCGACGCCTCGCGTAGCAGTGTGCGGGAGGCGGCGATCGAGGCGTGGCTGCCGCTGGCGCGCCACCTCGCGCAGCGCTTCCACGGGCGTGGCGAGCCCGTGGACGACCTCTTCCAGATCGCCACGATCGGCCTCATCAAGGCGATCGACCGGTTCGACCCGGAGTACGGCAACGACTTCGCCGCGTACGCGGTACCGACCATCGTCGG
>JBPYFB010000347.1:0-7380 GCA_051986465.1 Rugosimonospora sp.
CCGGCGGCCAACCAGGCCCGGGCGCGGGCCTGGTCCTGCATCACGTCCAACATGTGGTAACAGGGACCAGCGCCGAGACGCTCCAGCGCGAGCTTCAGGGATGTCGTGCCGGTCCGGCCGAATCCCACGCCTATAACACGCACCCGAGGACAATAGCGCTACCCGTCCGGATAGTCGACCGCCGATGTTTGATCATCCCTATCGAGGTATCGCTCGGAAACCTGAATACCGTGGCGTGGCTGCGGTACAAATACCCACTCCTCGGTGGCTCTGTTCGGCGTCGTCATAGCGGTCTTCGGGCTGGCCCTGGTTCCTTTCACCGCCTACATGACTCTGCTGCGCGGCTTCTTCGCCTTGCAGGACACCAGAACTCCCGCACTCATCAACACGGGTGTCTGCCTCTTCGGCATCGTGGGCGCCACCACCGCCACCCGGCTGCTCCCCCACCACGACCTGCTTATCGCACTGCCGGCCGCGTACGCGTTGGCCTACACCGTCGGCGCCCTCGCCGCCGCCGCGACCCTGCGATACCGGCTTGGCCGCCTCGACGGTCACCGGCTGACCCACACCCACGCCCGGATCCTCGTCGCCGGACTGCTCGCCGCCGTCGCCACCGCAACCGTCGCGCACGTGACCACAGGATGGGCCGGTACCGCGACACCCGGATCGCTGGTGACACTCGCCAGCGCTACCTGCGCAGGTGCGGGCACGTACGCGATCGCCGCGTGGACACTCCGACTGACCGAACCGCACCAGGTCGTCGCCGTGCTCCGGCCGATGCTGCCCGGTTCCGGCCGGGCTGGTGAAAGAGAAGCCTAGTCAGATTCTGAAGAACCCGCCGAGGAATCGGTGCGCGAGGTCGCGGTCGCCGCGGGCGGTGCCGGCGTTGGTGCGGCCGTACGCGGAGGCGACCCCGAGGGTGAACGGGTAGGCGGTGAGGGCGACCGCGCCGGTGGTGGCGAGGCCGGCGAGGACGAAGGTACGGCGGCCGAAGGCATTCATGGGTTCAGATACAGGAATGCACGGATGTCCAACCAAAGGCCGGCCGGCGAAGGGCGCATGACGCATCGATAGCGGTACCACCGTGCCCCGGTGCCACTGCCGGTGCCGATAACTGGTGGAGTTGTCTCGGCTGGTGGCCGGATAATCCGGTCCATGCAGGGGTTTGTGGATGATCGGTTCGCGCCGGTGGGTGTCGTATTCGAGGAGGGTCTGGCCAGCGGTGCCGAGGTGGGTGCCTCGGTGTGCGTGACCGTCGATGGCCAGACAGTTGTCGACCTGTGGGGCGGGTTCGCCGACGCGGCGAAGACCCGGCAATGGCGACAGGACACGATCGTCAACGTCTACTCCGTCACCAAGACCATGACGGCGTTGACCGCTCTGCTGCTCGCCGACCGTGGCGAGGTCGACCTCGCCGCGCCGGTGTCGCGGTACTGGCCGGAGTTTGCCGCGAACGGCAAGGACCACGTCACCGTCGCCCAGGTGCTCAGCCACTCGTCGGGCCTGTCCGGGTGGGCGCAGCCGATCGAACCGGCGGACCTGTACGACTGGGAGAAGGTGACCGGACTGCTGGCCGCACAGGCACCGTTCTGGCCACCCGGTACCGCGAGCGGATATCACGTACTCACCCATGGCTATCTGGTCGGCGAGGTGGTGCGCCGGGTCACCGGACGCACATTGGGCACGGTGTTCCGGCAGGAGATCGCCGAACCACTGGGCGCCGACTTCCACATCGGCCTGCCCGCCGATCAGGACGCCCGGGTGGCCGAACTGATCCCGCCAGCCACCGAGGCGGAACTGCCCGCGCAACCGACCGAGTTACAGCTCAACGCGGCGAACAACCCGCGGCTCGAGGTGGCGTTCAGCCGCAGCCGAGCCTGGCGCGGCGCCGAAATCCCCGCCGCCAATGGCATCAGCAATGCCCGCGCGGCCGCCACCATCCTCGCCGTGCTCGCCTGTGGCGGTACGGCAGCCGGCCACCGCCTGTTGTCGGAGGCCGGTTGCCGCCGGGCGCTTGAGGTCCAGGTCGAGGGGCGGGATCTCATCCTCGGCATACCGCTGCGGTTCGGCCTCGGCTTCGCCGTCTCCAACGGGATGATGCCCAACCCGAACACGCTCTACTGGGGTGGCCTTGGCGGGTCGCTCGTCCTGGTCGACCTGGATGCCCGTACCACGTTCGCCTACACCCCGAACCGGATGGCCGACACGCTCGGGGACGTACGCGGCCTGGGCCTTGCCATGGCTATGTGGGAAGCGATGGCTCTGCTCTAAGGGAGCTGAACGAGCCGCCCGCCGGGTGGGGTCCGGCGGGCGGCCTACTCGTAGTACGGGTAGCTCCGGCTGTAGTAGCGGTCGATCATTTGAATGGGCAGGTTCGGTAACGGACTCACGTATGGGCATATTTGCGGGCCGCAATGCGGCTACAGTGGATGGCGTCGGAAGTGCGTCGCAATCCTCCTCGCGTCGCCCGACCTTGTCCGCCAACATCGACTTGCAAGGGTTGTCCCGCACTCACATCGGCCAATCGAACGGGGCGAAGGCAGATACGTGAGCAGACGACGGCGTGAGCCCAGCAGCAGGCCCCGCGCACGTGATTCGAGGAATCAACATCTGATCCTTGGAGGCGAGACCATGTCCCTGCATTCCGACCCGCGGCCGGCTGGCAGAAAATCGGAGCCCGCTGGTACCCACGCCCGGACCGCGTCGGTGACCCGGCGCGGTCTGCTCGCGCTCGGCCCGACGATGGCCGTGGCGGCGGCGTGCTCGCCCAGCAAGCCCGCGTCCAACAAGCCGACGCCAAAGACCAATCCCGTCGACAAAGTCAAGTACCGCACCGGCTTCGCCACCTTCGGCCGGGAGGGCTACGTGGTCGTCGCCAAGGAGAAGGGATTCTTCCGCGACGCGGGCCTCGACGTGGAGATCCTCGTGGGTACCGCGCAGCCGCAGGACATGACGGAGATGATCCAGGGCCAGTACGACTTCACCACCAGCGAGACCTCCCAATTCATCATTCAAAAAATCACCGGCGTCTCGAAGGGCGCGCACGTCATCTCCGCGGTGCATCAGCGCACCGTCATTGCGCTGATGTCGCTGAAGGAGGATACGAGCATCACCAAGCCGCAGGACCTGCAAGACAAGACCGTCGGGTACGGGGCGCCCGCGCCGCAGGCACTATTTCCGAGCTACGCCAGGCTCGACGGCTTCGCCGCTGGTGACATGAAGAAGAATTGGAAGCTCTTCCCCGCCACCCAGTTGCCCGCTCTGCTCGCGGCACGGTCGGTGCATGCGATCGGCCAGTTCGTCCCCGGCAAGCCCGCCGTACAGAAGGCCGCGCAGGCTCGGGGGCTCAGTGGCGAAATCAACGTCTGGCCGTACGGCGATGTCCTTGCCGACCTGTACGGCAATGTCACCGCCACCAGCGACAAGACCTTGGCACAGCGACCGGACCTGGTGAAGCGCTTCAACGAGGCGCTGCTGAAGGGCCTGCAGTACGCGGTGGAGCACCCGGACGAGGCGGGACAGCTGATCAACAAGACCTGGACGCAGACGCCTGCCGCGGTTGCCCAGGCCGAGCTGACCGTCATGAAGCCGTACGTGCTCACCAACGGAGTGCCGGTCGGCGCGCTCGACGAGGCCAGGATCCAACGGGCCATCGCCCTGCTCGTCAACATCGGCGTGATCAAGCCCGGGGCGGTAACCTCGGCCGACTTCGGCGACTTCGGCGTCGCACCCAAGCCCTGACGGGAGTCTCATGACAACGTACGCCCTGAACAACGCCAGCCCGCACGGCACCAACCACCTCGGCGGACTGAGCGGGATGTTCGACCAGTTCACCACCGGCCGGATCAACGAGACCACGTCGCTTTCCGGCCGGCGCTGCCTGGAACTCGGTGCTGGCAACGGCAGCATCGCCGTCTGGCTGGCGGATCAGGTCGGCGTGGACGGTCAGGTGCTCGCCGTCGATATCGAGCCACACCAGATCCCGGAGCACGACCGGCTCACGGTGCAGCGCCTCGATCTCACCAGCGACCCGCTTCCACCCGGTCCCTTTGATTTCATCCACGCCCGGCTGCTGCTGGCCCACCTGCCCAACCGGGACACCCTCCTGCCGCAGTTGTGCGATCTGCTGGCACCGGGTGGGGCGATCCTTATCGAGGACTTCAACGTCCAGCCAAACCTGTTCGGCAACGACGTGTTGCAGGTACCGGCGGACGCGCCGGAACTGGGGCGGCTGTGGGATCGCTACAACCAGCTACGCGGCGAACTGTTCACCGCCGCGGGTACCGACAGCGCCTTTTCGGTACGGATGCACCGGATCCTCCTCGATGCTGGACTCGTCGACGTGGAGACGGTCAGCTATTGCCGATCGTGGCGCGGCGGTGAGCCGGGTTCCTGGCACGCGACCGGGTCGCTGCAACAGTTCCGGCCGAAGCTGGTGGAGCGCGGCTTCGACGACGCGACGGTGGACGCACTCGTCGTGGGGCTGACCAACCCCGGGTTCCAGGTATCCGGCCGGCTGCTCAACTCCACCAGTGGACACGCGCCGCGCTGAGCTACCTCAGCGCGTCGCGCGCCCAGGGCAGCAGCAGCCACTCCACGCCGGCGATGACATAGAAAAGCACGATGCTCAGCAGAGCCAGCAGAATCACCGCGGCGAACGCCTGCGCGGTGAGGCTCTGGCCGGTGGAGCTGACCGTCACGAAGCCGAGCCCGCGGCCGTCGCCGCCCTGGAACTCCGCGACGACGGCTCCGATGACGGCGAGCGTGATGCCCACCTTCAACCCGACGAAGCACTGCGGCAGGGCGTTCGGCAGCCGTATCTTCACGTACGCCTTCCACGACGGAGCCGACAGCGCGCGCCCGAGCTCGACGAGTTCGGGCGGGGTTGCGGCCAGCCCGTTGGCGGCCGAAATGACCACGGGGAAGAAGCAGATGGTGAAAACCAGCAGCGACTCGGGGAGGAGACCGAAGCCCAGCCACAGCACGAACAACGGCGCTACCGCCACCTTCGGCACCGCGTTCACCGCTACCAGCAAGGGATGAATCATGCGGTACGCGATCTGCGAGGCGGTCAGGCCCGCCGCGATGAGCCAGCCGGCCACGACCGCCATGGCAAAGCCCAGCAGCGTCTCGAGCGTGGTATCCCAGGTGTGCCCCAGCATGCTGCCCGGCTGCTCCCGGAATGCCGCGAGTACCTTTTGCGGTCCTGGCAGGACGGCCTCCGGGAGGTGGAACAGCCGCACCGAGCCCCACCAGAGTCCAAGCAACAGCAGGAGCGAGGTGATCGGCAGCAGCACCATCGAGACCGTGCCCCGGCCGATGCTTCGCGCGAGGGCCACGAGAACTCCTGTCTTTCGACGGGTTGCGGGCATACCCCAGAAATAGACTACGAGGCATGTCCGCTGTCTGTGTGCCCGTGTGCGCGGGGAGGCCGGGCCCTTGCCCACCATCATTACGTCGCCGACCACGACCGGTGGCGAGGACGGGGACATGGCGAAGCTGAGGCCGGTCCACGCCGCTTGGCACTGGGCGGCGCCACAGCCGGCGATGGGGTATGCGGACACCCCACCGATGAGCGTCGGGTCGGGCGCGCCGTTGCTGCTGGCGAAGACGGACCCACCGGCGATCGCCGGAGCGCCCTCGGTGCCGATATCGCCGTGAAGTACGTGCGGCCACGAGTTGACGGCTACGATCGATGGTTGTGGTGCGGCCGCGGCTTTCATCCTGGGACCGACCGCTGACGCGAGCCTGAAGCCGCCCGCAATCGCCTGACTGCATGGCACAGCGCGGCGTCGTCATCTGGGGGTCCGCCGCGATCCACGCACCCGGCCGGCCGAGGGTTCAGCCGGCCGCCGCTGGGACGCATCGCCCACAGTGGACAACCTCAGGTGTACGCCCGGGCGTGGGTCGGCCGGTCAGCCGGTGCCGGGTCGGGCAAGTCGCCAATAACATGAGCCGGAGGCGGCGTAAGCACCGGGAGCAAGACCTGCCACGGCTCAGACTGGCTGGCTCGTGGCGCGCCGCGCCGGATCACTACGGGCTGACGGTGCAACGCCAGCCGCCAGGAGGTTGCGCCGTCATGCATCCCGGCCCCGGTCCCCACATGATGCGCGCCCTCACCAGCGATCCGTCGATAACCAAGCAACAGGTGCGGCGGGGCACCATCGCCAGAATCGCGCGATACGCCCGGCCGTACCGTTTGAATCTGGCGATTTTCCTGTTCGCCGCGGCGCTGGACGCGGTGATCACGGTGACGATTCCGGTGTTGCTCGGGGTCGTCATCGACCGCGGGGTGTTGCCCAAACGCGCCGACATCGTGCTGTGGATCGCCGCCGCCGTCGCCGGGCTGGCGATTCTCGATGCGTTCCTCTCCTTCGTCCAGCGCTGGTACACCGCCCGGGTCGGCGAGGGCCTCATCTATGACCTGCGCACCCAGGTGTTCGCGCACGTACAGCGCCAGCCGATCGCGTTCTTCACCCGGGCGCACACCGGCTCGCTGGTCAGCCGGCTGAACACCGACGTGATCGGCGCGCAGCAGGCGCTGACGTCGACGCTGGTATCCACGGTGGGAAGCTCGCTCCAGGTGATTCTGGTGCTGATCACGATGTTCTACTTCTCCTGGCTGGTCACCGTCATCGCACTCGTGCTGATACCGATGTTCATCATCCCCGCCCGCCTGGTCGGGCGCCGGCTGCAGCGGCTGACCCGGGAGTCGATGCAGCTCGACGCGGCGATGGGCTCGACGATGACGGAGCGGTTCAACGTCGCGGGCGCGATGCTGGCGAAGCTGTTCGGCCGGCCGCGGGAGGAGATCAGCCTCTTCGCCGAACGGGCGGCCAAGGTCAGGGACGTCGGTGTGGTCCGGGCAATGTATGGCAGCACGCTGTTCATCGCGCTGACCCTGCTCGCATCGCTGTCGACGGCGGTGATCTACGGCGGCGGGGGCACCCTCGTCGTCCACGGCGCCTTCCAGGTCGGCACCATGGTGTCCCTCGCCATGCTGCTGAACAGGCTGTACGGGCCTATCACGGCATTGTCCAACGTCCAGGTCAGCGCGATGACCGCACTGGTCAGCTTTGACCGGGTGTTCGAGGTGCTCGACTTGAAGCCGCTGATCGAAGACCGCGCGGACGCGGTACCGCTCGCGCTCGCGCCCCGGGGCAACGGATCGGCCGGCGGTTCCGGGCCGGTGGCGGACATCGTCTTCGACCATGTCTCGTTCCGCTACCCTGCCGCGTCCGAGGTCTCGCTCGCATCGCTGGAGTCCATCGCCCTGCCCGTACCTGAGCGCGCGGGCGTGCGGCTGGGCGTACTGCACGACATTAGCTTCACCGCTCCTGCCGGGCAGATGACCGCACTGGTCGGCCCCTCCGGAGCGGG
>JBPYFB010000348.1:0-4940 GCA_051986465.1 Rugosimonospora sp.
CGTGGCTACCCTCTGCGGGGTCGACCGGTACTTCCCCCACGTCCATGTGCTCCAGTCTGCCCCCAGGGCACTGCGGGCTAAACGGGATGCCCCGGATGAGCTTCAGGTTTGGTACCGCGATCCGGAGGTAACCCAGGCCGATGACCGGCAGCAGGCCGCTGGACTGGGCACGTCGGGGCGGCGACCTGCAGCGCTCCTCCTTCCTCGAACTGTTCTTCGACCTGGTCTTCGTACTGGCCCTGACCCAGCTCTCGACGAGCCTGGTCGACCATCTCACCTGGTCCGGTGCGTACCGGACGCTCATCCTCGTCATGGCCGTGTGGTGGACGTGGGGCATCACGACCTGGGTCACCGACCTCTACGAGGAGCGGCAGACCGGCCTGCAGGTTCTGATCCTGACCAACATGTTCGGCGTGCTGGTCATGGCGATCTCGGCGCGCGGCGCGTACGGCAGCCAGGGCGAGGTCTTCGCCGCCGGTTACGTCGGCGTCCACCTCGTGCGCGGCCTGGTGCTCGTACCGGCGGTGCGCCGCGCGGAGGTCAACCGCCGGCCGCTGCGCATCCTGGTGTGGTTCGTGGCCTCGGCACCGCTGTGGCTCGTGGGCGGCCTCGTGCACGGCCACGCCCGGGTGGCGCTGTGGAGCCTCGGGCTCGTGGTGGACTACGGGGCGGCGGCGCTACGCTGGCCGCTGCCGGTGCTGGGCCCGTCGCCCGACTCGGAGTGGCACTTCGGGGCCGAACACATCTCCGAGCGGTACCGGCAGATGTTCATCATCGCTCTGGGCGACACCATCCTGACGATGGGCGTCACCTACGTCGCGCTGCCCAGTACCGTGTCCCGTGCGGCCGCGATGGTGCTGTGCTTCCTGACCACGGTCCTGCTGTGGCAGATCTACTTCCGGTTCGCCGCCGCGCTGCTGGCCAATTCGCTGGCGACCGGCCCGTCGCCGGCCAGGCTGGCGCGCGCGGCCGTCTACCACCACCTGCTGATGGTGATGGGCATCGTGCTCATCGCGGTCGGCAACGAGGTCACCATCAGCCACCCGACCGGGCACGACCGGCCCGGCTGGGTGCTGCCGATCGTCGGCGGCCCGGCGCTGTTCCTGTTCGGCCGGATCCTGTTCGGCCGCCTGGTGCTCGGGCACCTCTCGCCCTCGCGCGTGTGCGGGCTCATCCTGCTGCTACTGGTCACGCCCGCGGCGCTGTACATCCCGCCGCTCGCGGCCACCGGGGTCACCGTGGCCATCCTGACCATCACCCTGCTGCCCAACCTCCACCGGGGACTGGCGCGGGTGTTCCACGAGCCGATACCGGAAGGCGCGGAAAGGCATATCCGGAGGTGACCGGCGGCGGCGGTCAGCCGCCCACGCCGTCGCGGTCCACCTCGACCGCCACCGCCTCCGGCAACCCGCTCGGCGGATCGTCGGCGTACCAGGCGTATTCCAGTGCCGAAAGGCTGCCGTCCGCGATCCACAGCAGCAGTTCACCGACCGCGTCGCCCGAGGCGTCACGCACCTGCGCGAGGGTGGGCAGGATGCCGTCCGCGCCGAGGTGTCGGGGCAGGCCCGCCGGAACCTGGAGGTCGATGCTGGGCCCGGCCGCCCAGGTGCCGACCACCTGCGTGTGGTCGAGCTGGCAGCGCAGGGCGTCGCGTCCCTCGCTGGCGGACAGGATCACCTCGATGACCGCCCGCTCCGAGGAGGTCAACGATCGAGGAAACGCGCCATCGGCCATGCCCCATGGTACGGGCGCCCCGGCCGGTCCCGGGTGCCTGAACATCAACGGGCCGCGATGGCGGGTTTCGAAGCTTATCGACGCGGGCATGGACAGGTTTGAGATGCCCCGGGACCGTGAACGGAGGCAGTGATGGTCGACCCAGTGATCCGCCGGGCCGAGTACTGGGAAGGTCTGGACCGCGACGACATCCTCCGCCGGATGAGCGACGGTCAGCTGTCGGCGGCCGCCACCCGGCTCCTGCAGTTCGAGCGGGCCGCGTCCCGTGTCGACAAGCCGGACCAGGACTACCTGACGACCTGCCGGCAGGACGTCAGACAGATAGTCACCGAGATGCTACGCCGGGACAGGTGGCTGGAGCCGTAGGTAGCATCGCCGTCCTGAGTGAGCGGGCGGCCACGTAGTACCAGCAGCGCGAAACGAGACATTGACGGCTGGCCGACCCGTACCGTCGAGGTCATGCGCGCGACCATCGCCACCAGCCCGGCCCGGCCGGACCAGCCGAACGAGGACTTCACCGCCGCACATGCCACCGGCGCCGTCCTGCTCGACGGCGCCGGACTCTCCGGTACGGCGACGAAATGCGTGCACGGCGTCGCCTGGTACGCCCGGCACCTCGGCGGCGCCCTCGTCGCCGGTCTGCCCGACCCGGGCCGCACCCTGCCGGCCCTGCTCGCCGACGGCATCCGCGAGACGGCCTCGCTGCACGCCGACACCTGCCGGGTGGAGGACGACCCGGGCACCCCGTCGGCCACGGTCATCATGGTGCGGGCCGCCGGCAACCGGCTGGAGTACCTGGTGCTCGCCGACTCGGTGCTCCTCCTGGTACCGGCCGGCCCCGGCGCGCCGGTCGCCATCACGGACAACCGGGCAGACGAGGTCAGGGGCGCGGAACGGCAGCAACTGGACGCGGTGCCGGGCGGCACGCCGGAGCACGCCGAGGCGCTGCGCCGGCACGTCCAGGCCTCCTGGGAGTACCGCAACCGGCCCGGCGGGTTCTGGGTCGCGGCGGCGGATCCCTCGGCCGCGGACGAGGCGATCGTCGGCGATGTGCCGCTCGGCGACGTCGGATCGGTGGCGCTGCTCAGCGACGGCGCCAGCCGGATCGTCGACCTGTTCGGCCTCACGGACTGGCCGGGGACCGTCGAACTGCTCGACTCCGCGGGACCCGACGAGGTGATCCGCCGGGTACGGGCGGCCGAGGACGAGGATCCGCGGGGAGCACGGTGGCCACGGGGCAAGGCCCACGACGACGCCACCATCACGTACTGCGTAGACCTGGCCTGACGGTCGTCACCGCCGGATCGCGGTCGCCAGGTCCGTCGTCATCTCCAGCGCGACGTCCTCGCCGTACCCGGTGAGCGCGGCGGTCACCTCCGCGGTCAGGTCCTCACGTACCTCGGGCAGCAGGATGAGATGCGCCGAGGAGGTGTTCACCGCGGCCACGTAGTCGGCCACCGGTATGCGCCGCATCCAGTGGTACCGGTGGGTGCGCATCGCGGTGAAATGCTCCGACGCCTCCGCTTCATCCTCCGGCGGCCAGCCCTCCGATGACCCGCTTCCCGCGATCCTGTCCTGGACCGGCCTGTCCTCCGACGCCGACCGCACGGTGCGGATCCCGATGCCGAGCCGGTCGTACGCCGCCGTGTAGGCCTCCCGTACCCGTGGGTCCGCGTAGTTCTCGTCGTTCCAGAACAGCGCCAGCACCCCGCCCGGATGCAGCGCCGCGCCCGCGTCCGCCCACCGCGTCAGCGGATCGGTCCAGTGCCACGCCTGCCCGCAGACCAGACCGTCGAAGCCCGGCGCCCCGGCCGTACGCGCGGCGGACCAGTCCTGGAACTTCGCCACCTCGAGGCGCAGGTCCGGATTGCCGGCGAGCTTCGCGGCAAGCACCGCGGCCATTTCCGGATCCGGCTCGACACAGGTCATGGCCATGCCGCGGGCGGCGAAGGCGGCGGTGGCGATGCCGGTACCGGCGCCGACCTCCAGCACGTCGCGTCCGGGCAGCATCGCGACCACGTCGTCCACGAGCTGGTCCGGGTACCGGGGACGGAACCTGTCGTAGCTCGCCGCGACCGCACCGAAGCTGAGCGCGCGTACCTGGTTGATGTCGGGCGAGGTCATGGCGCCATCCTGACACGCTGGCCGCGGCGGAGTGGTCGCGTTGGTCGTCCGTGGGATCCTGGGCGCATGACTGCGTGGCGGGACTTCGAACAGGCGGAACCACAGTTCGCGCAGCGCGTACGGGCGCTGTTCGACGCGCACCGGCACAAGACGATCGCCACCCTGCGGTCCGACGGATCGCCGCGGATCTCGGGGATCGAAACGTCGTTCGAGGGCGGCGAGCTTTCCTTCGGCTCGATGCCCAACGCCCGCAAGGGCGCGGATCTGCGACGGGACCCACGGTTCGCCCTGCACAGCGCGACGGTCGACCCGGTCGAGGGCGCCGAGGCGCAGTGGCCGGGCGAGGCGAAGATCTCCGGTCGGGCGATCGCCGCCGGACCGATCGCCGACGGGCCGGCGCAGGGCGACCTCTTCCACGTGGACATCGCCGAGGTCGCGCACACGCACCTCAACGACAAGGCCACGATGCTCGTGATCGAGTGGTGGACGCCCCGGCACGGGCTGCGGAAGATCGAGCGTGAGTGACGAGGACGGCACCGATGAAGGCCGTCTTCGCGTCGCTGTACGCCGCAGGTGCACAGTGCCGCGAAGGTGACCGGCCGGCCGGGCCTATCAGGCGGCTGCAACGAAGCGGGGCGTTCGCGCGTCCAAGCAGCATGACCCGATCGTGGCGTGCCCTGCTGACACTCGCACTCGGCGTGGCGACCTGGAGCATCGTGACCACCGCCGATGAAGGCCCGGTCTGGGCGTCGTGCGCCGCCTCGCCCTTCCAGTCGCCGTACCGGTTCACCGGGGTCGTCCTCGCGACGACGAACGCGGACCGCACCGCGACGGTGCGCACCGACGACGGCCGTGACGTGGTCGTCCTGGGCAGCGACGTGGAGGAACCGAACGCACACACCTCGGTGGACCGCACCTACCAGGTCGGGGTCCGCTACGAGTTCGACCCCGGCAACGATTCAAGCCCGTACCGGGACAACATCTGCACGACCACCCCTCCCCTCGGCGACGCGGGCATCGCCGCCCCACCACCGGGAGGATCACCGCACCTGCCGGGCAGCGGCGGCGGCCGCGTCGCCTTC
>JBPYFB010000349.1:0-8012 GCA_051986465.1 Rugosimonospora sp.
CATCACGCCCAGGGCCAACGGGAGCAGCCCGACCGGCCAGCCGAGGTCCCGGATCATGTGCAGACGGCAGGAGCCGTCGTCGGGCGCGGTCGCGGCGACGAGCATCAGTCGCGCCGACTCGCGCGCCGACTGCGCGTAGAAGACCGTGTCGGCCGCGTGCAGCCGCACCACGTCGCGCTCGTGGCACCACCGCAGCAGCCGCTCCAGGATGATGGAGTTGTCGACGACGTGGGTGAAGCGCACGGCCGAGCATGCGGTGCCGCCGTCCGCGGCGGCCCGCCCCATCACCCACTCACCCACCCGCTTGGAGCTCGCGTACACGTCGCGGGTGTAGGGCCGGATCGCCTTTCCCGTCGAGGCATAGACGACACGCTTGATGCCGGCCCGCTGGGCCGCCGATACGACATTGCGGGTACCGAGCACATTGGTGCATGCGGTACGGGCGACCTGCCGCTCGGCGAGACCCGGGTCGCGCTGGGCCGCCAGGTGGAACACGAGATCGGGCCGCTCCGCCTGGCAGAAGCGGTCGATCGCCTCCCCGTCGCGTACGTCCATGTGCACGTAGCTCACCCCGGGCACCGGCCGGGCCGGCGGCGTGTTGGCGAGGCTGAACAGCCGGGCGGGCGCGAACTCACGCAACTCCTCCAGCAGGACCGTACCCACGCACCCGCTTCCGCCGGTGACCACGACCGTGGCCCCCGTCACGGCCGCGCTGACGGCGCCGTCGGCGATCGGAATCGTCCGGTCCCGGATCCCCAGGTAGTACTCAAGCTCTTGGCCGCTGTCCGGCATCGTGCACAGCAACTGCGCGGTCAGGCCGCACAGGCGCCTGCGCAGGGGCACGTCGAGAGCGGACTGCTGGGGAGGTGCTTCACGCTGGATCTGCCGGAGTATTTGTTCGCTCAGGCTCATCATCACTTCCACGGGGTTGAGGACATTCAGGAGCACCACGCCCGTACTACCGCGACGACGAAGCCTCAAACCCATGCAAATAAGGCCGGTTCCCGCATTTGTCCACTCCGCCATACTCCAGGCGGAGAACGCCTCCCCCATACAGGGGACCACTTTTGCGCCATGCCTTGCTCTTCTGCTCTTTTACAGATACACCGGAGGGCCGAGCGGTCGTGCCGCGCGGCCCTCCGGCGTAGGTCCTCAGTGGACTGTTCAGCCTCCTGCGGACAGAATCGGGCTCAGTGCCCCGATCAGCGCGTGCGAGTCGGAATCCTGGCTGATCTCCCAGGCCATCGCGCCACGCAGGCCGAGCTCGCGGATGAGCGCGGTACGTTCCCCGATGGAGCGCGGGTCCGAGTACACGATCGTGGTCGGCGCCGTCACGGTACCGCTGGCGAGCGCGTGCACCGCCGCCGGGTTGGTGAGGTACGGCTCACCCGCGAACGCGTTCCAGTGCGTGGTGTATCCGGTGGTGTCCGCCAGGTCGATCAGGTCGTGGTATGTCGGTTGTGGTGTCTGGTCCCACTGGAGGCTGTTGGCGTCCAGTCCGGTGTTGTCGAACGAGCTGTACAGCCCGGTGGAGCGGATGTACTGGTTGCCGTAGAACGGCACGCCCACCACGATTTTGTTGGCCGGTACGCCGTTGCGCAGGTACCAGAGGACCGTACCGACCGTGTTCCAGGTCGGGTCGCTGGCGTGCGGGTCGCGCGGGTCATGCCGGTACAGCGTGTCAGGTGCGGCGACCGTACCGCCGGGCACGTTGAAGTCGTACGTCATCACGTTGGCCCAGTCCAGCGATCGCGTGAACTGCGCCAGCTCGTAGTAGTTGGTGGAGCTCTGCGCCGCGGGCAGCGCCGCGGTCAGCAGGTAGTGCTTGTGGCTGGTAGCGCCGAGCGCGTCGAGCTGGCGCCGGAACTCCTGGGCGAGCAGGGTCGCGTTGTGCCGGTCGGCCGGCCCGTACCCGACGTTGCTGTCGGCGGCCTGGGTCGGGTACTCCCAGTCCAGGTCGATACCGTCGAACAGGCCCGCCGCCGCGCCGACGCCGCCGGCGCTCGCCGGCCAGCCGCCACCCGGCAGGTTGCCCTTGATGAACGTGTCGATGCACGCGGACACGAACGCCTGCCGGCGCTCCGCGCTCGCCGACACCGTCGAGAACCAGGTCGACTTGGTCCAACCGCCCAGGGAAATTTCCAGCTTCAGTCCGGGGTGCGCCGCCTTGAGCTTGGCGAGCTGGTTGAAGTTGCCGAACAGGTGCTGGTCGGGGTTGTCGGGGTTGTCCGCGACACCGTCCACAGTGGCGTCTCCGGTCCAGTAGACCTGCTGGTAGTCGGCCCACGGATCGAGGATGTCGCAGCTTGGCGTGCCGGTGCTCGGATCGAAGCCGGGCACGCCGAAGGCGTACTGGATGACGTTGAGCTTGTCGACCGGGATGTCCTTGACGTAGTACCCGCGGCCGTACACGTCCCAGTCCGCGAAGTACGCGCTGACCACCTTGCTGGGCGCGCCGTTTCGGTCCTGGCCCTGGGCATTCTCGCCGGCCCGCGAGCCCGCCGCGGAAGCCGCACCCGCCGGTCCGAGCGTGGCGCCCAGCGCAGCCACGGTCGCGACTGCGAGCCATCGTCTGGATAACATTCGTCTCACCCTCTCTGTGAAGAGAGTTAACAATTAGACGTGGCTTAGGGTAGTCCGCATGAGCGATCTGGTCTACATCGGTGGGTACGGTTCCGGGATTTCCTGGTACGCCCGGGACGGCGCGCGGCTGTCCCGCCTCGGCGCGCTGGAGTGTCCCGACCCGTCCTACCTGATCGCCGATCCCGCACGCCAGCTCCTGTACGCCGTCCACGAACAGGCCGCCGGTAGCGTCTCGTCGTACGCCGCCGCGCCCGACGGCGCGCTGCGGCACCTGTCCACCCAGGGCACCCACGGAGCCGACCCGTGCCACCTCGCGCTCCACGACGGGTACCTGATCGCCGCGAACTACACCTCGGGAAGCGTGAGCGTGCACGCCGTCGGCCCGGGCGGCGCGCTCGACCCGGCCGTGGACACCCGCCAGCACGCCGGGCACGGCCCCAACCCCGAACGGCAGGCGGGGCCGCACGCACACCAGGTCGTCGTGGCGGGCGATCTCGTCACCGTCGTCGACCTCGGGCTCGACCGGCTGGTGCACTACCGGCTCGACGCGGGTACCGGCCGCCTCGCGCCGGTGGGTGAAACCGTGGCCCCGCCCGGCTCGGGCCCGCGGCACGCGCTCCGCCACCCGTCCGGCCACTGGTACGTCGCCTGCGAGCTGGACTCCACGGTCGCCACGTTCTCGCCCCAGCCGTCCGCGCTCGGCCCGCTAACCGTCACGCCATCCGCCGTCACCCCTGCGTCCACTGTGGATGGCGTCAACTACCCTTCGGGAATCGCGCTTGCCGGCGAGTTCCTCTACGTCGGCAACCGGGGCGCGGACACGATCGCCACCTTCCGGGTCGCCCCGGACGGCACGCTGGAACTCGCCGGCGAGGTGAGCTGTGGCGGCGTATGGCCGCGCCAGTTCGCTCTCGTCGAGGATCTGCTATTCGTCGCGAACCAGCGCTCCGGTACCGTCGTCGCGCTGCGCCTGGACCCGAAGACCGGCCTGCCCGAGCCGACCGGCGAGACCGTCGAGGTACCCGAAGCCAGCTGCGTCCTCCTCACCGGCTGGCCCGCATAGCTCCACGGCCACCGGTAACCGCCTCAGCCCGCCGTCCAGCCGCCGTCCGAGGCGATCGTTTGACCGGTGACCCAGTCGGCCTCGTCGCTGAGCAGCCACCCAACCAGCCGTGCGGTGTCGGTGGGCGTACTCCAGCGCCCGGCTGGGTGCATAGCGGCCACAGCGGCACGACTCTCCTCGTCGGCGTAGCCGGTGTCGTTGGGCCCAGGGTTGATGCAGTTGACGGTGATGCCCCGGCGTACGAGGTGGACGGCGAGGCTGCGCGTTACCTCGTGCAGGGCGGCCTTCGAGCAGATGTAGGGCAGCTCGCCGGGCATGGCACCGTTGTACTGCCCGGAGGTGAACAGCAACACCCGACCGCCCGGACGGGTATCGTTGTGCTGCGCCGCGAACGCCTTGACGAGCAACAGCGTCGCCCTGGTGTTGACCGCGTAACTCTGGTCCAGCTCGGCGGCGGTGAGGTCCTCCAGGAACTGCCCGCTACTGCGCGCATGGTTGGCCACCACGGCATCGACATGCCCGAAGGCCGCCCGCGCCGCAGCGACCAGTTCGGCCGGAGCGTCTGGATCCCCGAGGTCGGCGGAGACGTGTTCCACTCGGCCGCCGGCCTGACGCAACTCGTCGACGAGTGCCTCCGGACCACCCGGGTCAGCGCCCCACGGCTGCTCGGCGTCGTGCGGCACCCACGAGTGCAGCAGTACGGCCGCGCCGTCGGCGACGGCACGGCGAGCGATCGCCGCTCCGATCGCGATGCGACGGCTCGCGCCGGTCACGACCACAACCCGGTCATGCAACATACGAGTTTGCCTTCCGTTACGGTGCAGGCCCTCGCGGCCGGTAGGCGGTAGCGGTATTGGTCCTGGGGTCATAATCGAGGCCCCAGCCGCCTTCGTGCACCGCGACGTGGTGATTCCGGCACAGTAGCAGCAGGTTGCCGACGTGAGTACCGCCGCCTCGCGCCCACGGCTCCAGGTGATGCGCGTCTGTCCACTCTGGACGGCGGTCGCACCCGGGAAACCGACAACCGCCATCCCGCAAATACAAGAGCGCGGCGCATCCCGGCGGGCACGACGCGAGTGGCGCGTCCGATGTCCAACGGCTCGCCGACTGCACCCAGTACCGCCGGGATCAGCGTGGCGTCACACGCCAGCCGCCGTGCCGTGGACGGGTGGATGGGCGTACCAGTGCCCAGTCGTGCGCCGGGCGTGGTGACGCTGGCGGTCAAACCGTCGCGCAGCGTCTCCCAGTCGATCGTCACCACCACGTGGGGCTTCTCTCCGCCCGCCTCGGGAGCCGCCGCCCCGGCGAGGCGACACATCTGCACAAGGGCGTCTGCCCGGCGAGCCCCAGGGGACCGGTCGTCGCCCGATGCGGGCGGCGGGGTCAACGCGCCCAGTGTCCGCGCCAGGAGCTCACCGCCCTCGGGGTCGAGGATGCCCTGAATGGAGACGCAGTCGTGGACGGTGCGGTCGACGGTCAACCACCGATCCCCAAATATCCTGCCGGTTCGCCGCTCCGCCGCCTGCGGATCGAAGTGGTCCCTGATCCGAACCGCCGCCCGGCGAGTATCCACGGGCGACAGCGATGCGGCCTGCTCGGCGAGCAGTTTGTCGGCACCGGCGGCGAGCACGTCCGGGGCGATGTCCCGACTGATCTGACAGATCGCCGCGGCGTGTGCGAACGACATCTCCCCACGCTCGTAGGCTTCCGCGACGTTTGGCAGCCCATTGAGCGCTGTGGCGACGCGGACCTGCGGACCGGCATCGCCCATATGTAGCTGGCAGCGCAGCCACACCGGCGTGCAGACCGCCCCGTCCAATCCGGCGGACCCACGCCGGTGCGCGGCGCCGATCAGCCGGGTCTGCGCGGCCTGCGTCTGGCACAGCAACGGATGCAGCGCTCGAAGAGCGTCCAACAGTTCCGCGTCGGAGAGTGCGGCGAGGTCGACGGCGGCCAACTCGACCAGGTCGGCGCGGAGCCGCTCCAGCACCCCGGCCGCTTTACGCATGTGCTAATTCTAGAAGGGCGGAGAGGTCAACTCAAGGAATACCAACAGTGTCTACTGTGGACTCTCGGCTACCCGGTACCGGACGCAAGCAGAGCGGCCGCTGGCAGCGCGAGCAGCCCATCACCGTCGCGGTAGTCCGCGATGGCCCGGTCGTACTCCCGCCGGATCCGGGCGACCGTGCTCGGCGACTGGCTTTGCATCATGAGGCCCGCCATTCCGATGCCGTTGGCGGCTCCGCTCCACCAATCCTCCGGATCGACCCGGTGCACCCAGCTCACGACCGCACATCGCACGTCATCAAGTCCCGCGTCGCGGAGCAATCCGGACAGGCCATCCTCCGTCCGGGCGAAATCCTTGTCTTCCGGCAGCGCCAGCATGTCTGCCGGTCGTTGCGCCCCGGCGGCGTCAAACACCTGCCCCCACAGCCGCTGCGCCGGCGGCTGGGGATAGGGCCAGATCGTGACCGCGATCCGGCCACCGCGACCGACCACGCGCCGAAGCTCAGCAACCGCTGCCGCGGGGTCACCAACGTGATTGATGACGAAGTTGCCCACGGCCGCGCCGAAATACCCATCCGGGAACGGAAGATCGGGCAGAACGGCGTGCCGCACCACGGCTGCCGGGACGCGCCGACGGACCACGTCCAGCATGCTCGGCTCGGCATCGACGGCGACGGCCGCCGCGCCACGCGCTATCGCCCGGGCCGCGACCGTTCCGGGACCTGTACCGACGTCGAGAACCCGGCAGCCGTCCCCAACACCGGCCGCGTCCAGCAGATACTCCGCCGGATAGCCGCAAAGAACACCGACACTCCGCTCGAATGCCGCCGCCTTGCCCGCCCACATCGACCGTTCGCGCTCGTCGAAGCTCGTCGCCATGCCATCCCGCCCTCTGCCGACCAAGGTTGAGGGCAACGTTAGCCTTGACCGCGTGACGATCGTTCCGGACAGCAAGGACTGGACCTGGGTGCTGCGCCGGCCGTGCCCCGAGTGCGGCCTCGACACGAGCACCTTCGCCCGCGAGGACGTACCCGCGCTGCTGCGCGCCAACACCGCCGGCTGGCGTGACCTGCTCGCCCGGCCGGAGCAGGAGCTGCGCGCCCGGCCGCGCCCCGACAAGTGGTCGCCGCTGGAGTACGCGTGCCACGTGCGCGACGTGAACCGGCTGTACGCGTACCGGCTGAGCCTCATGCTCACCCAGGACGATCCGGCGTACCCCAACTGGGACCAGGACGAGACCGCGGTCGCCGAGCGCTACGGCGAGCAGGATCCGGCTGTCGTGAGCGGCGAACTGGCCGAGGCGGGTGACCGGCTCGCGGCGGCGTTCGAGGGTGTGCACGGCGACCAGTGGGAGCGCACCGGCAACCGCAGCGACGGCGCGCGCTTCACGGTGGAGACGTTCGCGCGATACTTCATCCACGATCCCGTGCACCACCTGTGGGACGTCACCGGCCAGCGACCGGAGTAGCCAGCGCCGTCGCGGGCAGCAGACCGAGCTCGACAGCGCGTTCCCATACGGGTTCCAGCGCCGCGTCCGCATCCCGGTGGAAGGCGCTTGCGCGGACCCGTACGAAGACGCAGCCGGCCACCCGCTCCAGGATCTCCTGGCGCCGCAGGTCCACTGTGGACCTGTCGGTGTCGCACTCGACCGCCAGCCGCCGGCCGTCCCGTGTGGACAGTACGAAGTCGATGCGGTACCGGCCGATGCGGTACTGCGGCACCGGCACCAGCCCGCGCTCGCGCAGCCGGCGCAGGACCGCCCGCTGCACGTCGGTCTCGCAGAGGGCGAACGGGTCGGCGGTCGAGGGCGCCGGAGCGGGCCGCTGGCAGTAGCCGAGCAGCAGCGCCCGCGCGTCGTCGGCCACCAGCTGGGGAAGCTGCACCGAGTGGAACAGCCACATCTGGTCGCGGCCCCGGGAGGCGGCGACGTTGATGCGGCGGTGGTAGTCCCGCTTGGTGAACGCGCCGATCTCACCGGCGTTGCCGTTCGGCGCGACGACCATCGAGATGAGCACGATGTCCCGCTCGTCGCCCTGGAACGTGTACGCGTCGCCGACGCGCAGCTCGCGCCGCTCCATCTCGTCCGCGCCGATCTCTTCGCGGATGCGGTGCTGGAGGTACCCGGCCTGCCCGCTCGTCGACAGCAGGCTCACCACGCCGATGGTCTTCCCCGCGTACCCGGGGTCGGCCACGATGCCGGCGAGCCGGGTGACGAGCGCCTCGGCCTCGGGCACGTTGACCTCACCGAAGTCGGGCCGCTGCTCGCGCAGCCCGCCGGGGACGAACACGGCGTTGACCGCGGGGCCGATACCGGCGGGCTGGTCGGCGCGCAGCGGCTGGATCTTCCCGTCGTAGTAGT
>JBPYFB010000350.1:0-8331 GCA_051986465.1 Rugosimonospora sp.
CAACACGACACCGGCGCGCACTCGGAGCCACGGCTGACGCAGAGCAGCCCACGATTGGACTCGCTCGACCGACCGGCGCGGCCCGACAGCGTGCTCGCGCCGACGCCGCAAACCGCGGCCGACGCGCTCGCGCAAACCGACTCGGCCGGCGCGACGCCCAAGCTGCGGCAGCCGAAGGATTCGAGCGAGCTCGCGATGCGCACGACCTCACCGGTGCCACGCCAGGATCCGGCGGGTCGCGCGGTGACGCATCCAGGCCCGACGCTGAACGAGCGACTTCCCGCCGTGCTCACCGGCCCGATGCCGACCGACCACGACGAGACGCGGCCCGCGCCGAAGTACGACGTCGATGACACATTGCCGGCTCGCAAGGTAACGGCCAACGAGGTCGATGTTGTCGAGCTGCGCAACGAGAAGCCGCAGCCGGAGTCCAGCGCCACGCGCATGAAGCGGCCGACGAACCCGGTTGGAGAACGCGTCGAGTCGCCGCTCATCGCGTCGTTTGCCGAGGAAGCCAAGGCCGCCCTCGCCGAGATCGCCGCGCTGGACGCGGCCGACCCGGTCGCCGCCGCGCCGGGCGGGCGGATCGGCGGTGCGGCCGGCGCCCGCTTCGAGCGGCTCGACGCGGAGGTGGCGCGGGCGCGCGCCCGGCTCGGCGAGCTGAGCGAGGTGCGCGACGGGTACCCGCGCCGCGCCGCCGCGCTGCGCGAACTGGTCGAGGAGGTGGCCCGGGAGGAGTCCGCGGCGGCGCGGTCCTTCCGGCGCGCCACGGAGAAGATCGCCGACCCCGGCCTGCCCCCGCTGCCCGAGGCGGCCCCGGTGCTGCGCAACCGCCTCGCCGACCTGGACCGGGTGCGCCGCACCGCGCAGTGGAGCCGGCTGGCCGCCGACGTGTCCACTGTGGAGGAAGCGGCGCGGCGGGCCCGGGAGCGCGCGATCGAGCTGCGGCTGCTCGCCGACGGGCTCATCGACCGGCGCGACGAACTGCGCGGCCGGCTGTCGGCGTACCGGGAGAAGGCGGCCCGGCACGGGCTGGCCGAGGACCTGGAGCTGGGCGAGCGGTACGAGCGGGCGCGGGTGGCGCTCTTTACGGCACCGTGCGACCTGCGCGCCGGTACCCGGGCGGTGCACGCATACACGGAGCTGGTGAACAGAGAGGCGGCCAGACATGAGCAATAGTCCGTGCCAGCGCCCGGGATGCACGGGTACCTACGCGCCGGACGGGTACTGCGACGAGTGCGGGCACAAGGCTGCCCCCGGCGCGACTCAGGCCAGTACGAGCACCCAGCCCAGTACGGGCGGCCAGCACGGCACGAGCCGCAGCCGCAGCAGCAGGTCCGGCGGGCGCGGGCGGCTGGGCGCCAGCCTGGTCGCGGTACCGCCCGTGCCGCTGCGCGACCCGACCACCGCGGTCATGGCCGACCCGCAGGTACCGGAGTCACACCGGGTCTGTGGCCACTGTGGACGCCCGGTCGGCAGGAGCCGGGACGGGCGGCCGGGGCGCGCGGAGGGCTTCTGCCCCGAGGACGGCACTCCGTTCTCCTTCCGGCCCCGGCTGGCCCCCGGCGACCTCGTCGACAAGCGGTACGAGATCCTCGGCGCGCTCGCCCACGGCGGCCTCGGCTGGATCTACCTCGCCCGGGACCGCAACATCAGCGAGTCCGGCGCGGACCGCTGGGTCGTCCTCAAAGGACTGATCAACACCGGGGACGTCGACGCGATGGCCGCGGCAATGGCCGAGCGGCGCTTCCTCGTCGAGGTCGACCACCCCAACATCGTGAAGATCCACGACTTCGCGCAGCACCCCGACCCGAAGACCGGCGAGATGGTCGGCTACATCGTGATGGAGTACGTGGGCGGGCGCTCGCTCAAGGACCTCGCCCTCGCGCACAGCGGCCCGCTGCCGCTCACGCAGGTGCTCGCGTACGGGATCGAGGTGCTCCCCGCGCTCGGCTACCTGCACGACCGCGGGTTGCTGTTCTGCGACTTCAAGCCGGACAACGTCATCCACGCCGAGGAGCAGCTGAAGCTCATCGACCTCGGCGCGGTACGGCGGGCCGACGACCACGACTCGGCGCTGTGGGGCACCCCGGGGTACCAGGCGCCCGAGCTGGCCCGGCAGGGCGCCTCGGTCGCCTCCGACCTGTACACCGTCGGGCGTTCGATGGCCGTGCTCAGCTTCGACTTCACCGGCTTCTCCACCCGGTACGCCGAGCGGCTGCCCGAACCGGGCGACGTGCCGCTGCTGGCTCGCGAGGAGTCGTACTACCGGTTCCTGCGCCGGGCCGCGCACCCGGATCCGGCGCTGCGCTTCGCCTCCGCCGGCGAGATGCAGGAGCAGGCGCTGGGCGTACTGCGCGAGGTGCTCAGCATGGCGGACGGTACGCCCCGGCCGGCTCCCTCCACTCAGTTCACCCCGGAGCGACGGGCTTTCGGCGGAGAGCTTGCGGGTCCGCCGAGCGGTGCGGCTGGTCGCGAGGCGCTGGATGGGCCGACCGTGGCCGTCGCGCTGCCGCTGCCCCTGGCCGACCCGGCCGATCCGGCGGCCGGGTTCCTCGCCACCGTCGCCGGTTCCGATGCCGTCACGGTCGCGGCGTACCTGCGCGGCGCGCCGGTATGCACGCCCGAGGTGTCGCTGCGGCTGATCCGGGCGCTCGTCGAGGCGGGCGACCTGGCGGGTGCGGGCGAAGAGCTCGGGTCGCTGGACCTGCCGGCCGGCGACTGGCGGCGGGAGTGGAGCGCGGGGCTGATCGCGCTCGCGTCCGGCGATCCCGAGCGCGCCAGGGCCGCCTTCGACGCGGTGTACGGCGCGCTGCCCGGTGAGCCCGCCGCGCAGTTGGCGCTCGCGGCGGCGGCGGAGCTCGCGGGCGACCGCGACGGGGCGAGCCTGCGGTACCGGCGGGTGTGGCGGGTCGACCACGCCTTCGTCAGCGCCGCCTTCGGCTTGGCCCGCACGCTGCTCGCCACCGGGGAGCGGGACGCGGCCGTGGGCATCCTCGACGAGGTACCCGACAGCTCCAGCCAGCACGTGGCGGCACAGATCGCGGCGGTACGGGCGCGCCTGTCCGGCGAGCCGGCCGCACTCTCCGAAGTGGACCTCGTCGACGCCTCGGCGCGCCTTTCGCGGCTGCGCCTGGACGAGCAGCGGCGCGCCAACCTCGCGATCGAGATGTTCCGCAGCGCGCTGGCGTGGTTGGGTGCCAAGGCGCCGGCGGTGGCGATATCGCAGCAGCGTGCCGTGTCCACTGTGGCCGGTGGTGGCAAGGTGCTCGGGCAGGAGCTGCGCGAGCGGGAGGTGCGCTTCGGGCTGGAGCGCGCGTACCGCCTGCTCGCCACGCTGGAGCCCGACCCGCGGGCCCGGTACGCGCTCGTGGACGAGGCGAACAGCGTGCGACCCAGGACGCTCGTATGACGTGTGCGGCGTGCGGGGCCGGCGTGGGCGAGCAGGACCGGTACTGCGAGGCGTGCGGGCACAAGCTCTCCGAGCCGGTCCCGCCGACGCAGCCGGTACCCCCGAAATGGCTGTCGTCCGCGGACGCCCCGGCCGCGTGTTCCGGTTGTGGCGGCACGGACTTCGGGGCCGAAGGCTACTGCGACTCGTGCGGGCAGCGGCGGCCGGCCGGCCCCGACCACTCCGAACTGGAACTGGATGCCATGGCCGGGGTGAGCGACCGCGGCCACCGGCACCACCACAACGAGGACGCGATGGCGCTGGGCCGGTTGCCCGGCGCCGCCATCGCCGTCGTCTGCGACGGCGTCTCCTCCTCCACCCGCCCGGACGCCGCCTCGCACGCGGCGGTCGAGGCCGCGGCACCGGCACTGCTCGCGGCGCTGTCCGGCGGCACGGAGCCGGAGCAGGCGATCGGCGCCGCCGTGCGGGCGGCCCAGGCCGCGGCGACGCTCGCGGCCGGCGGCGAGCCGGGCAACAACCCGCCGAGCTGTACCTTCGTCTGCGCCGTGGTGACCGCGGATGGCGTGACGGTCGGCTGGGTCGGCGACAGCCGCGCCTACTGGATATCCACTATGGACGGTGAGTGCCTGACCGTCGACGAGTCGGTGGCGGGGCGGCTGCTCACCCGGTGGCTGGGCGCCGACGCCACCGACACCGAACCTCGGCTGCGCGCCTTCACACCCAGCGGGCCGGGGCAGGTGCTGCTGTGTAGCGACGGCCTGTCCCGCTACGCGGACTCCCCGGCCGCCCTGGTCGCGCTCGCGACCGGCGCCGCGACAACAGCCACCACCGCGGCCGCGTTGGTGCGGTACGCGCTCGACGAAGGCGGCGAGGACAACGTGACCGCCGTCCTGATCCCGTTCCCGTTCGAGGAGCCGAAGTGACCTTCCAGACCGAGGTGTACCAGAACCAGTACCTGCCCGCCGGTGGCACCGTGGTGGACGCGGTGGTGACCGTGACCGCTTCCGGACCGGGAGATGGGGGCGCGTCCGCCGCGCCCAAGAGCGCCGCACAGGTCATCATGGTGGACTGCTCCGGCTCGATGGCGAGCCCAGCCACCAAGATGTCCGAGGCGAAGCGGGCGACCGCCGCCGCGATCGACGCGCTGCGCGACGGCGTCGCCTTCGCGGTCATCGCCGGCCGCGCCGACGCCGACATGGTGTACCCGCCCCGCGCCGAGCTGGTACCGGCGACCCCGCAGGCGCGCGCCGATGCGAAGGTGGCGGTGAACCGGCTGACCCCGAGCGGCGGTACCGCCATCGGGCGCTGGCTCAATCTCGCCAACGTGCTCTTCGCCGGGCACGGTGCGGCGTTCAAACACGCGATCCTGCTCACTGACGGGCGCAACCAGCACGAGACCCCGCAGCAACTCGCCGAGGTGCTGCGCTCGTGCGAGGGCCGGTTCATCTGCGACAGCCGGGGCGTCGGCGCCGACTGGAGCGGTACCGAACTGCGTACGATCGCGTCGGCCCTGCTCGGTACTGCCGACGGGCTACCCGACCCGAGCGCGCTCGTCGACGACTTCCGCGGCATGACCGAGGCGGCGATGGGCAAGTCCGTGGCCGAGGTGGCGCTGCGGCTGTGGACTCCGGCCGCGGCCACGGTGCGCTTCGTGAAGCAGGCGTTCCCACACGTGGACGACCTGACCGGCCGGCGCACCGAGGTGAGCGCGCGGATCGGCGAGTACCCGCTGGGCGCCTGGGGCGACGAGAGCCGCGACTACCACATCCAGGTGGAGGTACCGGCGGGCGCGGTCGGCGAGGAGGTACTCGCCGGGCGGGTCAGCCTGGTCAGCGGGGACGAAGTCCTGAGCCAGTCGCTGATCCTCGCGGTGTGGACCGACGACACCGCGCTGTCCACGAAAATCAACCCGCGCGTCGCGCACTACACGGGGCAGGCCGAGCTGGCCGAGGTGATCCAGGAGGGGCTCGCCGCGCGGGACGCGGGCGACGTCGAGACGGCCACCTCGAAGCTGGGGCGCGCGGTACAGCTCGCCGAGCAGACCGGGCACGCCGATACGGCCAAGCTGCTGGCCCGGGTGGTCGACGTGGTGGACGCCAGCACCGGTACCGTGCGGCTCAAGCAGAAAGTGTCCGGTGTGGACGCCGAGCTGGCCAACGTACGGTCGGTCAAGACGATCAGAGTCAAGGAAGGCTGAAGCAATGCCCGTGTGTCCGAGGGGGCACCAGTCGGTCGCCACCGACTACTGCGACGAATGCGGCGCACCGCTGTCCGGGGCAGCGCCGGTCGCCGCATCGCCTGCCGCGGCACCGGTCGCGGCGCCCGCCGGTGAGTTGTGTCCGGAGTGCGGTACGCCCCGCACCGGGCGCTTCTGCGAAGTGGACGGTCACGACTTCCTCGGTACCCCAACGGTCCCGCCGGTCCCCGTTCCCGCCGCCGCGCCGTCATCCACCCCCACCGCGGCGGCGGTCGGGAACTGGCGGGTGGTGGTCAGCGCCGACCGCGCGTACCACACCCGCATGCAGACGATCGCCATGCCGGACGCCGAGCCGATCCCGTTCCCGGCCTTCTGTCCCGAGCGGCGGTTCACGCTCCCCGGCCAGCAGGTGCTCATCGGCCGGCGCAGCCGCTCCCGAGGCATCGAGCCTGAGATCGACCTGACCGGGCCGCCCGAGGATGCCGCGGTATCGCACGCACACGCCATGCTCGTCGCCGTACCGGAGGGCTGGGCCGTGGTAGACCTGGACTCGGCCAACGGCACGTACGTCAACGAGGGCGCCGATCCGATCGAGGCGAACGTACCGGTACCGGTCGGCGCCGGTGACCGGATCCACGTGGGAGCGTGGACGACACTGACACTTCGGCTCGATAGTTGACCCATCCGGCGGCGGTCGGGCTGCGAACAACTGATATCAGGCCTAGGTGCGGGAAAGGCTGGTTCAGATGACTTCGCCGAGGGAGCGACCACGCGCGGTACCGCCACTTTCAGCGCCGCCAACGGCTTCGCCGAAAGTGTCGCCCGACGCCGACCTGGACGAGTTGCTCAAGCGGGTGGCCCGGGGCGACGAGAACGCCTTCGCCACCCTGTACGACCTTGTCGTCCCGCGAGTCTTCGGGCTGGTGAAGCGGGTCGTGCGCGACCCGGCGCAGGCCGAGGAGGTGACCCAGGAGGCGCTCGTCGAGGTGTGGCGCAACGCCGCCCGGTACGACGCGAGCAAGGGTACGGCCGCCGGCTGGCTGTTCACGATCGCGCGCCGCCGGGCCGTGGACCGGGTCCGCTCCGAGCAGGCCGCCGCGGATCGCATCCGGCGCACCGCCACCCAGGAGGTCCCCTTCGACGAGGTGGTCGAGACGGCCACCGCGCGCGTGGAGCAGCAGCAGGTACGCCGCTGCATCAAGACTCTCACCGAGTTGCAGCGCGAGGCGATCACCCTCGCCTACTACGGCGGATACACCTATCGGGAGGTCGCGGAGTTGCTCGATACCGCGCTGCCGACCATCAAGACACGCATGCGCGACGGACTGATCCGGCTGCGCGACTGTCTGGGGGTGAGCTTCGGATGAACGCCGACGTGCATACCCTCGCCGGTGCGTACGCCCTCGACGCCGTCGACGACATCGAGCGCGCTGCGTTCGCCCGGCACATGGCCGAGTGTCCGGCCTGCGCGGTGGAGGTGGCCGAGCTCCAGGCGACCTCGGCCCGGCTGGCCGAGATGGTCGCCGAGCCGCCGCCGCCCGGACTGCGGGCCGCGGTGCTCACCCAGATCAGGCAGACCCGCCAGGTGGGGCCGCGCCGCCGCGGCACCGCCGGCTCCGGGCGCCGCGCAGGGCCGCGCCGGGTTGCCCTGGCCGCCGCCGTGGCCGCGGTGGTCGCGGCGGGCGTCGGCGCCGGCACCTACACGATCCAGGAGCGGCGGGTACGGCACGCGCAGGAGATCTCCGCGGTTCTCGGCGCACCGGACGCGCGTACCCATTCAGAGCCGGCGAGCGGCGGCGGTCAGGTGCGTGTGGTGGTATCCCCGTCGAAGCGCGAAGTCGTCGCGTACCTGTCGGACCTTCCCGCGCCCGGCGCCGGCCACTCGTACCAGCTCTGGCTCATCCAGGGCAGCGCCGGCCCGAAAAACATGGGGATCGTGATGTCGGGCAACGCGATGGAGCTGATCCCGAACCTGAACGGCGCCGACACCTTCGCGGTCTCCCGCGAGGTCGGCACCGCCCAGGTCAGCTCGCCCAGTCAGGACCGCACGGCCGTCCCGCTGAGTTGAGACTCAGCCTGGTGGAGACTCACCTGGGCGCGCCGCGCGGGGGCGGGCAGCCCGGCACGCTGCTCGGAATCTTGCGCGCGTCCTTGTAGCTCGCGCTCAGCACCACGACCAAGACCCGCCCGTCCGCCTTGTGCCCGACGGCACCGATCACGAGGAGCAGGCCGCCACCCGGCCGGTAACTGGACTTGGAGACGGTGATGGTGGGGCTGTCCCCGTAGAGGAAGCTCTTCTGCAACCCGACGCTCGGATCCAGGTCGTCCCGGTTGACCAGCGGCTTCGCGCAGAGGACTTGCCCGTCCTTGCCGCCACTCGTCATGTTGACGACCCGGCCCGCGATGCCGGCGTCGTTGAGGGCCCTCGTGGCGGCCGCCGTGTCGACGAGGTCGTACGCGGTGAAGGTCACGCTGCCGTCCCCGTTCACCTTCACCGCGAACGCCGCCTGTGCTACGTGCTGTTGTACGTGCGCCGCCGGCCGGCCCGCCGTACCCACCGCGACCGCCACACCGCCGGCGGCAAGTACCGCGACTCCCGCCGCCACCAGCGCCGGGCGCAACCACGCTCGTTCCGGCCGGGCCAGGGATCTCGCCCGCAGCCCGGTGCTCGGCCCCTCGGTCGGGTACAGCTCGGCGCCCAGCTCGGCAAGGCGCTCCATCT
>JBPYFB010000351.1:0-7606 GCA_051986465.1 Rugosimonospora sp.
GCCTCAGGCCCATGCCGGCGCCCTCCCCATCTCAAGGGCGGCGTGCACGCCGGCCGCGAGACCGGCGCCGGAGCTGTGGCCGACGCGCAGCAGCGCGGGCAGCGCGCCCGGCGCCCCCTCGATCAGCGCGGCCAGCTCCGGTACGCACTCGCCGCGCCCGGCGTGGCGCAGCAGCGCGGCGGAGACGAGCGTGGTGCGGCGCGGGGCGAGCGCGTCGACGACCTCGGCGAGGCGCTGGGCGCGCGGCGGATCGGTCAGGTTCAGCGTCACGAGCGCGCCCGCGATGACATCGTCCCAAAACGGGGTCAACCCCTCGCCGAGCCCGAGGCACTCCTCGATTCGCTCCGGGAACTCGACGTCCGGCAAGCCTGTGGGCACCCCACCGAGAAAGCGCGGCCGGGCCGGGCGCCACCACCGGGCGACGCGCGCGGTGAAGCCGTCCAGCGTCACGAGACCCGCGCCGGCCGAGCCGGTGTCGCCGACCGCCAGGCGGGGCAGGGCGGTGCCGAGCACGAGCGCGCACGGTACCCGTACCGCCGCGGGCGTGCACAGGCACAGCGCTGGCAGCGCCGGGTCGCCGGTCGCGAGGTACGCGGCGGACGGTGTCACCGCGGCGACCCGTACCTCCCGCGCCGCGCCCAGCAGCACCGGCTCCAGCGCGGCGCTGGCCGCCACTGGGAAAGCAGCCTGAAATGTGACGGACACAGGATGACGGTATGAGCGGCGCTACGGTGTCGGCATGGAAACAGTTGCCAAGGATCCCGCGTTACCTTCGGCGGATTCTCTGGGCATGAGCGTTCGGGAGGTACTGGGCGCCTCCACGCTCGCCGGTGCCCGGGTACTGGCCGGCGCGGCCGGGCTGGACCGGATCGTACGGCGGCTGAACGTCATGGAGGTGCCTGACATCCTGCCCTGGGTCAAGCCGCACGAACTGCTGCTGACCACCGGCTACCCGCTGCGGCACGACCCGGGTGCGCTGGCCGGGCTCGTCGCCGAGCTGGACGAGCGCGGGCTGGCCGCGATCGCCATCAAGCTGCACCGGTACCTGGACGAGGTGCCGCCGCCGATGCTCGCCGAGGCGGAGCGGCGCAGCTTCCCCATCATCGAGTTCCCGGACGGTGTCGGCTTCGACGACGTACTCAACCAGGTGCTCGGCGAGTTACTCAACCGGCAGGCCGCGGCGCTGTCGCGCAGCGAGGAGGTGCACCGGGCGCTGGTCGCGGTGGTGCTGGACGGCGGCGACCTCAACGACCTCGCGGCTGAACTGGCGCGCATCCTCGGCGGTCCGGTGATGATCACGACCGGGGAGGGTGCCGTGGCGGCCCGGGCCGGCGGCGAGGCCGCCTCGGAGGCGGTACGCACGGACGTGCCGATCGTGGCCGGACGGGTGGAGCACGGCCACATCGTCGCGTTCTCGCCGGTACCGCTGCGCGACACGGACGTGCACGTACTGGAGCGCGCCGCGACCGTGGCCGCGCTCGCGGTGACCAAGCGGCTCGCGGTCGCGGCGGTGGAGAGCAAGTACCGGGCGGACTTCCTGCGCGACGTGCTGACCGGGCGGGTACCCGACGTGCCCGCCGCCGTCCGGTACGCCCGCACGCTGGGTTGGGAGATCGAGCGGCCGCTGGTGGCGGTCGTCGCGGAACTCGACCCGGACGGCGCGCCGGTACGGGAGCCGCGGCCGGTGACGGAGCGGTTCGTCGCCGCCTGGCACGCGGTGGTGCGTACCCGGGACCGCGGCGCGGCGTTCGCGAGCTTCAACCACGAGGTCGTGGCGCTGCTCTGCGTACCGGCCGACGGCGACCTGGAACGCCTCGCGGTCGACCTGCACCGGCGGGTACGCGCCGACCTCGGCACCGGGCGCGCCCCGTTCTCGGTGGGCGTCTCCCGGGTGGCCGCCGCGCCCGAGGAGTTGCCGGCAGCGTACGAGCAGGCCCGCAAGGCGGTACGGATCGGGCGGCGGCTGCACGGCAACGGGGCGCGGGCCAGCTTCGACCGGCTCGGCGTGCACCGGCTGCTCTCGCTCATCACCGACCAGTCGGAGCTGCGCGGCTTCGCCGAGGAGATGCTCGGCGAGCTGGCCCGGGACACGGCACAGGCCAAGGACCTGCGGCACACGCTGGAGGTGCTGCTGGATACCAACGGCAATGTGGCGCAGGCCGCGCGGGCGCTGCATTTCCACTACAACACCATGCGGTACAGGATTTACAAGCTGGAAAAGATGCTCGGCCCGTTCATGACCTCGGCCGCGCTGCGGCTGGATCTCTCGCTGGCGCTGCGAGTGCTGGAGCTGCGCGGCCTGTAGCGATTAGCAGTGCTTGCCAAGAGCTGGCATCCAGGTTGGGTAATTCTCGCCCATGAGATCGGCGGCCGCCTCCCGCAACATCGGCGCATCTTGTTGGACTCCCTGAAGGGAGGACCAGTTCATGACCATGTTGGGTTGGCGGGTCGTCCACGGCGGCAAGACGCCGCCGCCGGGCGGAGTGGTACGCCCCGATGAAAGGCTCTCCTGGCCGCGCACTGTCGGGCTGGGGGCGCAGCACGTCGTCGCCATGTTCGGCGCGACCTTCGTGTTCCCGTTGGTGATGGGGCTCAATCCGCAACTCGCGGTGATGATGAGCGGCATCGCCACCATCTGCTTCCTGCTCATCGTGCAGGGGCGGGTACCCAGTTATCTCGGCACCTCGGCCTCGTTCGTCGGCGGCGTCGTCGCGATCCGCGCGCAGGGCGGCGACTCGGCCGACGTGACCGGCTCCATCCTCGTCGCCGGCGTCGTGCTGGCGCTGTGCGGCCTCGCCATCCACTTCCTGGGCTCGCGGGTGGTGCACGCGGTGCTGCCGCCCGTGGTCACCGGCGCGGTGGTCATGCTGATCGGCTTCAACCTGGCGCCGGTCGTCGCGAACATCTACTGGCCGCAGGACCAGTGGATCGCGCTGATCACCATGCTCGCGGTGATGGCGATGGCGGTCGGCTTCCGCGGCTTCATCGGCCGCATCGCCATCTTCGTCGGCCTGGTCTTCGGGTACCTGCTGTCCTGGCTCTTCGACCGGATCTTCGGCAAGATCACCGCGTACGACGCGGGCGCCGGCAAGGTGACCACGCACTGGCGGGTCAACTGGTCCGGGGTCAAGGCGGCCGACTGGTTCGGCTTCCCGCCGCACTCCACGTTCGGCCCGGACGGCAAGGACCTGGCGATCGGCTGGCACCTGCCGCACCTGAAGTTCGTCTTCATCCTGCTGGTGCTGCCCGCGGTGATCGCGCTGATCGCGGAGAACACCGGGCATGTCAAGGCGGTCGCCGAGATGACCGGCAACGACCTGAACCCGATGATGGGCCGGGCCATCGCGGCCGACGGCGTCGGCACGGTCATCGCCAGCGCCGTGGGCGGTTCGCCGACGACGACGTACGCGGAGAACATCGGCGTCATGGCGGCGACGAGGGTGTACTCCACCGCGGCGTACTACGTGGCGGCGGTCGTCGCGATCCTCTTCGGCCTGTCTCCCAAGTTCGGTGCGATCATCTCCGCCAGCCCGGGCGGGGTGCTCGGCGGCATCACCGTCGTGCTGTACGGCATGATCGGCCTGCTCGGCGCGAAGATCTGGAAGGAGAACGGGGTCGACTTCGGAAATCCGGTCAATCTGGTACCGGTCGCCGCCGGCATCATCATCGCGATCGGCAACACGACCCTCAAGATCACCAACAACTTCCAGCTCAGCGGCATCGCGCTCGGGACGATCGTGACGATAGGCACGTACCACCTGGTGCGTGCGCTGGCACCGGCGCACCTCAAAGACGAACAAAGCGGCGGCGAGGGTACCGCGCTGGTGGTTGACGAACCCGACGCGTACAAGATGTGATCTGGAGACCATGAAGCCACCGCCGCTGCGCTACACCCGACCGTCCACTGTGGAGGAGGCGGTGCACCGCCTCGCCGACGCCGGTACGGACGGCAAGGTGCTGGCCGGCGGCCAGAGCCTGATGCCCCTGTTGAACATGCGGCTGGCCGAGCCGGGCGAGCTGATCGACATCAACCGGCTCGCCCCGCTCGGGTACGTGCGCGCCGATCCGGACGCGGTCCGGGTCGGCGCGCTGGCCCGGCACGCCGACACCCTGGCGCGGGCCAACCTGCCGCTGCTGCGCGAGGCGACCGCCTGCGTCGCGCACGCGGCGATCCGCAACCGGGGCACCACGGTCGGCAGCATCGTGCACGCCGACCCGGCCGCGGAGCTGCCGGCGGTACTCGCGCTGCTCGCCGGCTCGGTCGTGCTCGCCTCCCGTACGGGCCGCCGGGAGGTACCCGCGGCGGAGTTCTTCCTCGGCGCGCTGGAAAGCGCCGCGCGCCCGGACGAACTCGCCACCGAGGCGGTCTTCCCGCTACCCGCGCCGCGCACCGGTACCGCCTGGCTGGAACTGTCCCGCCGGCACGGGGACTACGCGCTGTGCGGCGCGGGCGTACTCGTCACGCTCGACGAGGACCTGCGGGTCGCGCGGGTGCGCGCGGCGTACGCGGGGGTCGGCGACACGCCCGTGGCGCTGGAGCTGACCGGGGCGGCGGCCGGGCAGCAGCACGACACGGTCGACTGGACGGCGGTCGGCGGGCTCGCGGCGGGTTCGGTGACGCCCCCCGACGACATCCACGCGAGCGCCGGGTACCGCCGCCACCTCGTCGGCGTGCTCACCGCGCGGGCCGGCCGGCTGGCGGTGTCCCGTGCCTGCTGAGTCTGAGCCGCTGTTCGACGTCAGCCTCACCGTCAACGGGGTACCGGAGACCACCCGGGTACCCGCCCGCCGGCTGCTCTGCGACGCGCTGCGCCACGACCTCGGCCACACCGGTACCCACGTCGGCTGCGAGCACGGCGTGTGCGGCGCGTGTACGGTCCTCGTCGACGGTGCACCGGTGCGCTCCTGCCTGCTGCTCGCGGTCAGCGTCGACGGCGCCGAAGTGACCACTGTGGAGGGTTGCCGCGCGGATGACGGCGGGCTGGGCCCGGTGCAGCAGGCGTTCTGGGACTGCCACGGCCTGCAGTGCGGCTTCTGCACGCCCGGCTTCATCACGACCATCACCGCGTACCTGCGGGAGCACCCCGACCCGACACCGGAGCAGGCGCGCGAGGCGATCGGCGGCAACCTGTGCCGGTGCACCGGGTACCAGAACATCGTCGCCTCCGTGCTGCGCGCGGCCGCGCTGATGCGGGACAGCGGATGACGACGAAGATGTTCGGCGAGCCGATCCCCCGGCGGGAGGATCCGCGGCTGGTCGCGGGTGATGGCCGGTACCTCGACGACCTGGGCCGGGATGCTCTGGCCGCCGCGTTCGTGCGCAGCCCGTACCCGAACGCGTCCATTGTGGACATCGACGTGAGCGGCGCGCTGGAGGTGGACGGGCTGGTCGCGGTCTACACGTACGAGGACCTCGCCGGCCGGCTCGCCGAGCCGCTGCCGGTACTCATACCGCACCCGGCGCTGCACGCCCCGCGCACCGCGTACCCGCTCGCCAAGGACGTGGTGCGGCACGTGGGCGAGGCGGTCGTGATGGTGGTGGCGAGCGACCGGTACGTGGCCGAGGACGCGTGCGCGCGGATCCGGGTCAGCTACGCCACCCACCCGGCCGTGGTCGGTATCGAGGCGGCGCGCCAGGCCGAGCACCTGGTGCACGAGGACGTGCCCGACAACGTGGCGGCGCACCTCGTGCAGGAGGTCGGCGACGCGCCCGCCGCGATCGCCGCCGCGCCGCACCGGCTCTCCCTCACCCTCCACATTGAACGGTCCGCGTCAATGCCGATGGAGGGCAAGGGCGTGTACGCGCGCTGGGACGCGGCCGACCGCTCGCTGCGCGTGTACAGCTCGACGCAGACCTCCACCTCGCTGCGCTTCGCGCTCGCCGCCAAGCTGGACCTGCCGGTCGACCGGGTGGAGGTGGTCACCCCGGACGTGGGCGGCGGCTTCGGTGTGAAGATCGTGCACCCGTGGCCAGAGGAGGTACTCGTCCCGTGGGCCGCGACGTTGTTGAAGCAGCCGGTCAAGTGGACCGAGGACCGGCGGGAGCACTTCATCTCCTCCGCGCACGAGCGGGCCCAGGAGCACGATGTCGAGGTCGGCTTCGACGAGAAGGGGCACCTGCTCGGGCTGTCCGTACGGTTCCTGCACGACAACGGCGCCTACACCCCGTACGGCCTGATCGTCCCGCAGGTCACCTCGACGCAGTTGCTGGGACCGTACAAGCCGGGCGCGTACCGGGTGGAGTTCCACTCGCTCTACACCAACACCGTCCAGGTCACCCCGTACCGGGGCGCCGGCCGGCCGCAGGGCGTGTTCGTCATGGAGCGCACCATGGACGCGATCGCCGCGTACCTGGGGCTGGACCGCACCGTGGTGCGCGAGCGCAACTTCATCCAGCCCGACGAGATGCCCTACGACCACCAACTGATCTTCCAGGACGGCCGGCCGCTCGTGTACGACTCCGGCGACTACCCGGCCGCGCTCGCGAAACTCAAGAAGCTCGTCGGCTGGGACGAGTTCGCCGCCTACCGGGAACAGGCGCGCGCGCAGGGGCGCCGGGTCGGCATCGGGCTCGGCTGCTACGTCGAGGGCACCGGCGTCGGGCCGTACGAGGGTGCGTACGTGCGGGTGGAGACGACCGGCGCGGTGGTGGTCGCGACCGGGCTGACCACGCAGGGCCAGGGGCACGAGACGGTCGTCGCGCCGATCGCCGCCGAGACGCTCGGGGTACCGGTCGCCGACGTCAGCGTGGTCACCGGCGACACCCGGCGCTTCAAGTACGCGGTCGGCACCTTCGCCTCCCGGGCCGCCGTGATGAGCGGCAACGCGGTCGCGCTCGCCGCCGGCAAGGTACGCGAGAAGGCGCTGCGGATCGCGGGCGACGCGCTGGAGGCGAACCCGGCCGACCTCGAAATCGACGAGGGCGTGGTGCGGGTGAAGGGTACCCCGCAGGCGGCGATCCCACTGTCCACTGTGGCCGTACTCGCCAACCCGCTGCGGTACGCGTTCGACGAGGAGGCCAAGCGGGCGACCCAGTTCGCCGTCGGCGGTGGGCTGGACCGGCCGCCGATCGACGCGGATGACGAGCCGGGCCTGGAGGCCACCGACTACTACTCGCCGCTGCGCTGCACGTTCGCCGCCGGCATGCACGCGGCGATCGTGGAGACCGACCCGGACACGGCCGACATCAGGATCCTGCGCTACTGCGTGGTGCACGACTGCGGGCGCCTCATCAACCCCCGGATCGTCGAGGGGCAGATCCACGGCGGGGTGGCGCAGGGCGTGGGCGGGGCGCTGTACGAGCGGATCGTCTACGACGAGCACGGGCAACTGGTCAACGCGTCCTATATGGACTTCCTGATGCCGTACGCCTCCGAGGTGCCGACCATCGAGATCGACCACCTGGAGACGCCGTCACCGCTCAACCCGCTGGGCGTCAAGGGTGCCGGCGAGGCCGGTGTCATCCCCGCGGCGGCAGTGCTCGCCTCGGCCATCGAGGACGCCGAGGGTGTCCCGATCAGCCGGATGCCCATCTCCCCCGCGGAACTCTGGGAACTTCGGGAGGCATCGTGAAGCTGTCCGGTGAGGCCACGCTCGCGGCACCGGT
>JBPYFB010000352.1:0-6320 GCA_051986465.1 Rugosimonospora sp.
GTGCAGCCCGGACAGCATCGCCTCGGCGCCACGCCGGGTCAGCTCGCTGGCCCGGAACGCGACGTCGTCGTCGAGCACCGGCCGGATGTTCGGCCAGTGCGGCTCGACCGCGACCGCCCAGAACTCGCCGAGCACGTCGGCCAGGTGTCGTGGCCCGGCCGGCCCCTCCTCGATCAGCGCGAGTGCCGCGGGCGGCAGCGGCTCTCCCTGCCAGACGTACTCCAGCCGGTCCTTGATCAGCTCCGGCGGCAGCTCGGCCACCTGCCCGAGCTGCTCGTCGATCGGCGCGCCCGGGCTGGTGGCGCCGCCGAACAGGTACGACGGTACGAAGTTGGTGCCCGGCACCACCGCCCGGAGCAGGTCGACGTCGATGCCGCCGAGCCGCTGGCGGACCGCGTCGTACCAGCCGCGGTGCACCGACGGGATCCGTCCGGAGGCCAGCAGGTACAGGCTCTCGGCGACCTCGGCCAGCGGCGAGTAGGCGAACCGCATCCGGCCCAGATCCCCGACACCCATCCTGATCTGGATCACAGTCGTGAGCGTAGGTCGCGCCCGGCCGCCGGTGCTAACGATTCAGCCTGCGCCGAAGGGTCAGGAGGGTCATAAGCCGAGCTTGCGGCCGAGCCCCTTCTTCAGCGTTGCCGCGAACGTACGGGTGATGTGGTTCGTGTCCCGGTACACGATCACGTCGCGGATCACGATCGGGCAGGTCTGCTTGTCGCAGAACCACGGCACCGGGTCGATGAAGTGCGCGCCGGTCGTCGCGGCCGCCTGGCGCCACTGCTGGTTGCGTTCGGAGGTACGCCTGTCCAGCGGCACCGCGCAGGTCGCCATCGTCGCCTTGCGGGATGCGAGGCATTCGGCCGGCTCCCGGTCCAGTTGCGGCGTACCGCCGATGACGTACACCTGCGGGCTGATCGTACGCAGCTTCTGCAGGGCATGCAGCGCGCCGGCGGCGAAGATCGGCCGGGCCTCGTCGATGGTCAGCATCCGTGAGCCGTCGGCCGGGTCGGCGAAGTTCTGTGCCAGCAGCCCGCTGATGACGATCCGCTGCGGCTTGAACCTGGCCATCTGGCTGTACGCCCACTGCCGGTAGTTGTCGCACTCGCTGTACGGACGGCGCTGGTCGACTCGGTACTCGGTGGCATCGACCGGCAGGCAACGGGCCTTCATGAACACGACGATCTTCCAGTGCCCGGTCCTCGCCATCTGCAGCAGCGGATCGAGCCACATCGTCACGTGCGAGTCGCCGTACAGAGCCATCGTCTTCGTCGCCTTGGTATCACCGAGTACGCAGATCTTGTGCCGCAGGTCGTCCCGTTCGGCGTAGCAGCCGGCCGGTGCCCGTGACACGTCGTCATGCAGGTCCGCCAGGGCCGGTCGCAGGGTTCCGGGCAGTGGTTGACCGGCGCGGGCCAGTTCGGCCGCGAAGCCGGCGTCGTTGACCGCGGTGTCCTTGCTCTCCTGGGTGTTCTGCGGCTCGGGGTCCACCACGGGAGCGATGTACGGCGAACCGGGTGGCGGCGCGGCAGGGCCGCCCGAGCGTTCGTGGACGATCAGTACGGCCACCATCACGACGGCCACCGCGACCGGCCACAGCACGAGCGACCGCACCCGGGCCACGGACAGGCCGCGCGCCTGCCGTACCGGCATCTCGACGAACCGGTAGCTCGCGGCGGCGAGCAGGACAGCGGTGGCCATCAATGCCAGCCTTTCGATCAGGTTCAGGTCCCGGGCGAGGTACGTCGCGGGCAATATCAGAACCGGCCAGTGCCATAGGTAGAGCGAGTACGACATGTCCCCGATCCAGCGCAGCGGCTGCCGGTCGAGCAGCAGGGCGGCGCCGTACACCGGGCCATGGATACCACCGGCGAGGAGCAACGCGGCGCCGAGTACAGGCACGGCGGCCATATGCCCCGGGAATGGCGTCGACGGGCTGAACTCGACGGCGGCGAATCCGATCGCGATCAGCCCGGTCCAGGAGGCGAGCGCCTTCACCCAGCCGCGCAGCCGGCCGATCCGCCCGGCGGCCAGCGCCAGCGCCGCGCCGATACCGAGTTCCCAGCCGCGCGCGACGGTCGAGTAGTACGCCGGCTGCGGGTCGGTGGCGGTCGACCGTACCGACCAGAGGAACGACAGCACGGAGAGCACGGCGATCGCGAGGGCCACCCGGCGTAGCCGGCGGGAGGTATCCGACCACGCCGGTGGCCCCACGCCGACCCGGGAACGCCGGATCAGCACAAGCACGGCGATCAGAGCCGGCCACAACAGGTAGAACTGCTCCTCGACCGCCAGCGACCAGTAGTGCTGCACCGGCGAGACGAAGGCGTCGGTGGCGAAGTAGTCCGTGCCGGACCGGGCGGAGTGGATGTTCGCGGCGAACACGGCCGCCCAGCCGACGTGGGCCAGCACCTCGTCCACCCGGGCGTAGGTGAACGCGGTACCGCTGACGATGGCGATCACGACCAGCGTCGCCGTCGCGGCCGGCAGGATCCGCCGTGCCCGGCGGGCGTAGAAGCCGGCGATCGAGACCCGGCCGGTACGCCGTACCTCGCGGACCAGGATCCGGGTGATCAGGAAGCCGGACACCACGAAGAAGACATCCACCCCGACGTACCCGCCGGCGAATCCGCGGATCCCGCCGTGGGCGAACAGCACCAGCAGCACGGCCAGCGCGCGCATGCCCTGGATGTCTCCCCGTAGAGGCCCGGTGCGGCGGGCGTGCCAGGCCGGGCCTACCGGGTCGGACCGCACCAGCACCGACCGGGCGAGCGCGCGCCGGTCGTCGACGGGCGGCGCGGTGGACCGGCCCCCGGCGCTGGTCTGCATGCTGTCCCCCCACGGCTGCTGCGGTCTTCCCCCGCAAAATCCCCGATGCACGAGAAGCGGGTTTGGTTGCTTGTGGCCCTGGTCACGGTGAACAGTCGGAGCCATGGACCTCGACGAGATCGTGGACGAGCTGTACGGCCTGCCGCCCGAGGAGTTCACCGCGGCGCGTAACACCGCGGCCAAGCAGGCCAAGTCCGACGGTGACGCCGAGCTGAGCGACAAGGTCAAGGCGCTGGCCAAGCCGACCGTCGCCGCATGGATGGCCAACCAGCTCGCCCGCGAGCGCGCCGACGAGCTGGCGTCGCTATCGCTGCTCGGCGAGCAGATGCGCGAGGCGACCGCGTCGATGGACGGCGTCCGGCTGCGTGAGCTGACCCCGCGCCGGCACAGCGAGGTCGACGCGCTGGTCAAGGACGCGACCAAGCTGTCCGGTCGCAAGGTCAGCGCCGACGTGACGCAGAAGCTCCGCGAGACACTCGACGCGGCGCTCATCGACCCCGCGGCGGCGCAGGCGGTTCGCTCCGGTCAGCTCACCAGCGCGCTGCGTCACGTCGGGTTCGGTGTCGTCGACGAGTCCGGCGAGCCGTCGAACGTCTTCCAGCTCGCACCCCGGCGGTCGCTGCGTACCGCCGAGCAGAAGAGGGCCGCGAAGAAGGCCGAGCCGAAGCGGGACGAGAAGCGGATCAAGGAGGCCGAGAAGGCGGCCGCCGAGGCCGAGGCGGTACTGGACGCGGCCGAGGCGCGCGTCGACGACGTCAAGAGCAACCTTGCCGAGATCACCGAACGGATCACCCAGGCGCAGGACGACATCGAGCGGCTGGCCGCCGAGCTCGAGGAGGCCAAGCAGACCCTCGAGCAGTCCCGCAAGGACCGCAAGCAGGTCGAGTCCGACCTGAAGGCCGCCGAGCGCGAGGCGCGGATCGCCGACCGGCGCAGCCAGTCCGCCGCCGACCTGCTGGCCGGGCTCCGCTGAACGAGCGCGTCAGCGGACGACGGGGGTGCGGACCTGGACCGAGAGGATGCGCAGATCGCGGCCGGCGCTCACCTCGACGTCGGCATCGCCGCACGACGGGCACAGCACCACCGGGTCGTCGGTGTCGAACCCATGACCGCACGAGCGGCACCGGGCCCGGCCGGACGGTTCGGTGATCTCCAGCCGGGCACCTTGCAGTGGCGTATCGTCGGCGACCAGATCGAAGCAGAAGCGGATCGACTCGACCACCACGCCGGACAGTTTGCCGATCTCGAGTCGTACGCACGTCACCTGCCGGTCGCCGACCTTCTCGGCCACCGACTCGACGATCGATTGCGTGATCGAGAGTTCGTGCACTCAGCAGATCCGGGGGAGTGGGTCGCCGACCAGCATGTCGCAGATCCGGGTACCGCCGAACGCGGTGTTGAGCAGCACCAGGCCGGGCGGGTCGTCCTTGACCCGGCCGATCACCGCCGCCTTGTCGCCCGACGGGTGCTGCCGCATCGCCGCGAGCGCGGCGTCGGCCTGATCCCCGTCGACGAACACCACGATCCGGCCCTCGGAGGCGACGTACAGCGGGTCGATGCCGAGGAGTTCGGAGGCGCCGCGGACCTCGGCGCGAACCGGTACCGCGTCCTCGTCCACGACCACCGCGACGTTCGCCGCCTTGGCCACCTCGTTGAGGATCGTGGCCACGCCGCCGCGGGTCGCGTCCCGCATCGCCCGCACGCCGGGCACGCTGGCCAGCAGATCGGCCACCAGCCCGTTCACCGGCGCGGTGTCGGACTCGATGTCCGCCTCGATGTCGAGTTCGCCGCGCGCCAGCATCACGGTGATGCCGTGGTCGCCGACCTGGCCGGACACGATCACCGCATCGCCGGGCCGTACGGTCGCGATGCCCAGATCACCGGCGTACTCGATCACACCGACGCCGGCGGTGTTGATGTAGCAGCCGTCGGCCTTGCCGCGCTGGACGACCTTGGTGTCGCCGGTGACGATCGAGACTCCCGCCACGGCCGCAGCGGCCTTCATCGACTCGACGATCCGCATCAGGTCGGCGACCTCGAAGCCCTCCTCGAGAATGAACCCGGCGGTCAGGTACAGCGGCCGGGCGCCGGACACAGCCAGGTCGTTGACCGCCCCGTTCACGGCCAGGTCGCCGATGTCGCCGCCGGGAAAGAACAACGGCGAGACGACGAACGAATCAGTGGTCAGCGCGAGCCGTGTGCCGTCGATGCGGAACTCGGCAGCGTCCTCCAGAGGCTCCAGCAGCGGGTTGCGGAAGGAGTCCAGGAACACCGCCTCGATCAGGGTCTGGGTGGCCTTTCCGCCGGATCCGTGCGCGAGGGTGATGCGCTCCTCGCGGACCTTGGCGCGTCGCCGCCTCGCCCGCTCGATCCGTTCGAGGACCTGCTGCTCCCGATCGGAAACCGGGGTGGTCATTTCACGCTCGCTTCCCGGACCCTCGTACGAGTGAACCGGCCGAAGTTGTAGTACGCGGCGCACGCACCCTCCGGGCTGACCATGCACGTCCCGATCGGTGTCTCCGGCGTACACGCGGTGCCGAACACCTTGCACTCCCAGGGTTTCAGGACGCCCTTGAGCACCTCGCCACACTGGCACGCCTTCGGGTCGGCGACCCGGACGCCGGGCACGTCGAACTGGAGTTCGGCATCGAACTGCGCGTACTTCTCGCGAACCTTGAGTGCTGAGTGCGAGATGAAGCCGAGCCCGCGCCATTCGAAGTACGGCCGCAACTCCATCGTCTCAGCGATCGCCTTCAGCGCGACGGGGTTGCCGTCCCACGGCACCACCCGGGCGTACTGGTTCTCGACCTCCGAGCGCCCCTCGTGCAACTGGACCATCAGCATGTAGATCGATTGCAGGATGTCCAACGGCTCGAAGCCGGCCACAACGATCGGCTTGCCGTAGTCCCTGGCGATGAACTCGTACGGCCGGCAGCCGATCACCGTCGACACGTGCCCGGGGCCGATGAACCCGTCGAGCCGCAGGTCGGGGGAGTCCAGGATCGCCTTGATCGCGGGGATGATCGTGATGTGGTTGCAGAAGATTGAGAAGTTCTCGATCCCCTCCTTGGCCGCGCGGAGCACCGTCATCGCGGTCGACGGCGCGGTCGTCTCGAACCCGATCGCCATGAACACGACCTGCTGGTCCGGGTTCTGCCGGGCGATCTTGAGCGAGTCCAGCGGCGAGTAGACCATCCGGATGCTGGTGCCCTCGGCGTTGGAGTCGAAGAAGTTCCCGCCACTGCCGGGCACGCGCATCATGTCGCCGAACGACGTCATCAGTACGCCGGGCTGGCGGGCGATGTGGATCGAGTCGTCGATGCGGCCCATCGGGATCACGCACACCGGGCAGCCGGGCCCGTGCACCAGCGTGATGTTCTCGGGCAGGTAGTCCTCGAGGCCGTGTTTGTAGATCGTGTGGGTGTGCCCGCCGCACACCTCCATGAACTTGTACTCGCGGCCCGGCTCGCACAGACTCGCGATCCTGGCCG
>JBPYFB010000353.1:0-5548 GCA_051986465.1 Rugosimonospora sp.
ACATCGTCGTGCTGAAGGACAAGACCGCCAGCACGTCGACGGTACAGTCGCAGAGCACGTCCCTGGTCGGCCGCTTCGGTGGTCGGATCACTCACCAGTACTCGCACGCCTTGCGTGGGTTCGCCGCCCACATGACTGCCAGCCAGGCGAGTGCCTTGGCCAAGGACAGCCGGGTGGCCTCGGTCGTCCAGGACCACATGGTCCGCGCGTTCGGCTCGGAGAGCAATCCGCCGTCGTGGGGCCTGGACCGCATTGACCAGACGTTCCTGCCGCTGCAGAAGTCGTACAACTACCCGACCAACACGGGTACCGGTGTGCACGTGTATGTGCTGGACACCGGCATCCGGGGCACCAACACCGACTTCGGTGGCCGGGTGGACCTGGCCGCAGGGCAGGACTTCGTCACGCCGGCCACCCCCCGCGTCGACGACATGCTCTACAACGCCGCTGACCCGGCGTGTGCCGACGACCCGGTGAACAACCCTTTGCAGGGGGACGGTACCGGCCACGGCACGCATGTCGCGGGCATCATCGGCAGCAACACGTACGGTGTCGCCAAGGGTGTCACGCTGGTCCCCATCCGGGTGCTGCGCTGCGATGGTTTCGGCACCTTCAGCTGGATCATCAACGGTATCGACTGGGTGACCCAGAACGCGGTCAAGCCGGCCGTGGCCAACATGAGCCTGGGTGGGCTGATCGCCGACAACCCCAGCCAGGCGGGGCTGCTCGACCAGGCGGTCGCCGCGTCGATCCAGGCGGGTGTCAGCTACACCATCGCCGCCGGAAACGCTGATCAAGAAACGGACTATCAGCGCATAGACGCCTGCAATATCTCGCCCGCCGACGTATCCACGGCGATCACCGTCGGCGCGAGCACGGTCACCGACTACGCCGCTGACTTCTCCCACTACGGCCCCTGCGTGGACGTCCTCGCGCCCGGCGTGAACATCAAGTCGACGTTCAACAGCAGCGACACGGCCACCGCCATCGAGGGCGGCACGTCGATGGCGGCACCACACGTGGCGGGCGCCGCCGCGTTGCTGCTGGCCGCCAACCCGACCTGGACTCCGGCCCAGGTGAGTGCCGCGATCACCAACAACGCGGTGCCGCAGGAGTTGCACAACGTCGGTACTGGCACGCCGAACCGGCTGCTCAACGTCAACGGGACCAAGACCTCGAACACCATCGCCCTGCGCGCGCTCGTCAACGGCGGCTACGTCACGGCCGACCCGGCCGGTACCGCGCCGCTGATCGCGAACCGGCTGCTGCCGGCCGGCTGGGAGACGTACGACGTCGTACCGCAGGCAGGCGGGATGGTCGCCCTGAAGGCCCACTCCAACGGCAAGTACGTCACGGCCGAGAGCGCCGGGGCCAAGCCGCTGGTCGCCAACCGTACGGCGGTGAGTTCCTGGGAGAAGTTCACGATCGTCTCCAACGCCGACGGCAGCATCAGCCTGAAGGCGAACGCCAACGGCAAGTTCGTCACGACCGACGGCGGTGCGCATCCGCTGATCGCCAACCGGGCCTCCGCCGGGTACTGGGAGGAGTTCGCCGAGGCCGGACCGGCAGCGGTCATCAACTTCAAGTCGGAGGCCAACGGCCTGTTCGTCACGGCGGAGAACGCCGGTGCGAAGCCGCTGATCGCGAACCGGTCCGCGGTGGGTGCCTGGGAATCGTTCGACGTCGCTGACCTGGGCAATGGCTGGGTAGCCCTGCACTCGCACGCCAACGGCAAGTGGGTGACGGCGGACAACGCCGGCAAGTCGCCGTTGATCGCCAACCGGACGTCGGTCGCCGATTGGGAGGCCTTCTACCTGTCCTACGGCGGTGTCGACGAGGCGCTGTGGGCCAACGCGGACGGCGAGTGGGTGACGGCGGAGAACGCCGGGAAGCTGCCGCTGATCGCCAACCGGGCGGTCATCGGCGGCACGTGGGAGCTCTTCTTCGTCAACTAGTGGCGTTCGACGACTCTTCGGCAACTAGTGCGTTCGAACGATACGAAACGAGTGCGGGCCCGGTGGCGAACACCGGGCCCGCCCCGTATCTCGGCATGACACGGGGGGCTCGGGCCGATACCGTCTCACGGATGAGCCCGCGAGTATCGATCGTGATTCCGGTCTACAACGAGGGCGAAGCGGTCCTGCCGTGCCTGGCGCGGATCCGGCGGGACGTGGTCCTGCCCTGCGAGATCCTGCTCGTCCACGACATGCCCGAGGACACCACCGTCCCGTACGTGCGAGAGGTGGCCGAGGTTGACCCGCGGGTACGCGCCGTGCTCAACACGTACGGGCGCGGGCCGGCCAACGCGATCCGGTTCGGTATCGACAGCGCCCGCGCCCCCGTGGTCGTGGTGACCATGGCAGACGGTTCGGACGACCCCCGGCAGATCGACGAGCTGGCCCAGCTCGTGGAGCGTGGCGTGGTGGTCGCGGCCGCATCCCGCTATATGCCCGGCGGCCAGCAGGTCGGCGGGCCCCGGCTCAAGCGGATGCTGTCCCGCTGGGCCGGCCGGTCGCTGCGCCTGCTCGCCCGTACCGGTACCCGGGACGCGACGAACAGCTTCAAGGCGTACAGTACGGATTTTGTCCGGCGAGTCGGTATCGAATCGCGGGCGGGGTTCGAAGTCGGGCTGGAACTGACCGCAAAGGCCACCCGGCTGCGCCTCCCGGTGGCCGAGATTCCGACCATTTGGCTCGACCGGCAACTAGGCACATCCCAGTTCGACCTTGGTCGGTTCCTGCCGCGCTACCTGCGGTGGTACTGGTTCGCCTTCGCTGGCCAGGTGCGCTACGAGGACCGCGCCACCCACGAGCCGGGCGCGACCGCTAGGGTGCTTACCGAGGGTGCGCCAGCCGATCTTGAGCTTGACGCAACGCGATAGAGGAGATTTTGTGGCGAAGGTACTGGTGACCGGGTCGGCCGGTTTCATCGGCGGATATCTGGTGGAGGAATTGCTGCGACGCGGCCACGAAGTGGTCGGCATCGACAACTACTCCAAATACGGTCCGGTGACGCACTCATACGACTCTGACTCCCGGTACCGCTTCGTGGAGGGCGACGCCCGCGATGTGGAGCTGCTGAGCGGGTTGCTCGCGGACTGCGACCACTTCGTGGCGGGCGCCGCGATGATCGGTGGGATCTCGTACTTCCACGCCTACGCGTACGACCTGCTCGCCACGAACGAGCGCGTCATGGCGGCCTCCTGCGACGCGGCGATCAAGGCGCACCGCTCCGGACGGCTCCAGAAGGTGACCTACCTTTCCTCGTCGATGGTGTTCGAGTCGACCGACCGGTGGCCGTCGAAGGAGGGCGACCAGCGGAAGGTACCGCCGCCGTTGTCGTCGTACGGGTTCCAGAAGCTGGCCGTCGAGTACTACGCGCAGGCCGCCTGGGACCAGTACAAGCTGCCGTACACGATCGTGCGCCCGTTCAACTGCGTGGGCGTGGGCGAGGGGCGCGCACTGGGCGAGGCCGAGGTGCTCTCCGGCAACGTGAAGCTGGCCATGTCGCACGTCGTACCCGACCTGGTGCAGAAGGTGCTCAAGGGTCAGGACCCGCTGCACATCCTCGGCGAGGGCAACCAGGTGCGGCACTACACGTACGGCGGTGACCTGGCGCGCGGGATCGCGGTGGCGATGGAGCACGAGGCGGCGCGCAACGAGGACTTCAACATCTCGACGGCCGAGTCCACCACGGTGCTCGAACTCGCCGAACTGATCTGGAAGAAGATCAAGGGTCCCGAGGTGCCGTTCCGGTACGTGTCGGACAAGCCCTTCGAGTATGACGTGCAGAAGCGGGTACCCGACGTGACCAAGGCCCGCGAGGTGCTCGGGTACGAGGCGACCACCTCGCTCGACACGATGCTCGACGAGGTGATCCCCTGGGTGACCCAGGCCGTGGCGGACGGCCGGCTGTAGGCCCCGGCGTGACCCGCGCCCACCTCGACAAGCAGCCGCGCGAGGTCGCCGCGATGTTCGACGGCGTCGCGGCCGGCTACGACCGCACCAACACGGTGCTGTCGTTCGGGCAGGATCGGCTGTGGCGGCGCGCCACTAGCCGGGCACTGGCGCCGCGCCCGGGCGAGCGGGTGCTGGACCTGGCCGCCGGTACCGGCGTGTCAACGGTCGAGCTGGCGCGCTCGGGGGCGTACGCGGTCGGCGTGGACATCTCCCTCGGCATGCTCCGTGCGGGGCGGAACCGGGGCGTGCCACTGCTCGCCGGCGACGCCCTCGCGCTGCCGTTTCGCGACGGGGCGTTCGACGCGGTCACGATCTCGTTCGGGCTGCGCAACGTCCACGAGCCGGCGGCGGCCCTGCGCGAGCTGGCCCGGGTGACCCGGCCGGGCGGCCGGCTGGTGGTGTGCGAGTTCAGTCACCCGACCTCCGCGCCGTTCCGCGCCGTGTACCTGCGGTACCTGATGGGCGCCCTGCCCGGCATCGCGCGCCGGGTCGCCTCCAACCCCGACGCGTACGTGTACCTCGCCGAGTCGATCCGCGCCTGGCCAGCGCAGGCGGCGCTCGCCGAGATGATGGCCGGTACCGGCTGGACGCGGGTGGCGTGGCGGAACCTCACCGGCGGCATCGTGAGCCTGCACCGGGCCACACGGTCTAGTTAGGGTCCCCTAACCCTTACGGGTCCGGCTTCCAGTCATAGACTGCCGAACGGACACGCTTGTGAAGAGTTTCACGAGCATGGCAGTGAGGGCGGTGATGGTCGTGACGCAGATCCGGGAAGCCGACGTCATTGTGGTCGGCGCGGGTCCGGGCGGCTCCACGGCCGCCTACCATCTCGCCCGGCACGGGCTGGATGTCCTGCTCCTGGAGAAGACCGAGTTCCCGCGCGAGAAGGTGTGCGGCGACGGCCTGACTCCGCGCGCGGTCAAGCAGCTGATCAGGCTCGGGGTGGACACGTCGCCGGGGAACGGCTGGCTACACAACAAGGGCCTGCGCGTCATCGGCGGCGGGGTACGCCTGGAGCTGGACTGGCCCGAGCTGGCCAGCTTCCCCAACTACGGCCTGACCCGCACCCGGCTCGACTTCGACGAGATGCTGGCCGGTCGGGCCAAGGAGGCCGGCGCGCAGCTGCTGACGAGCCACAACGTCACCGGGCCGGTGCTCGACCCGTCGGGTCGGGTGGTCGGCGTCAAGGCGAGCGTCGGCACCGACAAGGAGCCGGCCGAGTTCCGGGCCCCGCTGGTGATCGCCGCCGACGGAGTATCCGCGCGGTTCGCGCTCTCCCTCGGCATGGCCAAGCGGGAGGACCGGCCGATCGGCGTGGCGGTCCGCCGGTACTACCACTCGCCGGCCAAGCACATGGACGACTACCTGGAGTCCTGGCTGGAGCTGCGCAGCCGGGCGGCGGGCAGCACCGGAGCGGTGGGTACCACGTTGCTGCCCGGGTACGGCTGGATCTTCGGGATGGGCGACGGCCGGGTCAACGTGGGCCTCGGCGTACTGAATAGCAGTTCGGCGTTCGGCAAGACCAACTACCGGACGATGCTGACGGACTGGCTGTCCACCACGCCCGACGACTGGACGATGAACGACGA
>JBPYFB010000354.1:0-3576 GCA_051986465.1 Rugosimonospora sp.
CCATCGGGCCACTCTCCAGCCAGCGCACCGAGGTACAGGGCGCGCTGGCCCAGGTGACGCCGAAGCGCAACGGCGACACCGGTCTGTACGACACGGTGCTCGCCGGGTACAAGGCGGTGCAGCAGGACTGGGATCCGGGGCGTACCAACAGCCTCGTCGTCATGACCGACGGCCAGAACGACAACCCGGGCGGTCTGACCCTGGACCAGCTGACCAGCCAGCTGCAGAAGGTCGTCGATCCGAAGCGCCCGATCCAGCTGATCCTCATCGGCATCGGCATGGAAGTGAGCCAGACCGAGCTGAAGAAGATCACGGATGCGGCCGGTGGCGGCGGCGTCTTCGTGGCGCCCGACCCGACCAAGATCGGACAGATCTTCCTGCAGGCGATCGCCCTGCGCCCGCGTACCGGCGGCTGACCCACCGCCCCGGCCGGCTGCCCGGGTTCAGTTCCGGGTCAGCCGGATCGCCTGGGTGGGCGCCTCGGTCAGTACCGACGCGGTCGGCGCGCCCGCGGGCGGCCCCGCCGACCGGATCGACCTGGCCAGTTCCACGCCCTCGAACAGCTCGATGGTGTCCCACTCGCCGACCGGCGCGCCCTCGTCACGGGTCAGCGCCACCCGTTGCGGCTCCTCGCCCGGGGCGGAGCGCTGCAGCATCGTCGTGCCGTTGGTGCTGATGTCGGTCACCTGAAGCCGATGGCCGCGCAGCTCCAGCCGTACGTGGCTGCGGCTGACCCAACGCAGCCCGCGCTCGTCCAGGGCCAGGCCGATCGTGATGCCGCCCGCCTCCTCCGGCGCGCGTCCCACGACGACCGGCTCCGCCTCGGTCACGGTGAAGCGGTGCCAGGCCAGGCCGGAGATGCGTACCGCCACCGAGACGCCGCGCGGGCGCGGTCCGAGGTCGGCGAGGGGCGCACCGTGCCTGGGGCAGAACGGCTTGCCGTTGCGCAACTGGGCGGGGGGCTGGACGACCTCGGGCGCTCCCTCGCGGCGGGTACCGAAGCTCGGGCAGAACGACTCGGGACAGTGCCACTGCCGGCCCAGTACCGCCGCGGGCGCGGCCGGTCCGGGCCCGATCATCGTCGGGATCAGCTTGACCACGCCGTTGCCGGCCGGCGCGGGGGCGTACGCGAGCCCCGGGTACCCGGCGGAGCGTCGCGCGATCAGCGGCAGGCCGGTGAGCGCGGCGATCTCCCGGGCCCGCGCCCCGGCCGACGGCCCGCCGTTCGGCACGACCTCCACGAGCCCGTCGTCCGACCAGCGCCGGATCACGATCTTCTCGTTGGCGGTCAGCTCGTTGTCGGAGAGCAGCGCCCGGTCGGCGACCGCGTAGACAGAGATGGTGTCGTCGCCCAGGTGATAGCTGATCGCGTCGATCATCAGGCCGAGGCGAATCAGGTGGGCCGGGCGCCCACCGTCCAGCTCGGTGAGGCGAATTACCTCACCGAGATCGAGTACCGCACCCGACTCGGTCGGGTCCGTGGTCAGCTTCTTCTCAATGGCGTCGAGCACGTGGCTGATACCGAACCGCACCTTACCCCCTCGGTCAATCAACGAATTATGCCGCGTGCTCGCCCGCGAGTGGCACGGGTCGGCCCGAACTAAGGTGGTTGACGAGGTGAAGCGGACATGGCGGACTTCGCGCCGAAGCAGGAGGTAGCAGCCACACACGTGGCAACTGTGCCCTGGTGGGTAGCGCCGTCGTTCGCGATCCTCGCGGTCGGCATCGTGCCCTGGATCGGGTACCTGGCGGTGACCCTGCCGCACCGCGCGACCGCGGTGCACTACCGCACGGTATGGGTGGGCTTCGACGTCGGTCTGGTGTGCGTGCTCGCGGTGACCGCGTACTACGCCTGGCGCGGCCGGCCCCGGGTGGCGCTGCCGGCCACGGCCGCGGCCACGATGCTGGTGGTGGACGCCTGGTTCGACGTGCTCACCACCCCGCATGGCGCGGGGCTGGTCGTCGCCCTGGTGCTCGCCGGCGTGGCGGAGTTGCCGCTGGCCGGCATCTGCCTGTGGATCGCGCTGCACGCGGAGCAGGTGGTCGAGCGCAGGCTGCGGATACTGGCGCGCCGAGCCGTCGCGACGAGTGCCCGATCGGGTGAAAGGCCGGCGCCGGACCAGTAACCCGAACGTGCCAACTTAGCCAGCCGGCGCCGCCGAAAGGCTGAGCCACGCCCTGCTGACCAGCTACTACTGCGTTTCGTCGCGGAAGACCCACGAGCATAAGGAAAACGTCATACCCTAAGGCATTGATCTCCTTCCTGGGCCGTTCGTACGCTGCGCCGCAAGCCCGTCTCCCCGACCCATGGGAGGAAATCTATGCACAGCTTGAGCCGCCTCGTGGGGCCGCAAGCTCCCCGCGCCAGTCGCTTGGCCGGCATCGCCGTCGCGGTCATCGCCGCCGGCGGATTGGCGCTGGCGCGGCCAGCCTCCGCGGCGCCGGCCACCGACGGCCACGGCCACCTGCGGTCCTGCACCGCGGCCGCGCACATGGCCAGCTGCAATGCGCTGGTCCGGATGCCGACGAACGGCGCGGCGCCCAATGCGGCGAGCCCGTCCGGCCTGTCACCGGCGAACCTGCAGTCGGCCTACAACCTGCCATCGGGTACGGCCGGCAGCGGCCAGACGGTCGCCATCGTCGACGCGTACGACGACCCGAGCGCCGAGGCCGACCTCGCGGTGTACCGCAGCCAGTTCGGCCTGCCCGCCTGTACCACCGCCAACGGCTGCTTCCGCAAGGTCAGCCAGACCGGCGGCACCAACTATCCGCGCAAAAACGGCGGCTGGGCGGAGGAGATCTCGCTCGACCTCGACATGGTCTCCGCGATCTGCCCCAACTGCCACATCCTCCTGGTCGAGGCGAAGAGTGCCTCCTTCGCCAACCTCGGCGCGGCGGTGAACGAGGCGGCGGCCCTGGGTGCCAACGCGATCAGCAACAGCTACGGGGGAACGGACGCGCCGGACTCGACGTACGGCTCGTTCTACAACCACCCCGGAATCGCGGTCACCGCCAGCTCCGGTGACGCCGGATACGGTGCGCAGTTCCCCGCCTCGTCGCACTACGTGACGGCGGTCGGCGGTACCACGCTCACCACGAGCAGCGGCAGCCGAGGCTGGACGGAGACCGCCTGGTCGGGCGCTGGCAGCGGATGCTCGGCGTACAACACGGCGCTGTCCGGCGCGTCGAGCTCCGGTACCGGTTGCAGCCGGCGCGCCGAGGCCGATGTCTCCGCCGTCGCCAACCCGAGTACCGGCGTCTCGGTGTACGACAGCTTCGCCTACCAGGGCCTGTCCGGCTGGCTGGTCTTCGGTGGGACGAGCGTCTCCTCGCCGATCATCGCGAGCGTGTACGCGCTGGCGGGCAACGCGAGCAGCATCGACAACAACTACCCGTACACCCACTCGGGTTCGCTGTTCGACGTGACGTCGGGCTCGAACGGGTCGTGCCCCACCAGCCAGTGGTGCAACGCCCGCGCCGGCTGGGACGGGCCGACCGGTCTGGGCACGCCGAACGGAACGGGCGCGTTCTGAGCAAGTCCGCGTTCTAGCACGGTCTGTCGGCCGGCCGGGTGTG
>JBPYFB010000355.1:0-7342 GCA_051986465.1 Rugosimonospora sp.
CGATGAACCCGAGCACCTCGTTGCGCCGGGCCGGCGGTTCGATGCGCAGCCGGCCGCTCGCGATCAGCTCGCGCAACGGCTCGGCGTACCGGGACAGCCGGAAGAACCAGTTCTCCTCGGTCACCTCCTGCGGTGGCGTATCGTGCTCCGGGCAGGCGCCGTCGAGCAGCTCCGCCGGCTGGTAGAACTGCTCGCATCCGACGCAGTACAGGCCGGAGTAGCGCCGCCGGTAGATGTCGCCATTCGCCGCGCAGGCCCGCCAGAAGCGCTCCACACCCGGCCGGTGCCGGGGATCGGTACTGGTGCGGATGAAGTCGTCGCAGGAGAGCCCGAGCGGTTCCTGCAGCGCGGCGAAGGCGGCCGCGTTGCGGTCCACGAGCTCCTGCGTGGGTACCCCCTCCTTCTCGGCGGCGAGCACGTTCTTGAGCGAGTTGTCGTCGGTACCGGTGAGGAACCGGACCGGCCGCCCGCGCCGGCGGTGGTGGCGGGCGAGCACGTCGGCCTGTACGAGTTCGAGTACGTGGCCGAGGTGCGGGCGGGCGTTGACGTACGGGATCGTGGTGGTCAGGTAGTACGGCGTGGTCACCGAACCTCCTCAGTGGACAGAGGAACGGGACCGGCGGATACGGCGCGAGGCCCCGTTCCCGGGGCCTCGGACATGCGATGTGTCCAGCGTCAAGCGCCCCGGCTAGCGGGGCATCATCACGGACGCGGACTGATTCACAAGATCAGCGTAGCAGATTGTCGCAACCGAGAATTCGCGCTATTTTTGGCTGTCCAAGTCCAGGGCAATAGGCGCGCAAAAGCAATTCGTTATGGGAATTGTACCAGAAAGGGACCGCAATTGGCAAGCGACGAGATCGATCGCGAGCAGGAGTACCTTTCGATGCTGTACGGCCGGTTGGACCGCATGCGCGCGGCCGCGGTGGACCGGCGGTCGACGGTGCTGCTGGAGAGCGGCGGTACCCAACAGGCGCGCAGCGAGCGCGAGTCGCGCGCGACGCTGTACACCGACCGGATCGCGCAGTTCGACGCCGTGGAGAACGGCCTGTGCTTCGGCCGGCTGGATCTGCATGACGGCGAACGCCGCTATATCGGGCGACTGGGCATCTTCGACACGGACGCGGATTACGAGCCGTTGCTGCTGGATTGGCGCGCCGCCGCGGCCCGCCCGTTCTACCTCGCGACCGCCGCGTCGCCCGAGGGGGTACGCCGCCGCCGGTACCTGCGCACCGAGGGCCGGCGCGTGGTCGGCCTGGAGGACGAGGTGCTCGACCTCGCGGCCGCGGCGCAACTGGACCGCCCGACCGGGGTGGCCGCCGGGCTCGCCGGTGAGGCGGTACTGCTCGCCGCCGTCAACGCCAACCGCACCGGGCACATGCGCGACATCGTCGAGACCATCCAGGCCGACCAGGACCGCGTCATCCGCTCGCCGCAGGAGGGCGTACTGGTCGTGGAGGGTGGCCCGGGTACCGGCAAGACCGCGGTGGCGCTGCACCGCGCCGCGTACCTGCTCTACACGCACCGCGAACAGCTCACCAAGCGCGGCGTGCTGATCGTCGGGCCCAACCCGACGTTCCTGCGCTACATCGAGCGGGTACTCCCCTCGCTCGGCGAGACCAGCGTGCTGCTGGCCACCGTCGGAGAGCTGTACCCCGGGGTACGCGCGGAGCGTGACGAGCCGGCCGAAACCGCGCGGCGCAAGGGCGACCTGGCGATGGTCGAGGTGGTCGCCGCGGCGGTACAAGGCCGGCAGCGGGTACCCGACGAGCCGATCGAGGTTGGCTACGAGGGCGGCTCGGTCGTCCTTGAGCCGTCCGATGTGGAGCGTGCCCGGGGCCGGGCCCGCCGCGCCCGCCTGCCGCACAACCAGGCCCGCGCGCTGTTCGTCGACGCGATGCTGGACGCCTTGGCACGGCAGGTTGCCGACCGGATGCGCGACGACGTATTGAGTATCGACGTTCCCGAGATCGACCCGGCCATGGACCCGTTCATCAACGAGGAGGTGCCCGCCGGCGAGCTGTTCGACGCCGAGGACGTCGCGGTGATCCGGGCGGAGCTCGCCGGCGAGCCGGCGGTACACGCGGCGCTCGACGAACTGTGGCCCGCGCTCACGCCGCAACGCCTGCTCGCCGACTTCTTCGCGTGCCCGGGGCCCGGCCTGGAGGATCTGTACCGTCCACAAGGGACAGGCTGGACGGTCGCCGACGTACCGCTGCTCGACGAGGCCGCGGAGCTGCTGGGCGAGGACGACCGGGCCGCGCGGGCCCGGGCCGCACGCGAGGAGCGGGAGCGGATCGCGTACGCCCAGGGCGTGCTGGATATCCTCGACGGCTCGGCGCTGCTGGACACCCAGGACGAGTCGGCTCCGGAGTTCCTGACCGCAAAGGACGTGCTCGTGGCGGCGGATCTCGCGGAGCGCCACGACCGGGGCGACGGCCTGACCGCGGCGCAGCGGGCCGCGGCGGACCGCAACTGGGCCTACGGACACGTCATCGTCGACGAGGCGCAGGAGTTGTCCGCGATGGCATGGCGGATGCTGATGCGCCGCTGCCCGAGCCGGTCCATGACGATCGTCGGTGATGTGGCTCAGACCGGCGACCCGGCCGGCGCCGACTCCTGGCAGGCGATGCTCGAACCGTACGTGGCGCAGCGCTGGCGGCTGGCCCGGCTGACCGTCAACTACCGCACCCCGACCGAGGTGATGGCGCTCGCGGCGGCGGTACTCGCCGAGATCGATCCCGACCGCCAGCCACCCCGGTCCGTGCGCGAGACCGGGGTGGCGCCCTGGCGCCGCGAGGTGGCGCCCGCGGAACTGGCCGAGCAGGTCGCCCGGGCAGCCGTCGCGGAGCGCGCCGCGGTGGGCGACGGCCGGCTGGCGGTGCTGGTACCCGCGTCCCGGCTCGACGAGATCGGGCAGGCGGTACGGGCCGCGGTACCGGACGTGGGGATCGGCGGCGACGCCCGGCTGGAGCGCTCGGTGGTGATCCTCACCGTGCGGCAGGCCAAGGGCCTGGAGTTCGACTCCGTCCTGGTCGTCGATCCGGCTCGGATCCTTGCCGAGTCCCCGCGCGGCCTCGGCGACCTGTACGTCGGGCTGACCCGCACCACCCAGCGCCTCGGCGTACTGCACGCCGGGCCGGTACCCCAGGCATTGGCTTCCATGGACTTCACACCCGACTCGCAGGTTCTTCCCAGGACTGCGTGCTGAACTGGTGGCACGCGAAAGGAGTTGGGCGATGAATTGGGTTTCCCGCAACCTCCGTACACCACGTGAGGCGAAGACGATGCTCGATCGCGAGGGCGACGCCCAGGACCTCGCCGAGCTGGAAGCCTTCATCGCGAGACGGCACGGCGTGGAGCTCTACCTGGAGCCCGAGACCACCGCGACCGACACCACGGTGGTCGCGATCGCTCACGACGGTGAGTGGATTCGTCGCCGTACCGGCTCACCCCGGGCCGCCCTGCAGATCGCGCGCCGGCGCGAGGTCCCACTGTATGAGGCGGCCCGGGTGGGCTACCCGGAGCGGATGCGGATTTGGAACCGCGCCCACCCCGAACGCCGCGCTCGGTAAGCAGAGCAGGCCGCGGCGGCGCCTGGACCGAGCCATTACGCCGCCGAAGGCGGGGTTTCGTAATGGCGAGGGAAGGCGGCGCGTCTGAGCGGCCTGCGGAGCGCTCTATTAACGGTAAGAGCGGCCAGCACCGCGAGGTAGAGCGGCAGCCACGCCAGGCGCCGCAGGATCCAGCCCGGCCCGTCCGGCGCGTCGTGCAGCCCCGAAACGCCGTGCGGCGCGATCGCCAGCGCCACACCCGAGACGAGTACCTGCGCCACCTGGTGCCAGCAGAGGATCGTCAGCGTGGCGAGGTTCACCACCGTGGTCACCGCCCACAGCCGAGGCCGGCGCAGCAGCGCGGCGATCTGGCCGCGCAACAGGATCGCGAGGCCACACTGGGCCGCGGCGAGCGCCAGCACGAGCAGCGACGGCGGGTGCGAGTTGGTACGCGTCGAGCCCGGTACACCGACCATGCTGACCGGGTAACCGAAGCGCGTGACGAGCAGCAGGCACAGCGCCGCTCCGCCACCGGCCAGCAGCAACGCCCCGCGCCGGCCGAGCCGCCCGTACGCCCACGCCACGCCCAGCACGTAGCCGAACGCCCAGCCGGGCACCAGGTTCACCAGCCCGACCCAGCCCGGTACCGAGTGTTGCCACGGCCCGTACCGCAAGAAGTCCACAATGGACACAATGGCGAGGGACGGTACCACCGCCAGTGCGCCCCACCGGCGTACCAGCGCGACGATCGCCGGCGTCAGCGCGGTGACGACCGCGTAGATCCCGAGGAACCACAGGGGTTGTACCGTCATCACGAGCGTGGTGCGCAGCGTACCGGCGGGCACGCCGAAAAGCCACAGCAGCGGCAGCGCGACGGCCAGCACGCCGGCGAGGGTGAGGACCGGCCGGGTCAGCCGCACCATGCGCTTGCGCAGCCAAGCCCCGTACGGCGCCCGGTAGCCGCGCGCCGCGGAGTACCCGCCCACGAGGAAGAACAGGCCCAGCATCTGGAGCAGCCAACTGACCGGAGCGAACCCGGGCAGCGCCACCAGCGGGCTGGTCACGTGCAGGGCGCCCGTGGCGTCGGGGCGCAGCGGCATGACGAGCCAGTGGCCCACCACGACGCCCAGGATGGCGAGGGCGCGCAGCCCGTCGACCGCGCGGTCCCGCGTGGCGGGAGTGGCGGCCTCGATGCGTTCAGACAGCTTGGACAAGGGTCACCGCCGACGTCAGGCCCGTCACGATGCGGGCGAGGTTGGTGAGGGATTCGGTACCGGGGGTGTAGTAGCCTTCGTGCCCGTGCGCGTCGCCGGTGCGGAACACCCGCGCGCCGAAGTCGGTTGCCACCGGGTCCGTGCCGTGCCCGATGCCGAGGAAGCGGACGTGCGGCACGTACCGGATCGGGTCGTCCGAGGTACGCGCGGCCCATACCCGGGCTGTCGCATGTAGACCATCCACTGTGGAGCTGTCGAGCCCGGGCGCGGCGAGCGCGACCAGATCGGTGACCGGCAGCCCGGCGGCCGCCTCGCCGCAGACCACCGCGCCGTAGCTGTGGCACAGCAGGGTGACGCCGGCGCCCGTGGGCAGCCCGGCGACGAATCGCCGCAGCGCGGCGGCTCCCGCGGTGGCCCGCTCGGAGACCACGGCCTGCAGGTCGATCCCGTCCGGCGGGGTGTATCCGAGCCAGACCACCACGGCGACCGCGGTCTCCGGCGAGACCCGCCGCGCCTCGTCGTAGACCGCCGCCGCGGCCGCGAGCGGGTGGGTGCCCTGCCGCCCGGCGGCGCCGAGCAGCTTGTCCACGCTCCAACCCATGCCCGGTACGAGTACCGCGATCCGCTGCGCGTGCTCCAGATCGCCCAGGACGACCGCGACGTGCCCGGCGTGCGGGTCGTACCCGAGCAGCCGCCCCGGCACCCGCGACGAGTCCCGGTCCGCCCGCTCGTTCGCCTCGTACCGCAGATCCGCCGGTACGCCGTCGAGGTTTCCGACGACCGTGGGGTCCCGCCGCACGAGCGCCTCCCGCTGTGCGCTCGTGAGACCGGTGAAGAACGCGCGCACCTGTGCGGCCGGCGCGGCATCCGGGTCCGGAGCGGTACGCCCCGGCGCGACCGCCGCGACATCCGCGCCCCACCGCACGGCGTTCGGGTCGCTGGCGTGCGATGCCGGTGACGGGAGACCGACCAGCAACAGTCCACTAAGGACGAATCCACTGACGATTGCTCTCATGCAGCAAACGGTAGGAATCGCGCGATCGGGCGCGCCTCCCGCTGCGGAGCCGACTTGCTTCTGATACCTAGGTATGAACCGTACTCAGCCGGCGAACCCGTTCTCGTACGCGTACACGACCGCCTGGGTACGGTCGCGCAGGCCGAGCTTGGCCAGCATGTTGCCCACGTGCGTCTTGACGGTCTGCTCGGCGAGTACCAGCTCCCCGGCGATCTCGGCGTTGGACAGGCCGCGGGCGACCAGCCGCAGCACGTCCGCCTCGCGCGGGGTCAGCCTGGCCAGGGTACCCAGGTCCGGCCGCTCGTGATGGCGGCGCCGGGCGAAGGTACTGATCAGCCGGCGGGTGACCGAGGGTGCGAGCAGGGCATCGCCGCGCGCCACCACGCGTACCGCCTGGATCAGCTCCGCCCCCGACGCGTCCTTGAGCAGGAAGCCGCTGGCGCCCACACCCAGCGCCTCGTAGACGTACTCGTCGAGGTCGAACGTGGTCAGAATCAGGACACCCGGGTGCGGCCCCTCGCCGGTACCCACGATCTCGGCGGTCGCCGCCAGCCCGTCCAGTACCGGCATCCGGATGTCCATGACGACGACGTCCGGCGCCAGCCGCCCGGTCATCTCCACGCCCTCGCGCCCGTCGCCGGCCTGCCCCACGACCTCGATGTCCTCGGCCGCGGACAGCAGCGTGGCGAGCCCGTCACGGATCATGACCTGATCGTCGACGACCAGTACTCGAATACTCACGAGAGGGCTCCGTACGGGAGGCTCGCCTCGACCGCGAAGCCGCCCGCCTCGCAGGGGCGCGCCGACAGCGAGCCGCCGAGCATCGCCACCCGCTCCCGCATGCCCACGATCCCGTGCCCGCCGTCCCCGTCCGGCGACCGCGGCTCCGTACCCCCATCGTCCACTATGGACAACGCGAGCTGTTCCGGCGCGTACCGGACCTCGACCCGTACCCGCGCGCCTGGCGCATAGCGCGCGGCGTTGGAGAGCGCCTCCTGCACGATCCGGTACGCCGAAAGGTCCACGCCAGCGGGGAGCGGCCGGGGCACACCGACCACGGTGGACTCTACGGACAGGCCAGCCGACACCGCGCCCGCGACCAGCTCGTCGAGGCGCGCGAGGCCCGGCTGCGGTACCCGCTCCGCCTCTTCGCCCTCCTCCCGCAGCAGCCCGACCACGCGGCGGGTCTCGGCGAGCGCCTCGCGCGCCGCGCCCCGGATCGCGGACAGCGTACGGGCGGCCTCGGGCGGCAGGTTGGGGATCTTCAGCGGGGCCGCCTCCGCCTGTATCGCGATCATCGACATGTGGTGGGCCACCACGTCGTGCAGTTCCCGGGCGATCCGCCCGCGCTCCTCCAGCACCGCCTGCCGCGCCAGATCGTGCCGGCGCAGCTCGGTCTGCTCGGCGAGTTGGGTCTCCAGCGCGCGCCGGCCACGGATCGCGTCGCCCAGCAGGAGCGGTACGGCGAGCGTGACAACGAGGATCAGCGCGAGCCACAGCTGCGTACCATCCACAAAGGACGCCGGCACGACGGCGACCAGCCCGGTCAGTACGCCGAC